>NZ_MAJV01000002.1:0-208526 GCF_001691065.1 Aliivibrio sp. 1S128 | reverse complement strand
ACGCCACCGTAAATTTTAGCAAGTGTAGTACAGATAGCAGCAGTTAGAGTTGTTTTACCGTGGTCAACGTGGCCGATAGTACCAACGTTTACGTGCGGTTTCGTACGTTCAAATTTTTCTTTAGACACGATCGTGTTCCTTCCTAGTTATGATTCGCCTTATCGAACAGTGATAAGGCGCGCCAGAATTTGCTATTTTATGCGTCAATTGCTCTTGACGCAAGGATATTGAGTGTTTTATCCGCGTTCAGCGATGATTCTATCAGCAACATTCTTCGAAACTTCACCGTATTCGGAAAATTCCATAGAGTAAGATGCTCGACCTTGAGTCGCAGAACGTAGAGATGTTGCATAACCAAACATTTCGGAAAGTGGAACTTGAGCACGGATTATTTTCAAACCAGCGATGCCATCGTCCATACCTTCAATCATGCCGCGGCGACGGTTTAAATCACCAACAACATCACCCATCCAGTCTTCTGGAGTGGTTACTTCAACTTTCATCATTGGTTCAAGAATAACAGGTTGCGCTTCTAGTGCACCTTTCTTGAAAGCCATTGAACCCGCGATTCTGAACGCCATTTCATTGGAGTCCACATCGTGGTATGAGCCATCAAACAGCGTCGCTTTAACGTCGAGTACAGGATAACCTGCCAGCACGCCGTTATTCATTTGCTCTTCGATACCTTTTGCTACTGAGCTGATGAATTCACGAGGAACTGCACCACCTACAATTTCGTCGACAAAAACGAAACCTGCATCATGTTCAGCGGGTTCAATTCTTAGCCATACATGACCGTATTGACCACGACCACCAGATTGACGAATGAATTTACCTTCCACTTCCGCGCTACCACGAATAGTTTCACGATATGCCACTTGAGGCTTACCAACGTTACATTCAACACTGAATTCACGCTTCATTCGATCAACGATAATATCTAAGTGTAGTTCACCCATACCAGAAATCAGTGTTTGTCCTGATTCTTTATCGGTTTCAACTTTAAAAGATGGATCTTCAGCAGCTAGTTTACCTAGCGCGACGCCCATTTTTTCTTGATCTGCTAATGTTCTTGGTTCAACTGCTATCTGAATAACCGGTTCAGGAAATTCCATACGCTCAAGAATTACTTTCGCGTTTTGATCACACAGTGTATCACCTGTAGTTACATCTTTAAGGCCAATCGCCGCTGCGATATCACCGGCACGTATTTCTTTCACTTCTTCACGCTTATTAGCATGAAGCTGAACAATACGACCAAAACGTTCACGCTTTTGTTTTACTGAGTTATAAACACCGTCACCAGTATTAACAACACCTGAATAAACACGCATGAAAGTCAACGTACCTACGAATGGGTCTGTTGCAATTTTAAACGCTAACGCTGCAAATGGTTCGTTGTCGTCTGCATGACGTTCAACTTCATTGTCGTTTTCATCAACGCCCTTAATTGCAGGAACATCGATAGGCGCAGGTAGGAACTCAACAACAGCATCAAGTACCGCTTGAACCCCTTTATTCTTAAATGCAGAGCCACATGTCGCAAGAACAATCTCATTATTGATAGTTCGTGTGCGTAATGCGTTTTTAATTTCAGCTTCTGTCAGTTCTTCACCTTCAAGATATTTATCCATCAGTTCTTCTGACGCTTCCGCTGCCGCTTCAACTAAGTTTAGGCGCCATTCGTCTGCAAGCTCTTGCATATCAGCTGGAATATCTTCATACGTGAAGGTCATGCCTTGATCGGCTTCATTCCAATTGATTGTCTTCATCTTAATAAGGTCGATAACACCTCTAAAATCTTCTTCTGCACCAATATTTAGTTGGATAGGAACAGGATTTGCACCAAGACGATTTTTAATTTGTTCTACAACACGTAAGAAATCAGCACCTGCACGGTCCATCTTATTTACGAAGACAATACGAGGAACGCCGTACTTATTCGCTTGACGCCATACAGTTTCAGATTGAGGTTCTACACCAGATGAACCACAGAAAACAACAACCGCACCATCAAGTACACGCAAAGAACGTTCTACTTCGATAGTAAAGTCAACGTGTCCAGGGGTATCAATGATATTAATACGATGATCATCAAATTGTGCATCCATACCACGCCAAAAAGTCGTAGTTGCCGCAGAGGTAATGGTAATACCGCGCTCTTGCTCTTGTTCCATCCAGTCCATGGTAGCAGCACCATCGTGAACTTCACCGATTTTATGAGAAAGGCCAGTATAGAATAGAATACGCTCAGTAGTAGTAGTTTTACCTGCATCTACGTGAGCACAGATACCGATATTACGGTAGCGCTCAATAGGTGTATTTCGAGCCACGGTTGTATCCTCTTATCTTAGGGATTATTGCTATTTCCCAACGCAAATGCATTGAAATAGCGATAATGGCTAAGTGTTTTACTAAATGGGAAAGAAAGAAGTAAGGTGCAGCAAGGACTGCTGCACCTTCGGTATTACCAGCGGTAATGAGCGAATGCTTTGTTAGCATCAGCCATACGGTGAACGTCTTCACGTTTCTTAACCGCAGTACCTTTGTTCTCAGACGCGTCTAACATTTCGTTAGCAAGACGTTGAGCCATAGATTTTTCACCACGCTTACGCGCAGCTTCAACTAACCAACGCATAGCAAGTGCGTTACGGCGAACCGGACGTACTTCTACAGGAACTTGGTAAGTAGAACCACCCACACGGCGAGATTTAACTTCTACCGATGGACGAATGTTTTCAAGAGCTTCTTCGAATACAGCTAAGTGATCTTTACCAGATTTCTCAGCCATTAATTCTAGTGCACCGTAAACGATTTTTTCAGCAGTTGATTTCTTACCGTCAACCATTACGATGTTTACAAATTTTGCCAACAGCTCAGATTTGAACTTAGGATCTGGAAGGATCTTACGTTGGCCTATTACGCGACGACGTGGCATGGAATATCTCCGTTGTTGTCTTCAGGTTATCCAAAACTTTTCAGTTTCTTCAAATTACAAATATATAGTGTTTGGCCTTACTTAACGGATTCCATTAAGACTTAGGACGTTTCACACCGTACTTAGAACGACCTTTCTTACGATCGTTTACGCCTGCACAGTCAAGTGCACCACGAACAGTGTGGTAACGCACACCTGGTAAATCTTTAACACGACCACCACGGATAAGAACAACTGAGTGCTCCTGAAGGTTGTGACCTTCGCCGCCGATGTATGAAGTAACTTCAAAGCCGTTAGTTAAACGAACACGACATACTTTACGTAACGCTGAGTTCGGTTTTTTTGGAGTAGTAGTATATACGCGAGTACATACACCACGTTTTTGTGGACACGCTTCTAGCGCAGGCACGTTGCTTTTAACAACTTGCTTTGCACGTGGCTTGCGTACCAACTGATTAATAGTTGCCATTAAAATAGCTCCTGATTAGAGGTTCGAAAACTTTTGAAAAATCTATATCCCTATGGAAATAGGGACGCGAAATTCTAAGGCTGAACGTGATATGTGTCAAGAAATATACAGCACTATTAATAAACAATTTAAAAATAATTTAAGTTTCTCGAACATAACACACGATTACCAAGTAACTATAGGTGAGTTAACTTGGGTTAGAGTTACAAATAAGTCATAGCTAACCAGTTGAATTTTATTATCAATTAATAATTTAACCCCCCTAGCTTCTACATCTTCTTGTAGGATATAGCATTGTTTAAATGGAAGGATCAATAAATGATCCTTATGATCCGATATAGCTGCATAAACGCAATCTTGCGTGAGTAAAAGGACATCTTTCTCAACATTGACTGGTAATTCTTGATTACGGAGTGCTTGAAGGCTATCTGTTTTAGTTAAGACATGCAGCATAATTTAAAACACCATCACCTGATCACATTGCGATAACTGCTCATTAATTTGTTGATTAGAGATAACATCAACATCAATTAATAAATGACTTTTCTTGATACCACGATTTAATAAAGCTGTATTGCACACAAAGATTTCTTCAAGATCATACAGTGCTAACATTTTAAATCCTGCAATATAATCACGTGATAATACTTTCTCAGGCTGTTGATTTTCCAATAACTGTAATACCCCATCGCCAATAAAGAATATATGAATGTCTTCACTGTACGCAGAAGCTGCAAGAATCGCATCTAATCCTTCTCTACCTTTTGTCGTAGAATGAGGTGAACTTTGAAATACAAATCCAATTCGATTCATAACTTACCTTTTAATTAAAAATCAATTTATTAAAACTGGATTACTCGGTCAAATGTTAATAATGCAGTAGCTAAACCACCTAAACCTGCTTGCTGAAATTCGGAAGCCAGATTATGTTGGTTCCGCTTATTTTGTTCCGCTTCCTCTTTCCCTATAACGCCACGACGTAATGCTGCAGCCACGCACGTTTCTAATTCAACATCATGTGCTTTTGCAAATTCTTGCCATGCTTTTGTTATATCAAATTCATCATTCGCAGGTAAGATTAATGACGAGGCGTTAAGTACTCCATCTTGATAGAAAAATACTTTTTTGAGCGTATGACCTTGCTCTATCAGTGCTTGGGCAAATTGAAATGCCTGTCTCGATGCTTGAGTTCCGTAAGCTGGCCCATTAACGACAAGCCCATAACATAAACTCACTTTTCACCATCCTCAATTTTTCTCTGGCGAATATAAAGATACACTGTATGTTTTGAAATATTTAACTGATCAGCTACACGATTAATTGCGTCTTTAATATCAAAGATACCTTTGTCGTATAAATCCATTACTATCTGTTTATTCTTAGCATTATTGCCTACTTCTTTATCTGCATTCACTTCATCAATAGTACGCTTTACTGTTTGATCAACTAATTCATCAACATCGCTAGCAAAGTTAACGCTTGATGCCGCTTCATTTGCTTCTTCACTTGGCATAAATGAATGTAATACTTGAGAAAAAGGCGCATCTAGATTGATGTTAATACATAACAAACCAATAATTCTTTCATTTCCATTACGAATTGCGACAGTAATCGACTTCATTAATACCCCACCCTTAGCTCGAGTGAAATATGAACGTGAAAAGTTACGCTCTGATCGCTGAATATCTTTCAACATTTGCAGAGCTAAATCCGTAATAGGCGACCCCACTTTACGCCCGGTATTTTCACCATTAGCAATTCGGATTGCCGATTTATTAATGTCTTCTAATGAATGCAGAACAATTTCACAATAGCTACCAATTAAACTCGCAATCCCATCAACTACCGCTTCATAAGAACGTAAGATGTGATGATCAAATTCAGTAAATGGCACTACCTCAGATAAGCTTTCTTCTGCGGCATTTTCAATATTCATATACACCAACTCAATATCCATTTATCCAACGAGCAGCAAAAGCCAGTTGCTTAAAATAATTCCATCAAGTTTATCAGAATATTTGCATGAAAATAAAAAACCCCAGCAAGTGCCGGGGCTAATTCAGTGATCTAAAACAAAGTTTAGATTATTTAATCTTCGTTAAGATTATTTTGCAGGTTTTGCTGCATCTTTGATTTCAAGCAATTCAACATCGAATACTAATGTTGAGTTTGCAGGGATCGCTTGGTTACCTTGAGCACCGTAACCTAATTCTGCAGGAATAACGAACTTGTACTTAGAACCTACGTTCATAAGTTGAACACCTTCAGTCCAACCAGGAATGACTGCATTTAATGGGAACGTTGCAGGTTGGTTGCGATCATAAGAGCTATCAAACTTAGTACCATCAATTAGTGTACCTGAGTAATGAACAACTACTGTATCTGTGTCTTTAGGCTTAGGGCCATCAGCAGGAGTAATTACTTTGTATAAAAGACCTGATTCAGTCTTCATTACACCGTCTTGTTTTTCAAACTCTGCACGATAATCAGCACCCGCTTTGATATTTGCTTCTGATTCAGCCGCTGCTTTTTGTTTTGCAATTTCAGCAACACGTTGATCCAGAGCTTGTAAAGCACCTTGAATTTCTTCGTCAGTTAGACGCTCTTTACCGTTAAATACATCTGTAACACCAGCCAGCACATCGGTTTTTTTCAGGTCTAAGCCAAGCTCTGTCTGTTTCTCTAGATTTGAGTTTAGGTATTTAGCCAATGATGCGCCGATTGCATAACCTGCTTTTTCATCTTCAGATGCAAATGTTACTGCCGTAGCATTTTCTGCAGATGCTTCAATCTTAGCTGGCAACGTTGTAGCTTCTGTTTTTGGTGCTTCTTCTTTTTGACAACCAACAACAAATGCAACAGTTGCAGCAAGTAACGACACTTTAAAGATAGATTTCATTTCAAAACTCCGGTTATTTGAGGTCTTGCCTCAATTTCTTATTCAATTTTTTAGATAAAGATGTGAAATACTGTTCATCACAATATACTAGTACTTATAGACACATTACAAACGAGTAGTTCAATTTGATGCGCCTTATCTCTCAATACATTGTAATTTTTGTCATTACGTTGACATTAGTAGGTTGTTTCTTGAATAACTCTGACGTTCAACGATGGGAAATTGCCACACAAGGAACAACCAGTTTTGCTTTAAGTCGTGATGCTCGTTTTGGTCTTTTTTTTGTTAAAGAGGGATCCAATGCTGTAAATACTAATAGCAAAATAAAAAGCGGATTGCATTTTTGGGATTTAGTCGACAATAAAGAATTAACCTATTTTGGTGCTCAAGATCAGCATGACTCAACGGTTTCGCATATAACCATTTCTGATAATTCACGCTTTGCCATTACTGCTACCAAAACCAATTTCGCCGTGTGGGATTTAGGTATGGGTATCTCTGAAGGATTATGGTCTATTTCTGATGGCATTATTCGTGGTGTCGATATATCAAGTAATGGTCAACAAGTCTTGCTTGGCTTATCTAATGGTAAGGCTATTTATATTAATTTAGCAACAGGACGCAGGCTTGAATTTCTCGCTCATCGAGAAAAAGTAAATTCAGTTGCCCTATCAGCTAATGGAAAGTTTGCACTCTCTGGTGGTAATGATCACTTTGCTTATTTTTGGGACACACAGACAGGACAAATATTACACACCTTTGAACATGAGAAGCGCGTAAGTCGCATTGCACTGCAACGAGATGGCAAATACGCATTAACTGCCGACGGTGGTAATGAAGCTTTTATCTGGGATTTAAAAACGGGTGATAAAATTACAGAGTTAAGCACTTTCGCTCGTCAGCAAGTTTTCTCTAGTGCTCGCTTTAGTGATGACGGTTCTTATCTTATGACTGGTTCTCCATCAGGTACTATTATGTTGTGGGATACGCTCTCAGGTAAGAAAAAAGAACAATGGCGCGCCGAGCCATTAAAAGATGCACGCCCACCAACAGCGGTAGTGTATGATGTTGCCATTGATAAAAAACAACGAGTCATTTCAGCCACCTCAGCCGGAATAGCTCAAGCTTGGTTGATAGAATAATGACAACAGAAATTAAAAGATTAGAAGATAAAATTAGTGATTTAGAGTGCCAAATGGCGTTCCAAGAACAAACAATTGAAGAGTTAAACGATGCGTTATCTCAGCAACAATTACTGATCACTAATATGCAAGTTCAAATAAAGTTCATGGTGGGTAAAGTGAAAACCATGGATACGTCGAGCATGGCTGATCCGTCAGAAGAGACACCACCACCGCATTACTAGAGGCTATACACTTCGCTAACTAGAGACTAGTAAGAGCGTGTATCACTGATGAAGTAAATAGAACTGCCAATTCCTAATACTTTTGCTTTTATAGACTCTAGCTAGCGCAGCGTATAGTTTCTAGTTAAAAAAACCGCAGATGCTTTCACACCTGCGGTTTCAAATTTATCATAGAACTCAAGCTCGTCCTCGCCCCTAAACTCTCGAGCGAAGCGTCTTCGTTCCTGATCTTAAAAGATTACTTAGAACAGTTGCCTTTACCACAACATACATGCTCTTCTTCATGCTCGTGATCGTGAGAATGGCCTTCGCCACCACAACAACCGCCTTCATGATCATGGTCGTGTCCGTGGTCGTGACCACAGCCGCCTTCTTGATGTACATGACCGTGTGCTAGCTCTTCTTCAGTTGCAGCACGAACAGCAACAACTTCAACGTCAAAACCTAGAGTTTGGCCAGCAAGCATGTGGTTACCATCAACAACAACTTCGTCGCCATCAACTTCTGTTACTTCTACAGGGATTGGACCTTGGTCTGTATCAGCAAGAAAACGCATACCAACTTCAATTTGCTCAACACCTTGGAATACGTTTGCAGGAACACGTTGAACCATCTCATCCATGTGCTCGCCGTATGCATCTTCAGGAGTAACTGTGATGCTGAATTTATCGCCAGCAATTTTGCCTTCAAGTGCTTTTTCAAGACCTACGATTAGATTATCGTTACCGTGTAGGTAATCAAGAGGAGCTTCTACTGTTGATTGGTCAACAACTACGCCTTCTTCTGTTTTCACTTGGTAAGCAAGACTTACAACAACATTCTTTTCAATTTTCATTTTAACTCCGGATGCACTTAGCATTAGTGGATGGTATTCAGTATTGCAACATAATACTATTCAGGCTTAAAAACACCAATAACATCATCTTGCGCATGTTTGGTTTTTTCTATCGATTTTGGTGTTTTACGGTCTGTATGACCACATTCCACGCATTCGACATGTTCAATATTACTTTCTTCCCACCAGCGTAGCGTATCGGTTGTGCTACACGATGGGCAAACCGCACCTGCAATAAATCGTTTTTTCACGGTTATTATCCTTGTGCTAATGATACTAATCCCAATGGTGTTGGGTTGATCGTTCGTTTTCCATCTCTAAGCCAAAGATCTCTTCTAACTCAATGCGAGCCGCTTTCGCTTTTGAAGCTAATGCTTTGTCATCTGAGTGCAATGGTAACAATTCTTTGAGCATAGCAACATCTAACTTTTTAAAATGAGATTCTGCACGCTTGGCTTGGTACGGGTGCATACCTAAAGATGTAAGGGTTTGTCGGCCTAAATCAAGGGCCCCATAAAAAGTTTCTCGTGAAAAATGATCAACGCCCTCACTTAACAACTCATACGCTTCTACTCGGCTACGAGCACGAGCTAATATTTTCAAATGAGGAAAATGCTGCTTACACAATGCCACCACATCCATGACTTTTTGAGGGTCCGTCTTGCAAACCACTATTGCCTCTGCCTTCTCTGCACCAGCAGCTCGCAATAATTCAACTTGAGTTGCATCGCCGTAATACACTTTATAACCAAATTTTCTTAATAAACGAATTTGGCTTGGATCACTCTCTAAAATAGTTAGCTTAATCTTATTCGCAAACAATAAACGCCCAACAATCTGACCAAATCGACCAAAACCTGCGATGATCACCTGTGGTTGAGTGGCATGAGTAAAATCTGATTGTGGCATTTCTTCTTCGCTGTTCAGCGTTCTACCAAACCACCAATCTTGAGCAATCAAGAGTAAAGGAGTTGTCATCATTGATAAACTGACCACAACCAATAAGAATGCCGTTAATTCTCGACTCAACAATCCTTCCATTTGTGCGGCTGTAAATAATACAAACGCAAACTCACCACCTTGGCTTAATATCATTGCCATCTGGCTGCGAGCTTTTGCTCTTGTTCCAAATAAGCGAGCCAGACCATAAAGTAGAAACCCTTTTGAACTCACTAATAAAGTAACGGCGGCTAATATCTCTAATGGATATTGCAATAACAAACCTAGGTTGACCGACATTCCTACCGCAATAAAAAACAGACCCAGTAATAATCCTTTAAAGGGTTCTATTGCCACCTCTAATTCATGGCGAAATTCACTCTCCGCCAGCAAGACTCCAGCCAGAAAAGCACCTAGTGCCATTGATAATCCCAACTGTTTCATCGCAGCAGAAACACCAATAACCAAAAGAAGGGCAGCCACAGTAAATAGCTCTCGCGCCCCACTCTTCACTACATAGCTAAATAATGGACGAAGTAAAAAATGGCCTAACGTGAAAATGCCTACCACACCAACCAATATCCATAACCCATCAAGCCAATGACCACTTGCCCCACCAGCCAGTACTGGCAATATCGCAAGCATAGGAATAACCGCGATATCTTGAAACAGCAATACTGCGAAACCAGACTGCCCGCTTTCTGAACCCGACAATTTACGTTCTTCAATCACTCGTAATGCTATCGCAGTAGATGACAACGCTAATCCCATACCAATAACAACGCTCACTTGCCACGTTAAGCCATAAAACATCATAGCCGCAGTAATAACACATGATGTAAATACAACTTGGCTGCCGCCTAATCCTATTATTGGTTTTCTCATCTTCCATAATTTATTCGGGTTTAATTCTAAACCGATGAGAAATAACAGTAGCACCACTCCAAATTCTGAAAAGTGTAAAATAGCATCAACATCAGAAATCAATTTCAATCCCCATGGCCCGATCGCGATTCCTGCTAATAAATACCCAAGTACTGCACCTAATCCAAATCGCTGAGCTAAAGGAACCGTCACAACAGCAGCCGCTAAAAATATCGAACTGGTATGTAGCCAATCACCCGCCATTAGATCTCTCCTCTAGGATTTAATAACCATTCTTTATAGTCATCAATAAACTGCTGACGCTTTTCTAACGTGATTTTTCTAGCCCAATATTGCACCGATGGCGTAAGCCATTCCATCTGACATAAGGCCGCCGTGATCTTAAATGGGACTAATATTTCATCCATCGAATGTTGGTTATATCCGTTTACTGAAAAGGCTTCTTCAATACCTCCCGCAGTAATAACACTACGCCATTTTTTACCTTTTAGAGCATTGCCTTCACCATAGGCAAAGCCCTTTCCTAGTACACAATCCATCCATTCTTTTAATAACGAAGGGCACGAATAAAGATAAAGAGGATGCTGAAAAACAATAATGTCATGCTGAGCAAGCAGTTCATGCTCATAAATAACATCAATAAAAAATTCAGGATATTGAGCATAAAGATCATGCACAGTGACATGAGATAACCCTTGATAGGCAGATAATATCGCCTTATTGGCAATAGAACTCTCAGGGTCAGGATGAGTGAGGATTACTAATATTTTAGGCAACTGAGTCATAAATTCCTTTCTAGACTTCTCTTCTTATTCTCTTAGATTAGGGAGGATCGGCCTTTCATAATTAAAAATCATCACAAAATATCAACACACCCTACTATCCTCTCATCATACAGACTATTTCTATATCGACAATCTTCGCTCTTCCGCCTACTATGCTCCCCGTATTCTACATTTTGCCAACAAGAGAAGAACACCACAGCATGATTACGTTTTCAGACATTCAATTACTTCGTGGCGGAAAGCCATTACTGGAACAAGCCTCTGCCACTATACATCCTGGTGATAAAGTCGGCTTGGTAGGAAAAAATGGCTGTGGTAAATCCACTCTTTTTGCCTTAATTAAAGGTGAGTTAAGTGTTGATGCCGGTTCAAACCGCGTTCCCCACAACTGGGAAATGGCGTGGGTCGCACAAGAGACCCCAGCGTTAGAGCGTAAAGCTCTCGATTATGTTATTGATGGTGACCGTGAATACCGCAACTTAGAAGCTCAACTTATCGAAGCCGAAAAAGCAGATAACGGCACGTTAGTGGCTGAATTACACAGTAAGATCGACATCGTAGGCGGCTACACCATTAACTCCCGCGCGGCTGAATTATTAAATGGTTTAGGCTTTTCACAACAACAGATGGATTGGAACTTAACCCAATTCTCTGGTGGTTGGCGTATGCGTTTAAACTTAGCACAAGCATTACTTTGTCGCTCAGACCTATTATTACTCGATGAACCTACCAACCACTTAGATTTAGATGCGGTAATGTGGCTAGAACGTTGGTTACAAAACTACCCTGGCACTTTAATGCTTATCTCTCATGACCGTGATTTTTTGGATCCAGTAATTAATCGCATCATTCATGTAGAAAATCAGAAATTAAACGAATACACCGGTAACTACTCATCATTTGAAGTGCAACGTTCTGAGAAATTAGTGCTGCAACAAGCGAAATACCAAAAGCAGCAAAAGAACATGTCGCACATGCAGTCATACATTGACCGCTTCCGTTACAAAGCATCAAAAGCACGTCAAGCACAAAGCCGTATTAAAGCGTTAGAGAAGATGGAGAAAGTGCTACCTGCACAATTAGATAACCCATTCAGCTTTAATTTTAGAGAACCAGACGCATTACCAAATCCAATTCTAATGATGGATGAAGTAAGTGCCGGTTACGAAAATAATACGATCCTTGAGCAAATCCGTTTAAATTTGGTTCCTGGAAGTCGTATTGGTCTATTAGGTCGAAATGGTGCGGGTAAATCAACCTTAATCAAATTACTATCCGGCGAATTAGCACCACAAAGTGGCGTGTTCAACTACTCTCAAGGTGTGAAAATTGGTTATTTTGCACAACATCAATTAGAAACGCTGCACATAGAAGAAACGCCACTACAGCATCTAATGCAAATTGCCCCTAATCACACAGAACAACAACTGCGAGATTACTTAGGCAGCTTTGGTTTCCAAGGTGAAAAAGCCTTAGACAAAGTAGGCCCATTCTCGGGTGGTGAAAAAGCCCGTTTAGTATTAGCACTTGTTGTGTGGCAAAAACCAAACATGTTGCTACTCGATGAACCAACCAACCACCTTGATTTGGATATGCGCCAAGCCTTAACCATGGCACTGCAAACTTTTGAAGGCGCAATGGTTATTGTCAGTCACGATAGATACTTACTTCGTGCTACCACAGATGATCTGTACCTAGTTCATGATCGCCAAGTGGTTCCTTTTGATGGTGACTTAACGGATTACTACAAATGGCTAACAGAACAAAACAAGAACGAACGAAAAGAACAACTGCAACAAGATAAACAAGACAGCCCAAGCACCTCTACCAGTTTAAGTGCCGCTGATAAAAAAGAGCAGAAACGTAAAGAAGCAGAATTCAGAAAACAAATAGCACCACTGCGTAAAGAAGTAACGAAGCTTGAAAAGAAAATGGATAAGCTCAATGAAGCACTAAGCCAATCAGAAGAACAACTTGGTGACGTTTCTTTATATGAGGCAGAAAACAAAAAACGTTTAACTGAAGTCTTGGCCATTCAAGCCTCTTCTAAATCAGAACTAGAAGACGTTGAGATGGAATGGATGGATCTGCAAGAACAGATTGAAGAAAAAGAGAATGCCGCTCAACTGTAACGCTCCTCTTAATCAACAACAAAAGGCTTTGCTGACTTGCGAAGCCTTTTGGTCCTTCTCGCTAGAACACTACAAAAAATCGGAAGTACAACAAGCTGCTCTCATCTTACAAGATAAGCATAATGGTAACGTTAATCTTGCCCTGCTGTTAATTTGGCTTGATTCTCTCGAGATTCAATTCTCTCAACTACACCTTCACGCTCTTAAGCTCGCCCTATCACCGACTGATACCTTACTATTTTCTTACCGAGCACTAAGAAAAAAAATCAAACTAACGAATGATCGATCTCTTTATCAACACGCTCTTAATTTTGAGCTCCAATTAGAAAAACAACAGCAAGCTGATCTTATTGATACACTATCACGTATTGAATTATTATCAGTCGCTAATAATATCGATGGCTTATTATACTCTTACTGCTGCTCGCTCAATGCCGAATCATTACTCTTTTCTCTACAAATAAAAAAGGGATCCTAATTCATGATGGACTCATTTATTCCTGCCTCAGGATTATCAAACGCACATATTCAAACGTTATTGCCGCGCTTACTGCGTAGAAACCCTTTATTTAATGGGTATTGGCAGCGGCTTGAATTAGCTGATGGGGATTTTGTCGATTTAACATGGAGTGAAAGCCCAAATAAGGCCGGGGACAAACCGATCTTTATTTTATTTCATGGATTAGAAGGCAGTTTTGAAAGTCCATATGCAAATGGACTACTCGCCGCAGCCAAAGAACAAGGTTGGCTTGGGGTCATGATGCATTTCCGTGGTTGTAGCGATGTACCAAACCGCCTAGCCAGAGCGTATCATTCAGGTGAAACCGAAGACGCTCGTTTCTTTATTGAAATGCTCGATAACCGCTTTCCAAATCGAATTAAAGTCGCTACAGGGATCTCCCTCGGTGGCAATATGTTAGTCAATTATCTCGCTAAATACCGTACAAATACATTATTAAAGGCGACAACCGTTATTTCTGCCCCCTTAGATTTAGGGGCTTGTTCTGAACGTATTCAACAAGGGTTTTCTCGTGTTTATCAGACGTATTTATTACGGTCATTGAAAGCCAGTAGTATCCAAAAAATCAATAACAACAGAAAAGCGATTGTCGGTTTAGATAAGGCAATGATTGCAGCTATTCCTGATTTACTACAATTTGATAATTTACTCACCGCCCCTATGCACGGTTATGAAAACGCACACGATTATTATAAACAATGCAGCGGTTTACAGTTTTTAGACAGCATCGACATACCAACACGGATCCTTCATTCTAAAGACGATCCTTTCATGACAGCGGCGGTGATACCTACTCATCCTTTGCCTAACTGTGTACACTATCAGCTAACAGAAAATGGCGGTCATGTTGGCTTTATTAATGGGTCATTCATCAAACCAAATTTTTGGTTAGAGACAACTGTAAATCAGTGGTTTCAAACTATTATCTAAATTAAAGCGATTGTCTTATTTGAACAATTGCCGAATTACGAGTGCAGTAAGCAGTATGATCATTCCTTGGCAAGATATCGCACCAGAAACCCTAGAAAACTTGATTTCAGAATTTGTTCTTCGTGAAGGCACCGATTACGGTGAAATGGAATGCAGCCATCAGGATAAAATAGAGCAGATTGCCTTGTTATTAAAAAATGGTGAAGCGATGGTGGTTTTCTCTGAACTACATGAAACCGTTGATATTCAAACTAAAGCACGCTTTAACCCTAATCTAACCAATCATGAATTTGAATAATCACTTTCAATCACTCACAAATTTCAAACGATAACGTATCATTTACAACAGCCCTGTTATAACATCTTTGCTATCAAGGCTTGATGCCAAGAATAACAGACAGGGTTTGTCATGTCCGCTAAACATCCAATTATTGCCGTTACCGGATCCTCTGGTGCAGGTACCACCACCACCTCTGAAGCCTTCCGTAAGATGTTCAATATGATGGACATCAAAGCATCATGGCTTGAAGGTGATAGCTTTCATCGATTTACGCGTCCTGAGATGGATGTCGAAATCCGTAAAGCGAAAGAGCAAGGGAAACACATCAGTTACTTTGGTCCTCAAGCGAACGATTTTCCCGCTCTCGAGCAATTCTTCCATCAATACGGTATTGATGGCACAGGGCAATATCGTCGCTATCTACACACTTTTGATGAGGCGGTTCCATTCAACCAAATGCCAGGCACCTTTACTCCGTGGCAAGAACTTCCTGATAATACCGATGTTCTTTTTTATGAAGGACTGCACGGCGGTGTAATGGATGGCGAGATTGATGTTTCTCAGCATGTTGATTTATTGATAGGCATGGTGCCAATCGTAAATCTTGAATGGATACAAAAGTTCGTACGAGACACGCGTGATCGTGGTCATTCACGCGAGGCCGTAATGGATTCGATTGTTCGTTCAATGGATGATTATCTAAATTACATTACACCGCAGTTTTCACGTACTCACATTAACTTTCAACGCGTGCCCACCGTAGATACTTCAAATCCACTCAATGCTAAAGGTATTCCAAGCTTAGACGAAAGCTTTGTGGTGATCCGCTTCCGAGGCATACGTAATGTTGATTTTCCTTATCTGCTAGCCATGATTGATGGATCATTTATGTCTCGTCACAATACCCTTGTTGTTCCCGGAGGGAAGATGAGTTTTGCGATGGAATTAATCATTCGTCCATTACTTCAACAATTGATTGATACCGGAAAAATAGGCTAATTTCGCCCTTCTTTTGCTTTCAAATTTGGGGTTCTTCCAAAAATAGTGAATAATAGAGAGTCTATTCACTATTTTTGCGATGCTATGAAAACTTCTCCTTTTGCTATTTGGCTCAGTGCTGCTCGTCCCAAAACACTTCCTCTTGCGCTTGCATCGATTATGACAGGCTCTGCATTGGCGTATTGGAACAATCATGCCTCAGCTACTATTACTCTCATGGCATTTGTTACTGCAACTCTATTACAAATTTTATCTAATCTCGCAAATGATTATGGGGATGCGGTAAAAGGCACAGACAACGATGAACGTCTTGGGCCACAACGTGCTATGCAGTCAGGATTGGTCACTCAAGAGACCATGAAAAAAGCCATTGGTATTAATATCGTTTTGACCATTATTAGTGGTTTAACACTGGTCTTCATTTCACTTCATCAAACCATGGATATTATTGGTTTTATCATTCTTGGTTTATTAGCGATTGGTGCAGCTATTGCTTATACCATGGGAGATAAACCTTATGGCTACCGTGGTTTAGGTGATATTTCAGTCTTTATCTTCTTTGGCTTACTTGGTGTTGCCGGAACGTATTATCTACACACTGGACATTTATCTTCGGCGTTATTTTTACCCGCTATTGCCTGTGGGTTATTAGCCGTTGCTGTTTTAAATATTAATAATTTACGAGACATTGAAAACGACGAAGCGTGTGGAAAAATGACACTCGTTGTCCGCATGGGTGCGACTTGGGGGCGTAAATATCATGCCATCATTATGGCAGTCAGTTTTATTAGCCTTGCTATCTTCAGTGCCACTCAAATTCACTCATTAACCGGTTGGTTATTCTTAGCTATTGGTCCGTTTGTTTTTAATCACGTACTCTCTGTTATGCGAGCACCAAACGGTGAAGCGATTCGGCCAATGATGGGGACGGTGGTTCAGTGTGCTTTATTTACTAATATTTTATTTTCAATTGGTCTATATCTATCAATTTAATTCACTCCATTTAATCCGTAATCGATTACATAATTGTGTAGCAAGCTCGGTATAACTTGTTATTCATCATAGTAATGACTTAATAAGCCAGTATATTAATAAGCACTCAAGGCAAATTGATATAAACAAAAAAGGTAAACATCATCATGGAATACAATACTTCTGCACTTTGTGACATCTATTTAGACCTCGTTGATGTTGTTGAGCCAATGTTCAGCTCCTATGGTGCTAAAACCTCATTTTCTGGACAAATTACAACCATAAAATGCTTTGAAGATAATGGGCAGATCAGTCGACTACTTGATGAAAAAGGCGAAGGCCGAGTGCTATTAGTTGACGGCGGTGGTTCATTACGCCGCGCATTAATTGATGCAGACTTAGCAGCTAAAGCCGCTCATAATGGCTGGGAAGGATTGGTTATTTATGGTTGTATTCGTGAGGTCGATTACCTAGAGGAAATCAATATTGGTATTCAAGCCCTTGCTTCTATCCCTGTTGGTGCTGCGAAAAAGAACATTGGTGAAATTGATGTTGCAGTGAACTTTGGTAGCGTAACCTTTTTACCTGAAGACTATCTTTATGCTGATTCAACAGGAATTATCATTTCTCAAGAGCCGTTAGAAGAGATGGGTGAAGAAGAGATTTAAGAGCTATACCCGCTCTTACAGTTTCTAGTTAGCGAAGCGTATAGTTTCTAGCATCCAAAAAAAACCGCAGGTGCTTTCACACCTACGGTTTCAAATTTATTCGTTAACCAATTCTAAATTTTGGCTAAATAGATTCCATTAGTTCAAGGCGGAGACGCGGAGCTTACGATAGTAAGTAAGCATCGACAACGCAGAAATAATGGAAGCTATGACGACAAAAGTAGAATTACTCTACTTCTTCCATCTTACCTAGTAAACCACGGATGCGAGCTTCAAATTGAGCTTGCTCATCACGTGCTTTTTGAGCTTCTTGCTCAACTTCAGAACGACCGTTATTTGCTTGCTCAAGATTTTGAGTTAGCTCAGCGTTCGTTTCTTTTAATTCTTCAACTTCCATTTGTAGCAGTGCGATTGTATCTACTGCCATCTGAACTTTAGCTTCTAGTTGTTCTAATATTTCTAAAGACATTCCTGCCACCTTAACTGTAATCTTCATTGAGATGCAGAGAGTGTATTTTTCTCTGCTGACTTATTTTCTATTCTACTCAGCAATTGTAATTCTGCCATAGTGTTCTTCATTAAAATGCATCACATGGACAAAAAAACAACAATTTTTACCAACATCTGACTTACTTTCTTAAGATTAAAACGAACTTCATACCAAAACTAGAGATTTCAATGCATTATTTGAATTAGAGCATGAGCTACCTTCTATAACGTAACCTAATAAATTTGAAAATATAAGATTACCGATCCAAAAAGCAAACGTTTCCCTTTCTGTTGTGATAAAATCCTTGCGATTTTTAAATTCATCGATTTATTCGGAGCAAATATGAAACGCGATTTGGCAATGGCTTTTTCTCGAGTTACTGAAGGTGCCGCACTGGCTGGTTACAAATGGCTTGGTCGTGGCGATAAGATCGCTGCTGATGGCGCTGCTGTAGAAGTAATGCGTACACTGCTGAACAAAACTGACATCAGTGGTGAGATTGTTATTGGTGAAGGTGAAATCGATGATGCACCTATGCTTTATATTGGTGAGCACGTAGGTTCTGGCGGTGATGCTGTTGATATCGCGGTTGACCCAATTGAAGGCACGCGCATGACGGCTATGGGTCAATCAAATGCACTTGCTGTTCTTGCTGCTGGTGAAAAAGGAAGCTTCCTAAAAGCGCCTGATATGTACATGGAAAAATTGGTTGTTGGTCCTGGCGCAAAAGGCGCAATCGACCTTAACCTTTCTCTAGAAGAAAACTTAGAAAACGTTGCTAAAGCACTAGGCAAAACTCTAGATACATTAGTGGTAACGACTCTGGCTAAACCACGCCATGATGACATGATTGCTAATATGCAAAAAATGGGTGTTCGTGTATTCGCAGTGCCTGATGGTGATGTTGCGGCTTCAATCTTAACATGTATGCCTGATAGCGAAGTTGACGTAATGTACTGCATCGGCGGAGCTCCTGAAGGGGTAATTTCTGCTGCCGCTATCCGCGCACTAGATGGCGACATGCAAGCGCGTCTTCTTCCTCGTCACGAAGTGAAAGGCGATACGCCAGAAAACCGTGCTTACGGTGAAGATGAGCTGAAACGTTGTAAAGAAATGGGCGTAGAAGCGAACGTTATCTTAAAAATGACTGACATGGCTCGTAGCGATGATGTTGTATTTGCAGCAACTGGGATCACTAAAGGTGATTTGCTAGAAGGCATTACTCGCCAAGGCAATATCGCAACAACGGAAACACTTCTTATCCGTGGACGCTGTCGCACCATTCGTCGCATTAAGTCTATTCACTACCTAGAGCGTAAAGACAAAGAAGTTAGAGATATTATTCTTTAAGAGCAGGAACGAGAGGCGAGGACGCTTCGCTCGAGGAGCGAGGAAGAGCTGAATGTTGTTAATAATTTTAAGCCGTAGGTGTAAAAGCATCTGCGGTTTTTTTATACTAAAAACTATACGCTGCGCTAACTAGAGACTATAAGTGCATATATAATTGACTTGAGATCGAATATATTAAAACGTAAGTGCTTTTGATTTTATAGTTTCTAGAGCGAAGCGTTCTAGTTAGCACATAGATGTTTCACAAACGAGATAAACCTTCAATATCCCCATTCCACTTTCTCAAAACCTGAAAATGCCAACTAAGCTGAATCTATTGTTATAAAAGACAAGGAGTCAGCCAATGCCACACTCATATCATCACACCGCTTTACCTTCATTTGACGAACTCAAAGTATTAGCAGAAAAAGATCCTGAACAATTAGAAGCATTGCGTCATCAACTCAGCATGGAATTTATTGAGAGTGTGCCTAAAGATCATCAAGGCCCATTGCTAGCACAACAGAGTCATATTGACCGAATTATTGAACGAGGAAACAACCCTAATCACATCAACATATTATTAGGCCATGAACTAGGAAAGCAATTTGTGCGTTTTGCCAACTCATTGAACAAGCCAATCAATGAACACCAAGCAGCAGAGGTCATACAATTTCCGAGCGCCAATAAACACACAAAACATTAGTCATATGACATAAATAAATCAGGAACTACCCTATCTTCTGAAAGCTCTCTTGTTCCATATCTCGCACATTGATAGTTAAACTGTCAATGTGACTCGCTTGTTCTGCTAAAACGTCCATCAAGGCACGGCTTAACTCTCTTTTTTGCTCTGAGCTTCGCCCTGATAATAATTCCAAAGTCAGATGAATAAAATCAACACTGTTTCCCTTATCTCCTACTAACCAAGAATGAACTCTAATTGCTCTGGATTTCACATCTTTCGTTGAGAACAATTCAGAATCAATCGCCACCTGGTGCAAGTCTTCCAGCAACCCTTGCATATTTAAACGTTCTTCGGCTGAATTTGAATATTCCATGACTAAATGCGGCATCGTTACCTCCTTTTATACGGCTGATTAAGTGATTACTTTTCCATCATTAAGGTAAAAGGAATAAGTTACAATATCCTCAATAGAAAAGTGCCTAATGAATCACACTTAACAATAGTCATAAATACCTCTTATTCAGTTAATAATCTTTCGCACTTCGAAATAAAAGCATTAAAATTATGCATAAAAATGATTTTAGACACTAAATCTGTCGTAAAATCTGTTATATTTTTACGCAAGTTTTTTACATTAATTTGAATTGGAGAGAATCCTATGCGTCATCCTGTAGTTATGGGTAACTGGAAACTAAACGGCAGCAAAGAAATGGTTGTTGATCTACTAAACGGTCTTAACGCTGAACTTGAAGGCGTAACAGGCGTAGACGTTGCAGTTGCTCCACCAGCACTTTTCGTTGACCTTGCTGAGCGTACGCTTACTGAAGCAGGCAGCGCAATCATCCTAGGTGCTCAAAACTCTGACCTAAACAACAGCGGTGCATTCACTGGCGACATGTCTCCAGCTATGCTTAAAGAATTTGGTGCTACTCACATCATCATCGGTCACTCTGAGCGTCGTGAATACCACAACGAATCAGACGAGTTTGTTGCTAAGAAATTTGCATTCCTAAAAGAAAATGGCCTAACTCCTGTTCTTTGTATCGGTGAATCTGATGCACAAAACGAAGCTGGCGAAACGATGGCTGTTTGTGCTCGTCAACTTGACGCTGTTATCAACACTCAAGGCGTTGAAGCTCTTGAAGGCGCTATCATCGCTTACGAACCAATCTGGGCTATCGGTACTGGTAAAGCGGCTACAGCTGAAGATGCACAACGCATCCACGCTCAAATCCGTGCTCACATTGCTGAGAAATCAGAAGAAGTTGCTAAGAACGTTGTTATCCAATACGGCGGTTCTGTTAAACCTGAAAACGCAGCAGCATACTTCGCACAACCAGACATCGATGGTGCTCTAGTTGGCGGCGCAGCTCTTGATGCGAAAAGCTTTGCAGCTATCGCTAAAGCAGCAGCTGAAGCAAAAGCTTAATTAAAGAACGAAGACGCAAGCAAGTTGCTTAAGAGCGCTTCGCTTTAGACGGACTTCGTCCTTGAGAATAAAAAGACCACAGGATTTAATTAGCCTGTGGTCTTTTTTTGTTTTTAGAGCGGAGTTGAGGATGATTATTGGAGACTATAAAAGCAAAAACGTTAATTTTGAACTCTATCGAAACTCTTTACTCTTCATTATCTTTTACCATTTAGAACTTCTATGGTTTATAGCATTTACTAAGTAAACCTGAATTCTAATGACGCTTATTTATAATAAATCAAAACACAAAACACTCAGGCAAAAGCTGAGATCTGATGTACCAACTGCAGAACGTATATTGTGGAATAAACTTCGACGAAATCAACTCAATGTGAAATTTCGACGCCAATATGGTATTGGTCGGTATGTTTGTGATTTTTATAATGCTGAATATAAATTAGTCATTGAACTCGATGGTGATAGTCACTTTAATCCGGAAGCTGAAAACTACGATGCTATTCGAAATGAATATATGCACAATCTTGGTATGTCAGTATTGCGCTTCACAAACCAGGATGTCATGAGCAATATTGATGGTGTCCTCGAATTTATTTTAATGCATATAGAACAATTAAAATCAGAATAACTTCTACCATCATCGCAATAACCCCTCCCTAACCCTCCCCTTAGTAAAGGGAGGGGACTGTATTGTGAACGCTGAAATTACAACAACTACAATCAGCACCTCCCCCTTAATAAGGAGGCGGCTGGGAGGAGGTAAATAACCAACAAAACATGACCAAGCTCACTATGAATTTAATTCCACCATCATCGCAGCAGCCCCCCTAACCCCCCCTTAGTAAAGGGAGGAACTGTATTGTGATCGCTGAAATTACAACAACTACAATCGGCTCCTCCCCCTTGGTAAGGGGGAGGCTGGGAGGGGGTGCTCTTTCCTACGCACAAAAAAGCCGAGACATCTCTGCCTCGGCTTTTAAAACAAATTACACTATAAAGCGAATCAGTTTATGGGGATGATTACATCATGCCGCCCATTCCACCCATGCCACCCATATCTGGCATAGAAGAACCTGAATCTTGTGGCTTATCAGTGATCATTGCTTCAGTTGTGATCATAAGACCAGCAACAGATGCAGCGAATTGAAGTGCAGAACGCGTTACTTTAGTTGGGTCAAGAATACCCATCTCGATCATGTCACCGTAAACGCCTGTAGCTGCGTTGTAACCGTAGTTATCTTCACCAGCGCGAACATTGTTAGCAACCACTGAATCTTCTTCACCTGCGTTTTTAACGATTTGACGAAGTGGTGCTTCCATTGCACGAAGTGCTAAACGGATACCCACAGTTTGCTCTTCATTGTCACCTTCAAGGCCAACAACTTTAGATGCAGCGCGGATAAGTGCAACACCACCACCAGCAACAACACCTTCTTCAACGGCAGCGCGAGTTGCGTGAAGTGCATCTTCAACACGGTCTTTCTTCTCTTTCATCTCAACTTCAGTTGCCGCACCCACTTTGATTACTGCAACACCGCCAGCTAATTTAGCTACACGCTCTTGAAGTTTTTCTTTATCGTAGTCAGATGTCGCATCTTCGATTTGTTGACGAATTTGAGAAACACGGCCAGAGATAATAGTCTCTTCACCAGCACCATCAATGATAGTTGTTGTTTCTTTCGTGATCGTTACACGCTTTGCTTGACCAAGATCTTCAAGAACTACTTTTTCAAGGTCTAGACCGATCTCTTCTGAAATTACAGAGCCCGCAGTTAATGCCGCGATATCTTGTAACATTGCTTTACGACGGTCACCAAAACCAGGCGCTTTAACCGCTGCAACTTTAACGATACCGCGCATGTTGTTCACAACTAGAGTAGCAAGCGCTTCGCCTTCAACGTCTTCAGCGATGATAAGAAGAGGACGAGATGCTTTCGCTACTGCTTCTAGAGTTGGAAGCAATTCACGGATGTTTGATACTTTTTTATCAACAAGCAAGATGAATGGGCTGTCTAAATCAACAGAACCGGCTTCTTGATTGTTGACGAAATATGGGGATAGGTAACCGCGATCGAACTGCATACCTTCAACAACGTCTAATTCGTCTTGAAGTGCTTGACCTTCTTCAACAGTAATAACACCGTCACGACCTACTTTTTCCATTGCTTCAGCAATAAGATTACCAACAGTAGAATCAGAGTTTGCAGAGATTGTACCCACTTGCGCGATAGCTTTTGTATCAGCACATGGTACAGACAGTTCTTTAAGAGCTTCAACTGCAGCAACAACTGCTTTGTCGATACCACGTTTAAGATCCATTGGGTTCATGCCAGCAGCAACGGCTTTTAGGCCTTCAGCAATGATAGCTTGAGCAAGAACGGTTGCCGTTGTTGTTCCGTCGCCCGCTGCGTCATTCGCTTGCGAAGCCACTTCTTTAACCATTTGTGCGCCCATGTTTTGGAACTTGTCTTCAAGCTCAATCTCACGTGCAACAGAAACACCATCTTTAGTGATCGTTGGTGCGCCAAATGATTTATCTAAAACAACATTACGGCCTTTAGGACCTAACGTTACTTTAACCGCGTCAGCCAGAACGTTTACACCTTCTAGCATTTTGATTCGTGCGTCATTACCAAATTTTACGTCTTTAGCAGCCATCTTTAATTTCCTTTTTAAATTCTTTTCTTAATATCGCTTACTTAGTATCGAAAATAGCAAAGTTCGAAAATCGAATTACTCAACGAGTGCTTATTATTCAACAATAGCCAGAATGTTGTATTCAGACATGATCAACACTTCTTTACCGTCGATCTTCTCTGCTTTGATGTTACCTTCTGCGAAGATCACTGAATCGCCTACTTTTACGTCTAATGGCTGTACAGAACCATTCTCTAAGATGCGGCCATTGCCAACAGCTAGAATAATACCGCGAGTTGATTTCTCAGCCGCTGAACCTGTTAATACAATGCCGCCTGCAGATTTTGATTCAGCTTCTTGGCGTTCAACGATCACTCGGTCATGTAAAGGACGGATATTCATTGCTCGTATCTCCTGATAATGTTCCATTAAAGAATAAAGTGCCATGATTTGGCTTTGGTTTATTAATGGGGTTTTTAGGGAGGGATTGCAAGGGTTTATGGCTAAATTTTTGAAGAAAGCACAGAGTTCAGATCGGTCGCAAGCTCCCTTGCAGAATTCAGAGGTGATCGTTGTGGTTACAGCGAATGATGCACTGTCCCCTCCCTTTACTAAGGGGAGGGTTAGGGAGGGGTTATTGCGCTGAAGGTAAAATCGAATACATAGTTAACTTAATTTATACGCTGCAAGTTCTTGACCCCTCCCAGCCTCCCCCTTAGTAAGGGGGAAGAGCTAAAATCAAAAGCATTCACATCTGAAATCTGCAAACGTAGCGATCTGAACTCTGCTCTTCTTAGCTCTTAGCCTTTCCTCGAATCTCGTCCCTATTTCCGCTACACTATCCATCCCACCACCACTAGAGAAAACCATGCTAGATAAACACGGTTTGCTAACCCAACCTATCGCCGACGTATTACAAAAACTCACCACCCCAATGGTGTTTGGCATGGTCGCGATTCTTCTATTCAACTTGGTGGACACCTTCTTTATCTCATTGCTTGGTACTGACGCCCTTGCAGCCGTGAGTTTTACCTTCCCGGTTACCTTTGCCGTTAACTGCATTACCATGGGGATTGGGGTTGGTTTATCTGCTTCTATTGGGCGTTTGCTCGGACAAGGCAACAGTAAACACGCGGCTCAATTAACAACACACGGATTAATCTTAGCGGTCATTCTTATTCTTATCGCTTGCAGCATTGGCTTTTTCACCATTGAACCCCTATTTCGATTATTAGGTGCAGAAGACAAACTGTTACCTCTTATCCATGAATATATGTCCATTTGGTATCTCACCATTCCGCTTCTTGTTATTCCAATGTCGAGCAACAGCGCGATTCGAGCAACAGGTGATACCACCACGCCAGCGAAAATCATGATGCTGGCAGGGTTGATCAATGGCGTACTCGATCCTTTACTTATCTTTGGGTATGGGCCTTTTCCTGAGCTAGGGATCCAAGGTGCAGCCATTGCCAGTGGCATCAGTTGGTTTGGGGCGTTATGTGCTTCTTTCTATGTATTAACTCGAAAAGTAAAATTGCTTGCTCCACCAAAGCCATCAGAGATAAAACAAGATTGGCATCAGATCTTAAAAATCGGTTCTCCCGCAGCACTATCAAACGCATTAAACCCGATATCCGGAGCCATTTTAATGATGATGCTTGCCAGCCAAGGTACGGTTGCCGTTGCCTCTTATGGTGCAGCACAACGAGTAGAGTCATTAATGTTATTGGTGATGATGGCACTCACCTCTTCGTTAAGTCCTTTTGTAGCGCAAAATCTCGGAGCTAAACAGCCAGAGCGAGTGAAGGAGGCCATCTTCTTGGCGATGAAATTCTCTGTGTTATTCCAACTGTTTCTTTATATTTTGATTGTGCCACTCAGCATTCCGCTATCTCATCTATTTAGCCAAGATGATGCCGTACAACATGGCCTATGGATGTACTTGATTTGTGTGCCATTCAGTTATGGATTCCAAGGTATTGTGATGGTGCTTGTAAGCAGTTTAAATGCGATGCAAAAACCGTTACATTCTTTCAGTTGGAGTTTCATGAGATTGTTTGTGTTTACTTTGCCGACAGCATGGATTGGCAGTCACTTTTATGGAATGGAAGGCTTGTTTATAGGGATTGCGATAGGGAATGTGATGGGTGGAATAAGTGCATGGGTGTTTGTGAAGCATAGTAAGTTATTGGAGACTATACGCTTCGCTAACTAGAATCTAGAGCGCTTCGCTCCTATAAGAACAGCACCATACTCGCTTTTGATCTTATAGTCTCTCGTTAGCGCAGCGTATAGTTTCTAGTTCTATACTTACCAACCCCTCCTAACCTCCCCTTATATCAACACTTCCAATCTCAACAGTACATCTATCAAGGGGAGGAACAGTATTGCGAATGCTGTTACCACAACGATCACCTCTGAAATCTGCAAGCGAAGCGATCTGAACTCTTTGCTCTTAGCTTTTGCTTTTATAGAAACGAAGCGGTCTAGTCTCTAGTTAGCGCAGCGTATAGTCTCTGGCTCCTTTACTCACTTTGTAGTAAAATTACACAAAGTTATTTATTCGAATTTATTAAGTTATTGACGAGGAACACCTTTATGTCAGCTAAAAAGCCTATGGCGCTAGTTATTCTTGATGGTTACGGTCACCGTGAAGCTCAAGCAGATAACGCAATCACAAACGCAAACACTCCAGTTCTTGATGGCCTAATGGCTACTCAACCAAACACACTAATTTCTGCATCTGGTATGGACGTTGGTCTACCTGATGGTCAAATGGGTAACTCAGAAGTTGGTCACACTAACATCGGCGCTGGTCGTGTTGTATATCAAGATCTTACTCGCATCACTAAAGCAATCTCTGATGGTGAGTTCCAAGAAAATGAAACGCTAGTTAACGCTATCGACAAAGCCGTTAAAGCAGACAAAGCGGTACACATCATGGGTCTTATGTCTCCAGGTGGCGTTCACTCTCATGAAGACCACATCTACGCAGCAGTAGAAATGGCAGCAGCACGTGGCGCAGAAAAAATCTACCTACACTGCTTCCTAGACGGACGTGACACTCCACCTCGTTCAGCTGAAAATTCTTTGAAAAACTTCCAAGAGCTATTTGCTAAACTAGGCAAAGGCCGTGTTGCTTCTCTAATTGGTCGTTACTACGCAATGGACCGTGACAACAACTGGGATCGCGTACAAAAATCTTACGATCTAATGACAGAAGCAAAAGCAGTATTCACTTTTGATTCAGCGGTTGAAGGTCTTGAAGCGGCTTACGCTCGTGAAGAAAACGATGAGTTTGTACAAGCAACTGAAATCAAAGCAGAAGGCGAAGAATCAGCAGCAATCGTTGATGGCGATGCTGTCATCTTCATGAACTACCGTGCTGACCGTGCTCGTGAAATTACACGTGCATTCGTTCCTGATTTCGATGGTTTTGCTCGTAACGCATTCCCAGCAATCGATTTTGTGATGTTGACTCAATATGCAGCAAACATCCCTCTTCTTTGTGCGTTCTCTCCTGCGTCTCTAGAAAATACCTACGGCGAGTGGTTATCTAAAGAAGGTAAAACTCAACTACGTATTTCTGAAACTGAAAAATACGCACACGTTACTTTCTTCTTCAACGGTGGTAAAGAAGACGAGTTTGAAGGCGAAGAACGTCAACTTGTTGCTTCTCCAAAAGTAGCAACTTACGACCTACAACCTGAAATGAGCGCACCTGAGCTAACAGAAAAATTAGTTGCTGCTATCAAATCTGGTAAGTACGACGCTATCGTTTGTAACTTCCCTAACTGTGACATGGTTGGCCACACTGGCGTATACGAAGCTGCTGTTAAAGCAATGGAAGCTCTAGATGAGTGTATCGGTAAAGTAGTTGCCGCTATCAAAGAAGTTGATGGTCAAATGCTTATCACTGCCGATCACGGTAATGCTGAAATGATGATCAACCCTGAAACAGGTGGCGTTCACACAGCTCACACTAACCTTCCTGTTCCTCTTATCTACGTTGGTAGTAAAGAGATTGAATTTAAAGAAGGCGGTAAACTGTCTGATCTAGCACCAACTATGCTAGCGCTAACTGGCACAGCGATTCCTGCTGAAATGTCTGGTGAAGTTCTTTTTAAATAAGAACTATACGCTTTGCTGACTAGAAACTAGACCGCTTCGCTTCTATAAAATCAAAAGCAGCATTGTGTTCACTTTGTTCTTATAGTCTCTAGTTAGCGCAGCGTATCGTTTCTAATCTCTGAAAATAGTAAAATGCCCACAGGCTTTATAGTCTGTGGGCATTTTTTGTTTTGGTCGAAAAAGAGTTCAGATCGCTTCACTGGCAGAATTCAGCTCTTACATCTCTACTCTGACAATAAAAAAGTGACCGCCTTCTCCGTAAAATCAGCAAGAGCTTGATAATGACCTTCACGTAAAATATCTTCAACAATAAGTAAATCAATATTTAAATAATCATGCACTAGACCATTTCGCATACCAATAATCTGTTTCCATGTACGCAACTCATTGCTAGAAATCAGACCATGCTCTTTTAACAAAGAGAATGATTGATAGGCTTCCGTTGGACTTTTATTTTGGATTTTCTTTACCATATGCTTAGATAACCCAATACACATCTCAGTAAATACTTGCAATAAACGCTCGGCAGCTAAATAGTCACGACTTTTTAAACTCGACTGATTTAGGTCAAAACGAAGTTCATTTAACTCTTTGAGATATTTCGCTTTATGGGACTCAACTTCCGCTAGATATAATTCAAGACCTTTATTCATACGATGCACTTCTTTTGCTTTCAATCAATTGATACTCAAACATTGAGTTAATACGATTCTGCTCTTTATAAAACAGAAGAGGATTATTGTTATAAATAAGCTTCCCGTACTCTATAACATTAAATGCAAGAGCTATCGGTATATGATTGATATCAACGATACTAACTTTATCTAAAGGTAGCTCCAAATGCTCCGCCCATTCCATAGCCAAACACTCCGGCCGAGTTCGCAAAGCAAAAGCAGATAACGAATGATCATTAAATGCCACAGCTAAATCAAAATCACTTTCTTGATGATGAGTACCTTGAGCCCGTGAACCGTATAACCATACCAGTTCAATACTCTCATCCATTTTGGCCAAACTAACGATAGAATCAATCATACTCAATCCATTACTGCTGTCTATTTGGATACTATAGCAGGGTTAAGGGCGCTGCGCTTAACGGTTTCAGGATTCAGGAAGAGCAAGTGCAGAGTTCAGATCGCTACGCTGGCAGAATTCAGAGGTTGTTGTTGAAATAACTGTGATCACAATATAGCTCCTCCCCTTTATCGATATAGTCACTTGGCTAAAAATATCAATATAAGGGGAGGCTGGGAGGGATTGGTTATATATAACTAGAAACTATACGCTGCGCTAACTAGACCGCTTCGCTTCTATAAAATCAAAAGCAGCACTGTGTTCACTTTCTTCTTATAGTCTCTAGTTAGCGCAGCGTATCGTTTCTAATCTCTGAAAATAGTAAAATGCCCACAGGCTTTATAGTCTGTGGGCATTTTTTGTTTTGGTCGAAAATAATTCAGAGGTTGCACTGGACTATACGCTTCGTTAACTAGAGGCTAGAACGCTTCGCTCCTATAAGAGCAAGAGCTAACAACGCATAAATCAAGTTAATTATGTACTCGCTTTTACTTTTGATCTTATAGTCTCTAGTTAGCGCAGCGTATAGTATCTAGTTCTCCCCTTCCAACAAACTCAACAACATTACCGGATCCAACGTCTTACTGGTTGAGCTTGCTGACAACACCTGATCGGCCAAGTCACGTTTATCATGATGCAGAGCGATGATCTTTTCTTCAATGGTATTTTTTGTTACCAAGCGATAAACCGTCACTGGCTTTTGTTGGCCCATACGATAGGCGCGATCGCTGGCTTGATCTTCTACCGCCGGGTTCCACCACGGATCAATATGAATCACCGTATCTGCTTCGGTTAAGTTTAATCCTGTGCCACCGGCTTTCAAGCTGATCAAAAAGACAGAGTTTGTGCCATCTTTAAACGAATCAATCGCCGCCTGACGTTGCTTAGTGGTTAACTTGCCATCCAAATAACTAAAACCGATATTTGACTCTGCTAATTGAGCAGAAAAACGTTTCAGCACACCAACAAATTGGCTGAACACCAACACTTTATGGTCGCCATCTAACGCCTCTTCAATCAAACTCTGCGCTTCAGATAACTTGGTACTGTCTTCTCCTTTCATTGAATCAAACACCAAGCTAACATCACAACAGATCTGACGTAGTTTTGTTAATGCCGCAAACACCTCAACCACACCGCGACTTGATTCACTTTTTAAATTCGCTAATGATTCTTTTCGTACCGCTTCATACGCGGTTCGCTCTTTATTAGAGAGTTCAATATGATGAACGACTTCTGTCTTCGCTGGTAATTCCGTTAGAACTTCTGCTTTAGTACGACGCATAATAAACGGACTCACTAGGGTCTTTAATCGCAGCATATCTTGTTCTTGCTTCGCTGCTTGTGCGTATTTAGAACGGAACGATTTAAGATCGCCAAGTAAGCCAGGATTCAAGAAAGAGAACAAACTCCATAACTCAACCAAATGATTCTCTACTGGGGTTCCCGATAACGCAAATCGATGCGCGGCTTGCAAACCAAACACCACTTTCGAGCGTTTCGCTTGAGGGTTCTTGATTTGCTGCGCCTCATCCAATACCGCACAATTCCAATCAATCTCATTTAAGGTTTCAGCCAATCGCGTCACCATGCCATAACTCATCACGATCACATCATTGGCACCTGCGGCATTAATAGTCGCAATACGATCACTGCTCGTCTCTAAATCAATCATGGTTAACTGTGGCGTAAAACGCTCGGCTTCTTGCACCCAATTGGTTAATACCGATTTAGGACACACCACCATACTTGGTCCTTGCTGACGATAATGGCTCAACAACGTTAAACCTTGCAGCGTCTTACCCAACCCCATGTCGTCCGCAAGGCAAGCACCAAAACCATGCTGAGAAAGATGCGCCGCCCACTCCACACTCTCTTTTTGATAATCACGCAATGGCAATAATAAATCGGCATCCAGATCTGGCTTCACTCGCCACTCTTCCACCAAGTTATCCCACGCATCATCACTGTTGGCCGACATCGACTCCACCAATTTTTGCAACGGATACGCCATGCGTTGATCGACCAATTGATCATCATCTACCAGACTGTCGATTAAGCTTAATTGACGACGTAGCTGCTCTGAGATTAATAGCGTCAACGACGAGTTATCAGCACTGACAAAACCCGTACGGTGATGCGCCAACAACTGACGTAAATCCATTTCTAAACTGCTATCAATATGAACTCGTCCATCGACTTCAAACCAATTCTGCTTTTGGTTAATCGACATTGAAAAATCTTCAACCCCAATCACTTTCACTTGTTGACTGTCTGCTTTCCAGTGCAGGTTTGCACCCAACTCACCATCAATTTTAGTGATGAACGTTAGCGCCGCTTCACCTTCAATCTGCCAAATAAAATTCTTGTTTTTTACTAACCCTAATTCATCAACCAACGCGTTAGCTTGACGCTTTTCATTAACAAGATCACGTTGATACCACACACCATCAAAACCACTTTCCCATTCACTGCCTTTTCCTGGTGACCAGCTCACATTGTTATCACTAGAACCAAACTCAATCGCCACATCCAAAGACGCGCCATTCCAAGCAAGCCACAACTGAGGTTCAGCCACACTGTCACCCCGAGTCACTGTTCCTTGTTGTTTATCCATATCAAACCAATGCACTTGATCGCCCAGTACCGCTATTAACTCTGCCGTTTGGGTTACTGGAAAATGCGGGTCTCGAACTCTTAACTCTTCTAAAAAATCCGTGAGCGGTTCAGACGCATCAATGAAAGAGTAGATACCATCGCCAGAGTGATACAACCAAGGCTGAGCACAAGTGTGTTGGTGATAATAAGGATAAGCATCAAACGCCAATTCATCCCCCACCGAGCGCCATACTAGCAACGGCGTCTCACGATAAAACGACACTTGTTCGCCATGATGATCATACACATTATCGGCATCACATAACGCATGAGCGACAGTTCGGGTGACTCTTGAGCTGCTATCTCCCCAATCCATACCATCATAGGCGGCAGCAGAAAGGATCGCGGTATCACTTGGGCTGAGTATCTCTTTGTGTTTATGATTAAACTTATCCAGAGCTACTTTGCGTCCCTGAGTCCAACCACGTTTATTCTTCGCCTGTATTTTGGCATTCACCTTCATGGCCAACGGATCTAACTGCCAAATCAAACGCTCTTTATTGGCGACTTCGGTATTTAATACCCCATCAATGCGCGTTAGCCACTGCTGCCAAGGAGAAGAGACAAGCAGTAACGGATTGCTTTGGTCCACCAAGCGAGCCAAGGCGTATTTTGCTATTTTAGCCAGCGAAAAATCATCAGGAAGTTCAAGTAAGGTGGTTACCACAGGGTTATTAGCCGATGTCATTAAGCCAACCCACACCCCGGCATTATCACGCACACGATAAGCGACAATTGATTCAATTAACATGCGGCCCCATGCTACTTTACCGTTCTTCTGAACTAGAGAAGCAAGCCAACGATCAGGGTTGTCAAAATACCGAGCTAACACCGCATCACTCGCCGTAATAAAATCTACCGAGCGTTGCCAATATTGAGGTAAGTCTTGACCTGCTTGTTCAAGAGCTAAATTTAAATTCTCTTTTGTTTTGTTTAATAAAGAAGGGTCTAGCACACTCAATAAGGCGAGGTCGCACAGTTGAGTAAAAGAGATTTTTTGATATTCAAGCTCACTAACGCTTTCTCGATGACGAAGATAACTACTATCAAACTGCGGTGCTGCCAATAAGTGATCTTTATCTACCTCTTGAGAAAAACACCATTTATCAAGCGCAACGTTAACCTTAAGGTAATTGACAGACCAATTCTCACTCTCTGCTAACGCCGCGGTAAATTCAGCATGACGATCGCTTCCGGCCTGCATATTAGGCCCACAAAGCAAAGTCGCATAGAGTTCAAGGTAGTCAGAAGGTGGATGAGAAAGCATTGGTAAGCTCACAGATAAATGGTTTATGACTCTGTGAGAGTAAAAGAAGTGTAAGGGGAATGCAATTTGATTAGGGAGGAATAGTGGAGAGCAAGGGCTTAGAATTCAGATCGCTACGCTTGCAGGTTTCAGGGGTATGCGTTGTTGCTCTTAGCTCCTCCCCCTTACTAAGGGGGAGGCTGGGAGGGGGTCAAGGGCTAACAGCGTATAATCAAGTTAGATTTGTATTCAATTCTACCTGTATCGCAATAACCCCTCCCTAACCCTCCCCTTATTAAGGGGAGGGAACTATGTGCAATTCGCTGCAATCACAACGATCACCCCTGAACCCTTCAAGGGAGCCTGCGACCGATCTGAACCCTGCTCTTGCTTAATACCCCTTCGGATTATTTGACTGCCAGCGCCACGTATCTTCTGTCATATCATCAAGAGACAACTTCGCTTCCCACTTCAACTCTTCACGAGCTTTAGCAGGGTCAGCCCAACATTCAGCAATGTCACCCGGACGACGTGGCGCAATTTTATGAGGAACAGGAACGCCAGCCGTTTTAGAGAAGGCTTCTGCCATCTGTAAAACACTGTAGCCCTTACCCGTACCTAAATTATAGATATGAAGACCCGCTTCTTTACCTTTGTATTTCAGGGCAGCTAAGTGACCATCGGCTAAGTCGACAACGTGAATATAATCACGAACGCCAGTACCATCTACGGTTGGGTAATCATCACCAAAGACAGATAAGAACTCACGACGACCAACAGCAACTTGAGAGATAAACGGCATCAAGTTGTTTGGAATACCTTGAGGATCTTCACCCATGGTGCCTGATTTATGAGAACCAACAGGATTAAAGTAACGCAATAATGTCACGCTCATTTCAGGATGCGCTTTTTGAATATCAGTTAAGCACTCTTCAACAATCAGCTTACTACGACCATACGGGTTCGTTGCTGATGTTGGAAAATTTTCATTAATAGGTACAGATGCAGGGTCACCATATACAGTCGCAGATGAACTAAATACAATGCTGTTCACGCCCGCTTTACGCATCGCTTCAACTAACACCAAGGTACCCGATACATTGTTATCGTAATACATGATTGGCTTTTCAACCGACTCACCCACCGCTTTTAAACCCGCAAAGTGGATCACGCTATCGATTTGGTTTTCAGCGAAGATAGTCGCTAGAATTTGAGGATCACGAATATCACCCTCATAAAATTTAGGTTTTACACCAACCAAAGCTTCAATGCGATCAAGCACCACTTCTTTACTGTTGTATAAGTTATCTAGAATGATCGGCGTTAAGCCCGCTTCAATCATTTGTACACATGTATGGCTACCGATGTAACCCATTCCGCCAGTGACTAATATTTTCATTTTGTTCTCTATTTATAATTTTTTAATGATAGAAAGAAGAGCCTATACGCTGTGCTAACTAGAACGCTCCGCTCTAGTATTTATTCTCAACCACTTCAATAAACTCAGCAACCAACGCTTTTGGCAGCGCATTAATTCCCGCCGCCGCTTCACGTCCACCACCCGTTTCAAACGAACTACAGATCTCTCCCGCTCCTTGCTTATTATTTAATGGAGCACGAAGAGATACCATGTATGTAGCCGCCTCTGCATTTTCAATTAATACGGCATGTGCGGAGTTTGGTAATAAATTAGCCAAAATATTACCATATACTCCACTAACACGACGAGCCCATGCTTCATTTGGCAATTCAAATAAACTCAAGTTCTCACTTTTGTGTTGCGGCTTAATCGTTAATACATTGTCCATATCAGACTTATACGCCGCTTGAAGTTGATAAAAAAGCGACGCTTTATCAGTAATAACATCAAATGGTGATGGGTATTTTAACAGCGTTCGATATAAATCCACAGGATCAAAATGTAAATCCTCTACTGTCGCCCCATACCCATTATAATTGATTAAGGTACCCAGTTCTTTTAGCTGTTCTTTCTGAACGAAAGATAAACCTGCCGCTTTCGCCAACTCATCCGCTTTCGCAATTAAGTTGTCCCCATAAGCCGCCGTAATCGCCCACTCATGAAACTGACCACCTAATAAATTATCTATAATTAAAGCGGTACACGTATTCGCATCCAAATCGATATGCGCAGATAAATTCTTGTGGACAGGAATTTCACCAGACCGATGGTGATCGGCATAAAACACCTCTGCACCAGATTCTAAAGCGAGCTTTAGGGCTACCATGTTCTTTTCCATCGAGATATCAAGAACAGTCAATTTATCTTCTGGTTTAACATCGATTTTAGTCACTAAATTAATGTCACGTTTAACGCCCGTAATGAGTTGAGATTCTAAAGGGGAAGCAAGACGAAGCTGAAGAAGTGCGATGATGCCGTCAGCGTCACCGTTGAATATGTCGTAGTTCATGAAAATCCTTTTTTAAGAACGGGAAGAGCGGTTCTATGGTCCTGATTAGGAGTCAAGGTTATAAATAATTTGAGCCTATACGCTTTGCTAACTAGAAGCTAGACTGCTTCGCTCCTATAAAATCAAAAGCAAACGCGGTACTCGTTTTTGATCTTATAGTCTCTAGTTAGTGCAGCGTATAGCTTCTAGCTAGCACTGTATATAGCCAAAAACAAAAAAGCGGACACAACCAAACCAGTCATATCCGCTCTCTAAGCTCTTACTCGCCCCTCTAGGACGAAGTCCTTCCTCGTATCTAGCAGCGAAGCGCCCTGCTTTTAATCACTACCAAACAAATCACGGGTATACACTTTACCCTCAACATCAGCTAATTCTTCCATCATGCGATTGGATACGATCACATCAGACACTTGCTTAAATTCATTCAAATCTTCAATCACACGAGAATTAAAGAAATCCGCTTCTTTAAGTACAGGTTCATACACCACGACTTCAATGCCTTTGGCTTTCAAGCGTTTCATGATGCCTTGAATCGAAGACGCTCGGAAGTTATCGGAACCCGCTTTCATGATTAAACGATAAATACCCACCACTTTAGGGTTGCGCTTCATGATAGATTCAGCGATAAAATCCTTACGCGTACGGTTAGCATCAACAATCGCACCAATAATATTATTCGGCACTTCTTGGTAATTCGCTAATAACTGCTTAGTGTCTTTTGGTAGGCAGTAGCCGCCATAACCAAACGATGGATTATTGTAGTGATTACCAATACGAGGGTCTAAACCCACCCCTTCGATAATCTGACGGGCATTCAATCCATGAGCTTCAGCGTAAGAATCCAACTCATTAAAATACGCAACACGTAAAGCAAGATACGTGTTAGAGAACAACTTCACAGCTTCTGCTTCTGTAGAGTGCGTTAGTAATACTTCAATGTTTTCTTTAATTGCACCTTGTACCAATAAATTAGCAAAGACTTGAGCGCGCTCAGATTGTTCACCAACGATAATACGAGATGGATGAAGATTATCAAACAACGCTCGGCCTTCACGTAAGAACTCAGGCGAGAAGATAATATTATCGCAGCCTAATTCCTGCTTAATACGTTCGGTATACCCTACAGGAACCGTAGACTTAATCACCATAATCGCATTTGGATTAATTGCCATCACTTCTTTAATCACCGCCTCAACAGAACCTGTATTAAAGTAGTTTGTTGCTGGGTCATAATCAGTTGGTGTTGCGATCACCACGTATTCAGCATCTTTGTAAGCGCATTCTTTATCGAGTGTTGCAATCAAGTTTAGTTCTTTATTAATAAGAAAATCTTCAATTTCAACGTCTGATATCGGTGATTGTTTATTATTAATCAACTCAACCTTTTCAGCCATGATATCAACGGCAATCACTTCATTGTGTTGAGCTAATAGCACCGCATTTGAAAGGCCAACGTAACCTGTACCAGCAATGGCAATTTTCATTATTATTTATCCTGTAGGAATTTAACTGATTTGATTATAAGAGAAAAAGTAACGAGGTGCGAGAGTACTAGAAACTATACCCTTTACTAACTAGAAACTAGACAGCTTCGCTCCTATAAGATCAAAGCAGGTGCAGTACTCGCTTTTGATCTTATAGTCTCTAGCCAGCGCAGCGTATAATTTCTAGTCTTGCAACGAAGTACTCGACTCGTGCTCCACCTTCCAAACTAAATCACCTATACCATCTACAGGAGCAAAGCCTGTCGGTGCATCAATTAATAATTGTCGAATAGTTGCATGATCAAATATATGACAAGCAGAATCTAAATTATTTAGTAGTTGGTTGTACTCACCTAAAGGTAAAAACTCTTCATTAGCCGTCATAATACGCTCATGAGCTGTTTTACCTACGTTGTCTCCAATCAATAACTCTTCATACAGTTTTTCACCTGGACGAAGACCAGTACATCGAATTTCAATATCACCATCAGGATTATCATCACTTTGTACTTGAAGGCCAGATAAATGAATAAGATTACGAGCAAGATCGGCGATCTTCACTGACTCCCCCATATCCAAAACAAAGACATCTCCGCCTTTCCCCATAGCTCCCGCTTGAATAACTAATTGAGCCGCTTCAGGAATCGTCATAAAGTAACGAGTTATATCTTGATGAGTTAATGTAATTGGACCACCTTGTGCAATTTGCTTTTTAAACAAAGGAATAACAGAGCCAGATGAGCCTAGTACATTTCCAAAACGCACCATACAGAAACGCGTACCATTCATTTTTTCATTTTCAACTTGAGCTAAAGCTTGCAAACCAAGCTCCGCCATTCGCTTAGTTGCGCCCATTACGTTTGTCGGTCGCACAGCTTTATCTGTTGAAATCAAAACAAACGATTCAACCTGAGCTTCAATCGCAGCTTGGGCAGTATAGTTTGTTCCAAAAATATTATTACGAACACCTTCAACTACATTATATTCAACCAACGGAACGTGTTTATAAGCGGCTGCATGATAAACAGTCTGTACCTTAAACGCCTTCATCGTTGCAGCGAGTCTATTTAGTCGCTGAACAGAACCAAGTAAAGGAACAACATTTATCGACAATTGTTCATTCGCAATTATTTGTGATAACTCATGCTCGATCTGATACAAACTAAATTCAGAAAGTTCAAATAACACCAAGGTATTCGGTCTATTTCTAATAATTTGTCGACAAAGTTCAGACCCAATAGAACCACCAGCCCCTGTAACCATGACCACTTTATCTTTAATATTCGCTTCCATTAATTCTGCTTGAGGTGTTACTGCAACACGCCCCAATAAATCATCAATAGATACTTCTTTAAGCTGCCCAATAGACAATTTCCCATTCACTAAATCATCTAAATTAGGAATGGTCAAAACCTCGACATGCAATTTAGCTAAAGACTCAATAATTACTTTTTTCTGCACTATAGAAGCCGAAGGAACGGCCAATAATATGGTTGATACACAGTGTTTTTTTATTAATCTTTCAAGATATTTATGCCTATAAATAGTAATACCTTGCATCGTGGTTTTATGTTTTTTTCTATCATCATCAATAAAAGCAACAGGATGAAATTCCTTTCCTTGGCGCAACATATTCGCCAACTGTAATCCTGCGGAGCCCGCGCCATAAATAATAATTTTCTTTTTTTGTTTTCCTAATACATCAGACAGCAATAAGCGAACAAGCAAACGAGAGCCGCCACATAACACGACCAAATAGGTAGCATAAATAATAGGCACGGAACGCGGCATATATAAATAATTAAAATAAGAAAAAAATACGATAAAAGCAGAAGAAAGAACAGCTGATATACAAATACTTAATACGGCGTGTAGGCTTAGATAACGGAGAATAGCTCGATATAAACCACTTTTAGTAAACACAAGTAAAGTGCATGGGATTAAAATAGCAAGTAACTTCCAATAAGACTCTTGGAAAAAATAACTTTCAATAGAATCTAAACGAGTGGCAAAAGCAGCCCAAAAAGCAAGGATGATAAATAAAATATCAACAACAATACTAACAAGGCGCTTCATTGACCTTGGCATACCCCAAATCGGTTGTAAAAAATGCATGGTTGTTCTCTTTTATTATTTAACGGCATCACCCGAGCCACTTCCTGTAGCCGTCATTATTATATACTTAAAATAAAGCTTGATTGTAAGCGAATCGATCATATTTTTATCTGTTTTCGCTAACAATTCAGGTGTCGACATATCAATATTCTGCACTTGAGCAAGACCCGTAACTCCAGGTAATACATCATATACCCCTAATGCATCCCTTTCTTTAATTAATTCAACTTGATTAAAAAGGTTTGGCCTTGGCCCAACCAAACTCATTTCACCTTTAACAACATTAATCAATTGAGGTAATTCATCAATTTTTGTTTTACGTAAAAAAGCACCTAACCTTGTAATTGATGCGTTATTAGCTAAATGACTTGCTACTGATTTTGTTTCAATAGACATCGTACGGAATTTAATCAACTTAAATGGCGTTTTATTACGACCTACTCTTTCTTGTACAAAAATTGGAGACCCAGTATCAAATAGCCCGATCACTGTAACAATTAATAAAATAGGCCATAAAAACAACAAACCAAAAAAAGCGGCAAGGAAATCTATAATGCGGATCATATAATATCTCTTATTTTTGTTCTTTAAGAAAAGCCATCGACTCTTCCATAGTATAGGGAGGGGTCCAACCCAATACTTCTTTTAAATTAGAAGAGTCAACTTCAAGATTACCAACAAGCTGCTCAACCATTGCCAGCTTACCCGTTAATTTACCAACCAAGCGTATAAAGATCATAGGAAAAGGCAACTGAATTAAACCACTATCAAGCCCTTCAGCAATCGCGTTAGTAAATTCTTTAATCGATACCGTTTCATTTTCAGAAGCTAAAAATGTATGGCCACTAGCATCAGGATGTTTTGCACAGGTTATCAATAAATCGGCTAAATTGTTAACTGAAATAAAATCACGTTTATTTTTAGCAGAACCAAATGGCAAGAAAGGAACTCGGTTTACTAAACGAGTTAACAGCCCAAAATTACCAGGAGCATTAATCCCATAAACTAATGTTGGCCTAACAATTACGACCTCAAGTCCAGTTTTTTCAGCTATTTTCTGTAATCCAATTTCAGCATCATATTTTGATTGTGCATAAGCATTGTGTGGGGACGCCTTTGATACCTCAGTAAAAGGGGTTTCATACGTAGCTGTACCATTTACACCAATAGAACTAACAAATACAAACCTTTTAACACCAGCAATAGCAGCTTCTGACGCCAGGCGGAGTGTTCCATCTACATTAACGGTTCTATAATTCTCTTCCGTATAAGAATGAGAATGTGCTAAACCAGCCAAATGGATAATACTCTTTATACCATTAAAAGCGCCACCCCAGTCTGTATTCCCATCGAGAGCAGTTATTGTAAAAATAGATTGTTCAGTATGAGGTTCACTTTTGCGAACGACACAATGAAAAGAGTTATCAATCTTTAATAAATTTGAGCCGACAAAGCCAGTAGCACCCGTTAAAAGTATTGTCTTCATTTAAATGCCTTTTTTATCGCTAAAATGAATACTGCTATAGAAAAAAACACCTTCTCTGTTTTTTTTCTTCTACACTCGTAACCTAAAAATGCTAGTTTAAATAAACTTAGGGCACTATCATTCTTTATCAGTTTAAGTGGTCTTTCATCTTGATTCAAATAAGTTGATTGTTGAATTACCCTATCTAAACCATCACCAGATAAAATAACTTTAGCTCGAGACCAAAGAGCTTGCAGCCCACTACTTGCACCAACTTCATTATCATCATGCTGACGATATAGCATTAAAGGCTCTGAACCAATAATCCAACTAAAGTTATTTGAACGAGAAAAGCTATAACAAAACCAATCATGTAGCCACAAAGAATTTAACTCAGATGATTTATTCTGTAATACTTCTTTTAGCCTAAGTGCTAATTTATGCCTTAATACAAAAGTACAACCTGGTCCTGCTGACTCAAATAAATAGTCATATTTAACCTGTTTACTATCTTTCTTTATTAATTTTTCCTTTCCATTATTCCAAAATGCAGTCACATTTCCAGAGTATGCGTCTGCATCATGATTCATTATCTGATCAATAGATTTTTCTAACTTGTAAGGTAGCCAGATATCGTCTTGGTCAGAGAAGCTAATAAATTCATAATTTGAAAAATCTACATTTTTCAATAAATGGAAAAAATTCTGTCCCGCACTTCCAAATCGCTCACCATAGTTCATAAAATAAACATTTTGATGACTCATTTCATATTTAGATACAATATCAAACGAGTTATCATCAGAAAGGTCCAGACTAATGTAGATATCAACAAGAACACCTTCTTGATTCAAAATAGAATCGAGCTGTTCTTCTATATATTTAGCTCCATTATAAGCAGCTAATAAAACACAAACATGAGGCATCATAATAAATACAAACTTTCATTCAAATATACTATATATGTATTGTTATTTAGTAATGACAGTAACATAATTAGTCAATAGTCACACCAGCAATCATTTTATCGATGATTAACATTAAAATAACCCAATTATTTAAACACCTTAATTATTAAGTGCCATCGTTTTTATTTTATTGACAAGTAAGTCCCACGAAGTCAAAACAGAATCGCTATCTTTATAATCAACACTCTTAAATACAGATTCCCCTTTAACGATATCTTTCATTATTCGAGCAAGTTCTATATGGTTATCAGGTTCAATAAATAATGCTGAAGAATAAGTACCTAACGTTTCGTATGCATAAGGTAAATCAGCTAAAATAATTGGTTTTGCGAATTCCTTGGATTCAGAGATCGGTAACCCCCATGTTTCTAATTTTGATGGGAATAATACAACATCACAAGATTTATACTGCGTTACGACTTCATCATAGCTTATCGTACCAATAAAATTAACATTTTCAATTCCATCGTATTTTTCCATTAATTTTTTTGCGTATAAGCCAGATTTTTCATTTATCGTCAATATGACTTTTATTTTCTCATATGTGCTTTGATCATGTATTTTCAAATGACTCATTGCATTTAATATAACTTCAAAATTTTTAAAGGTTCTTGCTAATGCGGGGAAAAAAAATGTTACCGAATCTTGATCTGAAAATGTATTTTTAATCAAGTTATTTTGAGGTAAAGAAGCTACCGGCTTTGAGACAATATAATCATTTGCGCCTAAATCATTAACAAGATATTTTCCTATCCATTCTTGTTGAGCAATTACGGCTTTATTCGATTTTATATTTATTTTATAAAGCCATTTATAAAATAAAGAAAAAAGGAAAAGCTTTCTTTCATATTTCAATTCTTTTATAGAAGCTTTATAAAAAGGAGACGGATTATGACAATAGACAAACTGTAAAGGTGTACTGACTCTTGGAGACATATCATGCATTGCCAACCAAATATCCGGTAATAATATTTTACTTATTTCATCTGATGTTTTGTATTCAAACCAAAGACGTTTTAACCAACTTTTCTTAACTAATGGATATTCAAAAAATGTAACATTTTCTTTTTTACAATCAGAAAATAACAATTCATTATTAACTAAACAAATAACCTCACACTGACTATCATTAGAAAAAGCATTAATTGCATCTTTAAATACTTTTAAAGGTCCAGCTTCAACTAAGTTCACACCAGAAATAACTATCTTCATTTACTTTTACCCAAATTCCGTTTCAACATCAAACTATCTAACAATTTTAGTTGAATGACTAATCTATAACTAAAAAACCGATACTCTTTAATACTTCCAGTATCAATGAACCCTAACTCTCCAATTAAACCTTTTGGTAAGTAATTACAGCATTAAGATTCATCACTACATAGTAGTATCATTATTATTTACAGTTTTTCAAACAGTTACGTTATTTCCCATATATTACTTTCTAAATTCAACACCAAAAGCAGAACTTAAAAATCTATATACTATTATTAAAACTTTAACTGGATGTTAAATCTAATTGTCATTTTTTCCACATTTTATTTTGAAATTACTTCTAACCACATCTAAAAGTGCATAACCTCGCGTGGAATCTGGTTCAATAAAGTTACCTTCCGCCCACTCATTCCAAGATTTAACTAAAAATATCCTGTCTTCCCAATTTCTATTTTCTAGAATATCTTTAACATTACGAACATGATTAGAAAATTGTTCAATCGAAGCATTATTGAAATACCAACCACGCTCACCATGTCTAATAGTCGAATCCCAACCAGGAATAATTACTGGTATTTGTTTAGTATTTTCTACATTATTAAAGTATTTAAACCTTTTTGCATAATTATATGTAATCGGTTTCAACTTGCGTATTTTTGCTAAATTCCGTCTAAATAACCGAAAGATCCTAACCAATGGACTAAATGTAATTATATTTCTAGAGTCTATATAGCAATCAGATATACCCTCTCCTAGCACGCTTGCGTTAGAATTTTCAGAGATTAAGAATATCCCAGAGAAACCAAGTTCTTTACATTTGTCGTCAAAAATCTTTTTAAACAATGAAAAGTATGGAATATCTGAAGGCTGAAATACAAAAAGAACAGGCTTATTATCAATAACTTTGTATCTTTTATCTAAAAAGAACCTAGATAAATACTCAAAATGCTTATATATATCCTCTTCACCTGGATATTTTTGTTCCTTTAACAATAAACCTTTAGTTTTGTTAAACCAACTGTGGTTAGCCCAAGAAACACAATATTTTATGTCAATGTCAGATAATAATAATTTTTCTAGTGGCGCCTCCATTAATTTTTCACCATGACCAAACCAATAATTCCAAAAACAAAAACAATCAATACCATTATTTTTGGCCAATTCATATTGCTTTTCCATGATGGATATATCTTCTAAACGATAATAACCTAAATCATCATGTGGTTGATATATTTGATGGTCTCGAGAATAACTTTTAGCCGATTTAACATGTGTCCACTCAGTAAAATCATCTCCCCACCATTCATTATTTTCTGGAAATGCATGAAACTGTGGAAGATAATATGCAAAAGATGTCCTGATATTTACAACGCTCATTGTGTTCCTTAATATATTAGATTCGAGATTCGCCAGTTTGGTCTCTTTCAGTATTATTTATAAATACATTTTCCAAAAACATATCTGTAATATTTTTTTCTAAGATATTTGTATCTATGCTATTTATTAATGTAATAGAAGACAATAAATTCAAAGGATTTAAAACAATCACTAAGATGACGCCTAAATATAAATACTTAGTACTATATCGACTATAAAAGAAAGACATTGTACATAATATAAAAAACCAACCACCATTAAAAATATATCTTCCTGCTATTGTTTTGAAATTAAGTAAGTATATTAAGGTTGGAATTGAAAGAATAAAAAATATTATTAACTTCCTGATTTTCATGTCATTTGTATGATAAAACTTAACAATAAATGGGATTAATATTAAAAGGTTAATTATATAGAAGTAATAAAGTAATTTTTCAGACCTTATATATTGACTCCAAGCACCTTCAGTATAAACAGTCCACTTAGAAATAATAACATTCACAATACCGCTACCTAATATATCACCAAATGATGTTAATAATATTAAGAATATTGGGATTATACATCCAATCATAATTGTTATTATTATTGGTATTCTTTTTAAGACATACACCCCAACCATAAAAACAAAAAATAAAAATAAAGAAGCATGAATAAGACAAGCTATAAATGCTAAAAAGAAACCAAGAAAAATATTTCCTTTACAATATCGAAGGAATCCATAGCAAAAAACAGTAAATGCCAGCGTATTTTCATAGTTACTAAAAATACCAAATGGAATTTGCTTTAGAAACATTATTAAAAATACAAATTTAAAAACAAGATTGAATTGGTTAATCTTAAGTAAAGATGCGGATTCAATAATAACTAAACAAGACAGCATTGATAAGAGAAACATACTTATAAATGAATATACTTGTACACTTAAATCTAAAAAACCTATAAATTCAAACGATATATACCTATATAGTTTTAGATTATATAAATTTACTTGGTTATCGCCATCTAAATATATTTGAAAATATGTAGATAAATCACCTTCACCTTTTATATTAATAGCTATGAAAGCAACAAATAAAGATAGAAAAATAGTGCTTACTTTAAAATATCTCTCACTAGAAAAAAATAGTAATAGAAATATAACCCCAGAAGTAAATATTGGAAAATAAAAAAATAGCAAAGGAATAATAAAATACAACAGAATCCCTTCAAAGACATCATTATATTCAATTTGTAAATTACAACATTTCATATAACATACTCACAATTCTTCAATATAGCGTTCAAAATGTTGAGATACATTTTCTAACGAAATATTTGATGCACATTTATATCTATCCAAATTAAATTCATCATTAAGATCTATATCTACATGTATTGAATGAGCATATTTAGGAATAGCGTAATCATCACAAGGTATAACACTACTCATCACTTGAAAAGCAACTTTCCCTGATAATGTAACTTCATAGAGTGCTGTTGAATTAACAGAGAAAAAATAATCTATTTCTTTCAAATACGATTTAAATGATTTAAATACGACACAATCGATATCTTTTAAATACGGCGCATTAAACTCTGCTGGATGAGGTAAATATAATACTTCTATATTTATTAATTTAAAATAATTAAAGAACTGATTAAATTTATTGATATAATCAAGATGATAATCCTGTGAGTAATGATAAAAAGGTTGCCCTAACCATACCACGACTTTATTTTGTTTAATCGGGTATTTTTCCATATTACTATAGAATTGAAATACATCAATATTTCCGACATCAGCGCCTTTTCCTAAATAAACATCTCTTTGGTAATTATCATATACAAGTAATTTATCACATTCATTATCAGCTAAGATCATAGAGGACTGAATTAATCCATGTTGAATACCAATACTGTACATCTCTTTTCGAGTACAAAAATTAACAAGCTCTCTTTCTCTAATCCATGATGTATTTTGTATTATTATTGCTTTAGTGTCGATTACGCTAATTTTATCAAAATTCTTATTAACAACCGATGCTATCAATTCCATATCAATACTATCTATATCACCTTTCGATAAGCTAATTAACTTATTAACTTTTCTAAGAGGTAGAATAGTAATTCTATTTCTAATGCAAAAGACAAATTCGCCTATATTACAACAAAAAACACCGACTTCATTTTTCTTTAATCCTAAAATTAAATCAGTATATTTAATTCCATCAAATATATATTTTGGAGCCGCCTTCAATGGAAATAAAATACGTATAAACCAAAGAAAACTAAAGGCTAACTCACTAATTATATATTTTAGAGCGTGACCCTTCCCTAATGACTTATTAATTACATTAATATAATATTCGACATAAGAAATCTTCATTTTATTTAGGAAACTTAAATTATCTAATTTTACTTTACGTTTCATTATAATTAACCACTTTTACATACAGTATAGATAACATAATTAAATTTGAGATAACCAAACCTAATGGGACATATAAAATACCAAAGAATGATAATATAGGTACTAAAGATATATATATGATTGCACTTAACATTGTTGTCTTTGCTATTGATTTATTCTGTGCATAATAAAACAAAAAATTAACCAATATTAAGTATGGGATAGTAAGAGCTATACCAAAAAGAAAAAGAGATACAAAATACTTAACATTTAAATATTCATTACCTAATATATAAGAATATACTTCAGTTGGCATGAGGAGAGACGCACATACCGGTATAGGTATAAGAATAAAGCTTTTTTTAAACCATGAAAGAACAGATTCTTTATTTATCATCCCACTTTTTAATGATTTAAAAAAATATGGAACCATTGCTTTATTTATGGCATGTATAATTACAGATAATACTAATGATATTTGAAAACTAGCAGCATATATACCAAGTGATTCTTTATCAAAAAAATTATAAATAAATATCCTATCAGCTTGACCTTTTAAGAAGAAGTTAAGTTGATGAAAGATTAATGGCAGGCCGAATGATAATATATAATCTAATCCTAACCTATATTTATTCCATGCAAAAACAAGTTTTACATTGTTGTTTTTTATAAAAAATAAGATAGTGAAAAAAACAATTATCATACCAGAAAGAGCGACAGCAATAATTCGCCCTTCCGCACTGGCTTTTATGTATTCAAAGATATAAATAGTAATAATAACTGATATAACAGAGTACATTATTTGAATGATAACATATGACCACACTTGCCGCTGACATTGCCTTAAAGACAATTGAACATTAAGTAAACTTTGTGTTAGAGCACTAATAGTAATGAATAATAAAATGTCAAGATTAAAATATAGTGCAAATAAGCTTACTATTACTGTTACTAAACACGAATATACCAACGCAGGTACAATAGCAACACCAATAGATCTCTTTCCATAAAAATAATAATATCTTGCTATAGCACCTTCTTGGCTTAAGCATATAAATACTAATAATAAAGCAATATAGGTTTGATAATATGCTAGCTCCCCATACCCTTCAATACCAAGAGTTCTAGTTAAATATGGTAATAATAAAAAAGGGATTACTTTTGAAAAAAGTTCCCCCCCTACATATATAGCACTGTCATTAAAAATCTTCATTTATTACCATATTATTTATATTAACAATCCATGAATTAGACCATAGTTATTTCATGGTTGTATTTCCTTTGCATACCCTATCTATACTGCTTATACCTCAATATTTATGCCTTAACTAGGTATCACTCACACAATAAATAGGGTTCTGAATAAAAATATGTCTCACCTTTGCTCTAAAAAATTATAAGTGGTTAAATAATTTAATTTTTATCTAGAACCTGTACATATTTATATTGGTTTTACTTGATTAAATCAAAAGACAAAGCAGTGCCTCTAGCAATATCTACAGTTGCAATATTTCCGATGATATCTTCATAATGTTTTGGCGCAATACCAAATCCAGGGCGAATACTTCTTACATTCTTAGACGTAAGCTTCTCTCCTGCCTTAATATCTTTTACTACATATAAAGAGCGACGGAATTTAACATTGCCTTTTTCTGCTTCTGTTCGTTCGTAATTTACTTGTCCCATAGCAGCCCAAGCTGTTTTAGAATCTTTACATAACTGAGCTAATTCATGAGGCTCTAATGAAAAACTATCATCAGGCCCTCCACCTTTACGGTCCATTGTTACGTGTTTTTCTATTAAGCAAGCACCTAAAGCAACAGAAGCAACAGCAGTTGCATTATCAATAGTGTGATCTGATAAACCGGACAACACACCAAAGCGCTCAGAAATATCCGCAATAGTTTTTAAATTATATTGATCTGCAGGCGCAGGATAACCACTTACACAATGAAGCACAAGAAGCTCCTTACAGCCATTATTTCTAGCGGTATCAATCGCTTCTTTGATCTCTTCTTGATTTGCCATACCAGTTGACATAATCATTGGTTTACCCGTTTGAGCAACACGCTTGATTAAAGGTAGATCCACCAGTTCAAATGATGCGATTTTATAAGCTGGGGCGTTTAATTCTTCCAGTAAATCCACCGCGGTGAAATCAAATGGAGAGCTAAAAATAGTAATACCTAACTCTTTGGCTTTTTCAAAAAGAGGTTTGTGCCATTCCCATGGCATATGGGCACCTTTATAGAGTTCATATAACGTTTGACCATCCCACAAACCACCATGAATTTGAAATTCTTCTGTATTACTGTCCATGGTTATGGTTTCGTGTGTATAACTCTGCAACTTAACAGCATCAGCACCCGATTTTTTTGCTTCTTCCATAATCTGATATGCACGATTTATATCACCGTTATGATTGGCTGATAATTCTGCGATGATGTATGGAGGGTAGTCAGGTCCTATTTTTCGGCCCGCTATTTCAATATAATTCTTCATAAGACTCTACTTTATATACTCTTGAATTCCACGATAAAATTTAGTTCCCGCTTTTGGCTCTTGATATTGGCTTAAAGGCAAGTCTAATATCCCTTCGATAGCCCAAACTAAATCGGTAAAGCCGAGTTTATGCCTAAACATAACAGTACTCGACAATCGAGGGTTAATCTCAAATAACACCGGACCTTTATTCGTTAAACGTAGTTGAAAATTAATGGCACCTTGAACATCAAGTTCTTCAGCTATGGTTAAAATATAATGCTCAATGATAGAATCTTTAACCACTTCACCTTTATCGGTAAAGCCACCGCTAAGTGTTCTTCTCATCAAAATACTACGACATTCACCTGTAGCGTGTCGGTAAACTCCGCAAGTAAATTCTTGATCATCCGGTAACAACAGTTCTTGCCAAATATACCCCTCAGAGCCAGATAGACTTTGAGCTTCTGAAAGTGTATGGACAACTTTTAAACCTTTACTTCCCTGTCCACTTCTTGGTTTAAAGATACAAGGAAGCGCTCTAGGCTGCGATGTGGCAAGTTCAGTCCAAGGCGCATTAACTCCCATCACTTTTAATGCGTTAGCTGTCTCTAATTTGTCCAATGCAATACGTGCTGTTTTTTCAGTCGTTATCAAAACAGGAACACCAAACAACTCACCGTTCACGAGACCAAAATCAAAAATAGCTTTAATCTCTGCTTCACTGGTCGGAATAAAGAGTCCTACTTTATATTGCTCAAAGGCATTTTTTAAAAACTCAAAATAATTATCATCATTCGCTAGCGGAGCTTCAGAAAAAAAGTCAAACACACATTCCCCTGCATGTTCTCTCTTTACATCGCACCCAATAACATTAGAGATATTAAGCTCTTGAAGAATACGACCAATGGCGACACCAATATCCCCTCCACCGCCACTGACCAATACTGCGTCTAATAATTTATTGATGTTATGCATATGGGTTATTTCTCTTTAATATATCAGTTAAATAATGGTAATCAGGATCATATTCAAGTGCTTTATTTCTCACTTCATGACTATCAAAAGGGACTCTTTTAAAACTAATCGCACGATTTCTTGTGTTTAAAATAAGATAACTAGCTAAAGATCCAACATCTCTCGGTTGCCCAACAGAGCCTGGGTTAGCAATCACGGTACATCCTTTATTAAAAACAACCGGGTAATGTGTATGGCCAAAAAAAATAAAATCAAACTGGTTATCGGGAATCTCTTTTATTCGGAACTTAGAAACATCAGGATAAAGATATTCATCCGTTTCTCTTTCGCTACCATGAAAAAGTCCTATTTTTAAATTCTCTATACATAATTCTGCTGAAACAGGTAATGAATCTAACCATGCCATTTGTTCAGTTGATAAGCTTTCAATACAAATATTTAAGCCACTGCCATATTTTTTATAACATTCCGTATTAAACTCTTTGTTAATTCTAGCTTTAATTAACAAATCTTCATGATTACCACGAATAACAGTACAATTATCAAGCGTCATTAATTCTTCAACGACATATTTAGGCCAATGATAATAGCCGATTAAATCTCCGAGAACGAAAATATGAGTACATTTATTATTCTTAATATCTAGAATTACAGCGTCAAGAGCTGGCTTATTTGAGTGAATATCTGAGATTACCGCAATTTTCACAGATCACACTCACACATTAACATGAGTTGAGCCGCTACATCTTCTGGTTTTTTTAATTGCCCCTCTTGTTGAATTTTTTTGAAATTATCAACATCTGGCATCATATCCTTACCTGAACTTCTTATTTTTTCTTGCATAGCGGTATCAATTACACCGGGATCAAAATGCTCGACTTCAACAAAATCATTTTCTTTTGAAATTACGTCAAAAAACATTTTTATTCCTGCTTTAGACATGCAATAACTTCCCCATCCAGCTATCGGATTATTTGCTGCACCGCTAGAAATATTAATCACTCGGATTGATACAGAATGGTTTTCAGCCCAAAGAATCAGACTTGAAATCATTTCTATAGGTGAAATTAAATTTATGTTTACCGCTTTTCTTAATATATCAGCATTGTTAACTGTAATTCTTCCGATTGGATCGATCGTGCCTGCATTGGAGATAAACGTAATTTTTTTAGGCGGTTTCTTTCCGTAGACTGAAGTCCAATCTATATGACCACTTTTAGATAAATCCAATTCATAATAGGTTTGCTCTACTTGCTGATTCAAACGCCCTAACCCTCTTCCAATAAAAATATATTGAAAAACTGGAGAAGAAGAACGAGTCACAAGATCATGAAAGGCCAACCCGACACCACTAGTACACCCCGTAATAATAACGCTACTCATAAAATTACATATCCTCTGTAATTAAAGTAATTACCTTATCCAAACCACCACCAATGTCCATATTAAGTGCTGACTCAGAGACATTGCTATAATCTTTTTCTATATTTTTTAAAGCAAGTAACAATGAATTCTCACATTCTAAGTCTTCAAAATACCCTATTGCGGCACCAGATCTAATAACCCTTTGAACAACATCAGTTTGATTTTCAGCTGTCTTTACTAATAAAGTAGGTAGACCAAGAAAGCAACGCTCCCAAGTACTAACACCCGCAGCACCTATTGCTAAATCTGAATCTTTAATTAATTCAGCCATCGAAGTCGAATCAATATATAGCTTTACCTTATAAGCTAAGGATTCAGAAGCCTCTTTTATTTCATCAATAAAAGGACAAGCACTACCAACAACAATCAATACTTCCACATCCGTCTCAACCGCATACCGTTTCAAGCCTTTTAGGGCTTTGAGCGTATGGCCAGTAGGATCAGTACTTCCAAAATTAATAAGTAACTTACGTACGGTTTTAAGTTGTTTCCGTCTGGAAATCGCACTATTTCTTAGTTGAAAAAATTCATCTCTCAGCAAACAATAACTTTCACCAACAAAAAGCATCGTTCCTGGAGAAACCAATCCCTTGTATTCTTCCTCTACACGGCCACATGTTTGGTCTAGCAAAAAAAGAGACGAATGTGTTCTATTAACCAAATCATCGATAACGCCAACCTTTATGCCTTTCGACAAAAAATATTCTTCCCAACAGGCATCGAGACCATAATGGTCTACTATCAACCAATCAACATCATGGTCGAATTGTTCTGTCATTGCTTTTAGAGTTTGTTCAGCATCAAAATCCCACGAGGCGCCAACCCAACTACTATACGAATTAACATCAACCGTATTTTCATTTTGAAATGGCAATAGAACCAAGGAATGTCCGGCATGTGTCACCTGATGACTAGGACAGTTAGGATGGTTTCTTAAAATAAATAAACTCGTAAAACCTTTCTTTTTAAGCCCATTAGCGAGAGTGAGGCAACGACTTAAATGCCCCCCGCCCATATGAGGAGCAGCATCAACTCTAAAAACAATATTCATCATGTTTATTCACTTTCCAAAGCAGAGTACAGAAGCTCAGCAAAACTCCAATCTTCTTCCGTATCAATATCTTGAACTCGGCTTCTAGGTAATAAAATAACCGTTGAGTGCTTAGCAAACATGGCTTTCCTATCTAAAAAAGAGTCCGCTTTACCCCAGTAAAATTGGCCTGCATCATGATAAGCCTCCTCCAGATCTTGAGAGCGTGTTTGCTCATATTCTGGAGAAAACATTGAAACTTCGCCTTTTTCCGTTAATTTAATCGCTCTTTGAATTGGAAAAGAAAAGGTCGCAGCACTAAATACAAAATCGGCTTCATTTTTTATAAGCTTTTCATAACCTTGAATTAAATAATCAGACGTAATAAAAGGGGCTGTTGCATAAAGACAACATACGGTTTCAACATTCCATTGTTGCTCCATACACCAATTTATGGCGTGCTGCATAACATCCATTGTGGTCGCATAATCATCAGATATATTAGATGGACGGAAAAAAGGAACATCAGCACCATATTCAATGGCAATATCCGCAATATCCTGATCATCCGTCGACACTATAACTTTATCAAAACAACCGGACTGAATAGCCGCTTCAATTGAGTAAGCAATCATTGGTTTACCATGGAATAACTTAATATTTTTTTTCGGAATTCGTTTACTTCCGCCACGAGCGGGAATGATTGCTATATTCATGATTAATTCTCTAATATTTCAGATAAAATACGGACAACGGTATCTTGTTGCTCTTCTGTCATGATATGGAATATTGGTAACGATATCGCTTCTTGATAATAACGCTCAGACTCTGGGAAATCGCCCAATTTGAAGCCCATATTTTGATAGTAAGGTTGAGTATGCACTGGAATATAATGCAAGTTTACGCCAATCCCTTGCTCTCTTAATTCATCAAAGACTTCTTTATGCGTTTTCGCTATAAGATCTAGTTTCAAACGGATCACATATAAATGTAAACCTGAATACGTCTCTTCAAGCTGATAAGGAAGCGTAATTGCTAATCCTTTAAGTAATTGATTATAACGTGTTGCTAATTTATGACGAGCTGACACAAAATCATCTAAGCGAGACATTTGAGTTACCCCTAATGCCGCTTGCAACTCAGTCATACGATAATTAAAACCTAGATCAATTTGCTCGTAATACCAACCACCGTGAGACTCATTTTTCATTTGCGTAACATCACGAGTAATACCATGACTTCGATATAAAGCCATCTTATCCGCCAGCTCTTGGTCATTAGTCATCACAGCGCCACCTTCAGCGGTGGTCACGATTTTTACAGGATGAAAGCTAAAAACCGTAATATCTGAATACGCACAATTACCGATAGGTTCATCAAAATAACGCCCACCAATAGCATGCGATGCATCTTCAATAATTTTAAATCCATACTCTTTTGATAATGAATGTATTGTTTTCATATCACAAGATTGTCCGCACAAATGGACAGGTACAATCACCTTAGGTAGCGTATTACTTGCTTTGGCTTTAATTAACTTCGCTTCTAAAGCACTTGTACTCATATTGTAAGTTTGTGGATCAATATCCACAAAATCAACATCTGCACCACAATATAAACCACAATTTGCAGACGCCACAAATGTCACTGGCGTTGTCCATAATTTGTCGCCTTTACCTAAACCAAGTGCCAAACATGCAATATGTAATGCGGATGTCGCACTGTTTACTGCTAATGAATATTGTGCACCAGTATGAGCCTTAAGTGCTTCTTCAAATGCTGGAACTTGCGGACCTTGTGTCAAAAAATCAGACTTTAGTACATCAACAACGGCATCAATATCTTGTTGAGTAATTTCTTGCTTACCATAAGGGATCATATTTTATTCTCAACTAAACTGTGAAGTTAGGATCTACATGCTCAACAATTAACTCACGTAAACCTGCGATCGTTTCCCATTCAGTATTCGTACCTGAATTGTATTTAAAACCAAACGGCACTTTTTCTGCTTTATGGTGATCCATGTACTCAGCTTCTGTATAGGTAAACGACACCGATGGTAAGATTGCATAATACTTACCCAAATCGATCGTGTTCAACGAGTCGGTATCCGTGATCATCTCTTCATGAAGTTTTTCACCTGGGCGAATACCAACAACTTTCGTTGGGCATCCTGGAGCAATAGCTTGAGCAATGTCTAAAATTTTATATGATGGGATTTTAGGTATGAAAATTTCACCACCTAAATGATTATCTAACGCATACATCACCATGTTTACGCCATCCTGAAGGGAGATATTAAAACGTGTCATCTCTTCATGAGTAATAGGTAATAATCCTTCTTCTTTTTTCTGCATAAAGAATGGAATAACCGAACCGCGAGAGCCCATAACATTACCGTAGCGAACAACACTAAAACGGATATCTTTAGATCCCTTAATATTATTTGCCGCTGCAAATAATTTATCAGATGCTAGCTTTGTCGCACCATATAAATTAATTGGTGCACATGCTTTATCTGTAGATAACGCAACAACATTCTTAACCCCACACTGTAAAGCAGCATGAATAACATTTTCAGCACCTGTGATATTCGTTTTAATGCATTCTGTTGGATTGTATTCCGCGGTATCTACTTGTTTAATTGCTGCTGCATGAATAATGACGTCTACGCCTTCACAAGCTTGGATCATACGTTGCTGATCACGAACATCACCAATAAAGAAGCGTAACTGTGGGAAGTCTTTATGTGGGTAGTTTTGTTTAATCTCAAATTGCTTCAGCTCATCACGAGAATAAATAATGATTTTTTTTACGTCTTGGTAACGCTCAAGAATAGTTTTGATGAACTGTTTACCAAACGAGCCAGTGCCACCCGTGATAAGAACTGTTTTATTGTTTAACATTGTGATTCCTTATTAATATATTTTAATTTGAGATAGTAAGGTGGCATTTTTATCTTTATCAGATAGTAATGGAAGGACCGCTATAGGCCACTCAATGCCAATCTCTTTATCATCCCAAAGAATAGAGACTTCTGCGCTCGGATTATAATAATCCGTACACTTATAAACAAACTCTGCTTCATCACTTGTCACATAAAAACCATGCGCAAAACCTTCTGGGATCCACAGTTGACGCTTGTTTTCAGCAGATAGATATTCACCAACCCATTGACCAAACGTTGGTGAGTCTTTGCGGATATCAACAGCAACATCAAACACTTCACCAGAAACTACGCGAACTAATTTCCCTTGCGTGTTTTCAGTCTGATAATGCAAGCCACGCAAAATCCCTTTTTTGGATTTTGAATGGTTATCTTGCACAAAAGTCGTAGGCTCACCCGTCACTAACTCTTCAAATTTGGCTTGATTCCACGTTTCCATAAAGAAGCCACGCTCATCACCAAAAACCGATGGCTCGATAATTTTCACATCGGGAATGCGAGTATCAATCACTTTCATGCTCTTATCCTGTATACGCTTGTATGTTTTTTAGGGCCTCATGCCAATCACTCGCTTCTATGGAAAATGCGGTTGTGATTTTATTGGTATTTAGGCAAGAGTTACTTGGACGTTTCGCTGGGGTTGGGTATTGCTCTGTTGTGATGCTTGTTAAGCGTGGCTTTGTCGTAATAACACCCTGCTCTTTTGCGGTATCAAAAATAGCATCAGCAAACTCACACCAACTCACATGAGGTAAACCAGAATAATGATAAACACCGAAATCAACCGTATTACCTTGATTAATACACTCAGCAATAGTAATCAATGTGTTAGCAATATCACCTGCATACGTTGGTCCACCAAACTGGTCTCCAACAATGCTTAATTCATCTCGAGTCGCCCCCAAACGAAGCATCGTTTTTACAAAGTTATTGCCATTCTCACCAAACACCCAAGCGGTACGAAGAATAATGTGTTTATCACATGCATCGGCAACAGCAATCTCACCCGCTAATTTACTTTCACCATAAACACCTTGTGGATGCGTAACATCACACTCGTCATACTCACCAACCTTATTACCTTCAAAGACGTAATCGGTTGATATATGCAATATAGCCGCACCAACTCGTTGTGCAGCTTGCGCTAAATAACTAGGTCCATCACGATTAATTGCGTATGACAAATCCACTTCGTCTTCCGCTCTATCTACGGCAGTATGTGCCGCCGCATTGATAATAATCGTTGGCTGAAACTCATCGACAATGGCATTTACCGCGTTTTGATTGGTGATGTCTAACTGGTCTCGGTCTAAAGCCAGCACCGTTGTGCTTTCTTTACCCTCTAATTGTTGAGTCAGGCAGTGACCGACTTGACCGTAACAACCTGTAATTAATACGCGCATCAGTTCATGGCCCTTTTTTGACTTTCATTTACTAACCGAGTTAAGTATTGACCATACTCATTCTTCATCATCGGCTTCGCAAGTGTTAGCACTTGCTCGTCACTCAACCACCCATTACGCCATGATATTTCTTCTAAACACGCCACTTTTAATCCTTGTACATTCTCAATAGTTTGTACAAATGACGACGCTTCATGAAGACTTTCGTGAGTTCCGGTATCAAGCCACGCAAAGCCACGACCTAATAACTCAACATTTAATGAACCATTATTAAGGTACATTTCATTCAGTGTGGTAATTTCAAGCTCACCTCGGTGTGAAGGCATTACTTTCTTTGCCATCTCAATCACATCGTTATCGTAGAAGTAAAGCCCGGTTACGGCATAATTTGATTTTGGGGCATCTGGCTTTTCTTCAATCGAAATCGCTTTCATGTTATCGTCAAATTCAACCACACCAAAACGCTCAGGGTCTTTTACTTGATAACCAAATACGGTCGCGCCAGACTTACGAGAAGCCGCATTTTTTAACGTTTGAGAGAAAGACTGGCCGTAAAAAATATTGTCACCCAACACCAAGCACACACTGTCATTACCAATAAACTCTTCACCGATAATAAAGGCTTGCGCTAAACCATCAGGCGTTGGTTGAATTGCATATTCAATATTAATACCAAAATAAGAACCATCACCAAGTAGGCGCTTAAAACCCGCGTTATCTTCAGGCGTAGTAATGATTAAAATGTCTTTAATGCCCGCAAGCATTAAGGTAGAAATAGGATAAAACACCATTGGCTTATCGTAAATAGGCAACAGTTGTTTAGAAACACCACGAGTTAATGGGTACAGGCGCGAGCCTGAACCACCAGCGAGAACAATCCCTTTCATTACTTAACTACCTTTTCAATTGCAACAGACTCAGAAGACACACCTAAACGCTCACCCGCATAAGAACCATCTAACACGCGTGACCACCATTGTTTATTATCTAAATACCATTCAACCGTCTTACGAATACCAGATTCAAACGTTTCTTCTGGTTTCCAACCTAACTCACGCTCAATCTTTGAGGCATCAATAGCATAGCGGACATCATGCCCTGGGCGGTCTGTCACATAGGTAATTAAATCAAGATATTGATTTACACCTTCAGGCTTATTTGGCACTAATTTTTCAAGTAATGAACAAATGGTTTTTACCACATCAATATTGGCTTTTTCATTATGACCGCCAATATTATAGGTTTCACCTACCTCTCCTTCCGTCACCACTTTATATAAAGCGCGTGCATGGTCTTCAACAAACAGCCAATCACGAATTTGCATACCGTTACCATAAACCGGTAATGGCTTGCCCTCTAAGGCATTTAAAATCATTAGTGGGATGAGTTTTTCAGGAAAATGGTAAGGGCCATAGTTATTTGAGCAGTTCGTTACAACCGTTGGCAAACCATACGTACGTAACCAAGCACGAACTAAGTGATCAGAAGCCGCTTTTGACGCAGAATATGGACTAGATGGTTCATAAGATGTTGTTTCAGTAAACAAGTCATCCGTACCTTCTAAATCACCATACACTTCATCGGTTGAGATGTGATGAAAACGGAACGCCTGTTTTTTATCATCTGCTAACGTATTCCAATAAGCACGAGTTGCTTCAAGCAAAGTATACGTTCCAACAATGTTGGTTTCGATAAAGGCTGCAGGGCCATCAATAGAGCGGTCAACGTGTGACTCTGCCGCCAAGTGCATTACTGCATCTGGTTTATGCTCTGAAAATACTCGGTCTAACTCAGCGCTGTCACAAATATCAACTAATTCAAAAACATAACGCTCATGAGAATCAACCTCAGACAGTGATTCTAGGTTCCCTGCGTAAGTCAGCTTATCGAGATTAATCACGTTATCATTGGTATTTTTTATAATATGTCGAACAACAGCAGAGCCGATAAAACCTGCACCGCCAGTAATAAGGATTTTCATAAGTATTATTCCAAAAACGTTTTTGATTATGATTCAGACATGCTACCGCCCATAGGTTGTAACGCATACCCAAGGCGTAAATTATTTAAATTATTTAAATTTTTTACATATTTTTTAATTTTATCATAAGCGTACTCAGTTAGCATCTTCACTCCGAGCTCAAAGGCAAGACCTACCTAAAATTAATTCGATCATAAAACGATTTAACGATAAAAACCCATATCGAAAACTCAAATACGTATTATTCATTAGTGAGTAAACTTAGATAGTAAAAAATAAATACCTATATCACAGAAAAGTAAGCAAAAAAAAGCGGAGATAACCTAGCCAGTTATCTCCGCTTTTATATATTCACATTGTAATGACACTTAACGAGAGTTACTTACCTACTTCAGCTTGCAGTCGTACCGACATTCGCTTACCAAACAGTTTATGTACCCATGTAGTAATGCGCCAAATGTATGAGATGGTCATAAAGTAGATAGCAAATAATACTAAGAAACTAAAGAACATCGTCGATTCACTTACACCGTTTAAATCAGCCCAAATACCAAAAGAAGCACAAAGCAAAGCAACCGTACAAATAAGGAATAACGTCATGAATGAAGATAAGCCTAAACGCTGGCAAATATGATGTAAATGCTCACGGTCTGGTTTGAATGGAGATTGGCCTTTACGTACACGGCGGATCATAATCGTTGCCATATCCATAAGAGGAACCGCAATTAGCCATAATGCAGTCACGGGTTTAAACGCAATAATCGAAGGCTCTTGTGAACCGCGGATTAGCATCCATACCACCGTAAAACCAATAAACATGCTGCCAGCATCACCCATGAACACTTTAAAACGACGTCCTAACGGGAAGCCAAGATTAAGCATGATATACGGCACGATGGCGACAACAATTAAAGTACATACATGAGCTAAATAGTCATTACCACTATAATGGAACACCGTAGCCAACGCAGCAAACGTTACTGATGCTAAACCACCAAGTAAACCATCAATGCCATCAACCATGTTAAACGCATTAATCGCGCCTATCACGCCTAAAATCGTGATGGCCCCACTTGCTGCCGACGATAACATAATGGTGTCACTGCCCATTAAGTAACCTAAGTTATGTAAGCTATGGTTACCAACAAAAATAATAATAAGTGAAATAATAACTTGAACAATTAAACGGATCTTAAAACTGATATCGTAAAAATCATCAAATGCACCTAATACGACAAGCACCGCGGCACAACTTAAGTACATTATCAAATTGTCATCTACTGGAAAAAACAGCAGAAGACCAATACATAATGTAGTAAAAATAGAGATACCGCCAATTAATGGGATAACTCCTTTATGGTGCTTACGTTCATTGGGTTTATCAACCAATCCTACGCGCTTAGCCACTTTGCGCATGATAAATAAACTGACGAATGAAACGAGAAACACAAATAAATATGCGTTAATCATAGATAGACTTCCTATTGGAATGTAATTATTTTAATAAGTATATATAAATGGATATTGCGTGATACTACATAATTTCTAAGCAGTATATTTAGTCGCACTTTTTCTGTTTGCCCATGTAAGCATACAAATAAAATACGAGTGGAATGAGGTTAAAATTAACGGTATTATTGTTTACTTATTATTCTATTCTTTATCGGTAAGAGATAATGCTTAATCGCTCCATAACATGCGTAGTAGCATATGCAATATAATGATCTCAAGAAGCTTGTTTTTTCCACCTCACGAACAACAACCCATTGTTTCTTTATTTCTTTTAGCTTATTGCCCGATAATGATTTGCTTGCTAGCCTATAAAATGATGTCGTATTTGGAACTTTATGAGCAAAATCTATTTGCTTAAGCAGTTTTAACCAAAAGGCGTAATCCTCTTTTGGTGTAAATGGAAAATCAAATTCTTTAAACGCAGTTTTATCAAGCATTACCGTTAAACAACCAATCATGCAGTTTTTAATTAAATCATTATAAGATAATTTTGTAGGAGCTAAAACGACAGACTTAATATTTGATATCTTATCTTGGAAAGTTGAGTAATCACTATATACAAAAGAAACAGCATTGGTGCTCATAAACTCTAACTGTGTTTTTAACTTAGTCATTTGCCAAATATCGTCACTATCAAGAAATGCAATATAGCGTCCATTGGCATGCTCGATAGCAGTTCTTCTAGCCCCCGCAGCTCCCTTGCAATATAAATTACTTAATAGCTTGATATTAGATGATTTATAAGATTCAACAATAATCCCGGTGTTATCAGTAGAGCCATCATCAACTACAAGTAACTCCCACTCCTTGTATGTTTGTGCCATAACACTGTTTATTGATTCTTGAATTGTTTCTTCAGCATTATATGCAGGCATAACAATAGAAACTAAGGTGTTATAGCTTTGCATAAGACTCCCTTAAGGTAATTGCTGAGTTTTCCCATGAATTTTCACTGTATAATTCCGAAATATTTCTTGATTTGACAGCATTTTCTTCAGGATCAATAGATATAATAGTATCTATTAGTGAATCAATATTGTAATCACACACATAGCCTATATTTTCTTTAAGCACTAACTTATCGATAGATGTATCAACAGAAACAAGTACAGGAACACCGACGGCCATAGCTTCAAAAATTTTATTCGGGCTTGCCAGTCTATTATGCTCATATGAAGGATCATAATATATGAGTGAACAATCCATTCTCTGCAGTAGTGATATTGCTTCAACCTGCTTTAATCGGCCTACATAATGAACATTATTAGCCTGAAAACCACTAACGTCACCTTCCAATGCCCCCCATCCCGCAAACCAAAAGGTCACATTTGAAAGGCGAGCATCTTTTGATGCATCTAAAAATAGGCGAATCGCTCTATCTTCATTAAATGCACCATAATAAAACAAATTTAAAGTTGAACTATTAAATATCTTTACTAATTCAGAAGATAGTTGATATTCCTTAAGTGAAGATAGATTAATATTAGGTGCATTATTAACTAGGCAAATCTTATTATAATGACACGGCTTAATATTGAGTTTTCTATTCTTATCAGGTAAAACAATTAAAGATGCAGACTTAACAATCTTTTCCGAAAGATTCCTAACTAATTTCCGAACAACAGTTGGAATATTTGAGTCAAATGTTTCAATAAAGTCAGCAATATCATAAACTAATTTAAATCGTTTAATCTTAGATGATATATATGCAGGAAATGCCGAATCAAAATCAACTGAATGAACAATATTTGGACTAATTTTAAAAATGCTTTTAATAATAAAGAAGAACCATCCTAAACGAGAAAATAAGCTATATACTCCTTTTCCGTATTCACATCTTTTGTTAAATGCAAGTACTTGACAGTCAAAGTCTAATGCAGATATAACATTATCGTTGTGATCTTTATCTACCATTCTTTCCCAATGAAGTATCGATACATTATAGCCAGAGTTAGCCAACTCTTTAGCTTGGCGTATAACTCGCGTAGTCTTAAATGCAGAACTTCTTATCAGCAAAACTTTATTCATTAATTAAAACCTCATAAACATCTTCTAATCGACTCGCTTGCTTAGTCACATCAAACATTGCTAAGTTTTTCTCTTCATGAAACAGCATATTTCCAAAATCTAAATTTAATAAATAACTTTCAATTTCTTCTAGCGTATCAAATAGATGAATATTTGTTGAATCAAGTACTTTTTTCAATTCAACCATACCACCTACTTTAGTTGAAATAACAGGAACATGACTTCCTAACGCCTCTATTGGCTTTAATGGAACAGCACTTTCAGTCTCAGGTAATGATGGCCTAGTCATCAATAAGCAGTCAAATCGTTTATATATTGATGGTACCAACTCCGGAGGGAAAAATTCGTAAAAATCTACAGTACCCCCAGAAATTTTCTTGAGGATATTATGCTTAGCTTTATTTCCCCCAACGACGACAAAAGTAATATCACTTCGTTTATGTTTTACCTGCTTTGCTATTTCACAAAATGAATCTACACCTTGAAATGCTTCAATTGAACCAATGTAACCAACAATGATAGCATCATCTTTAAAAATGCAATGATCTGCGGGTGCATTACGAAACTTCGTAATATTAACACCATTATAAATAACCGATATTGGCTTGGTAAAACCACGTTCTTCAAGTGCTATTACCGATGATTCAGACAATACCAGACCTTGGTCACAAATTTTATGAACAAACTTTGTTAAAAAGCGACCCAATAACGTGGTTGGAACATAGACAGAATGCAATTCAAAAAGAGTTTTTGCTCGCGGAAAAATAAGCTTGGTGATACTCCCCCAGAAAGCAGGACGGTAATTGTGGTAATGAACGACATCTACTTTTATTGTTTTTTTAATCTCAAATAAGATTGAAGGGATCTGATAGTACTTATCATATCGATAGATCCTTATTCTTCCCACTTCAGAGTAAAGCTCAACCTTCTCAGAGTTTTCACAGACAACGATATGTTCAAACTCATCAGTTGCATCTTGAATTAAATTTAGTAACCTCTGTGTAGACCCACCTTGGTAAGGTAAAAACTTCTGGTGGATGTGTAAAACTATTTTACTCATTTTCAATTATTCCATAACCAGGTGAATAAGGTATTTTTTCATATTGATCTAATATTTCACCATTAATGATTAAATCCTTAATTATGATTCGACCTTTCTCAAACTCAATAGAGCGATATTTTTCTACATTATTGACAACTTGCTTTCCTAATATTTTATTATCGTGAATAGCCAGCAATGCTGAAGGAGTAGAGTTGATACTAAACACGTTACTATAATCATCTACTTCTCCTTTTGAAATAAGGCCAAAGTGTGCTTTTGATGATCGATAACGATTTCTGATTGAAGTGTCTCTGGTATAGCAACCTACCCCAGGATCGGCAATAACTCTTTCACCTGAATCATTTAGTGTTATAGACAGTTGATCATAATGATCATGTCCACCTTTACCTAACTGCCCTATTGCCCCACAACGGAATGTAAAAACTGAATCCTTACTACGTGCAACCACTAACCCAAAACTCTCAAAATATTCCAACGAAGTGGGGAAATTAATATCCTTAATCTCGAATGTATATAAACGTTTAGATACTTTATTGGCTTTTAAATACGCGGTTTCAAATCCAGTTTCTTTGAGGTTTTCTTGATTGGTAGGTTTGTTTTTTTGTAGCGCCTCAACATAATCAATATAAAATTGCTCACTTTCAACACGGCATGGAAACTTGCCGGTTCTCAAAGACTCATTAATTTGATAAACGATATCAGCATAAAACTCAGGGTTATGACATTCAGTGTAACAGGTTCTAAACACCTTACCTGAGTCATTATCTCCAATTTGAATCAGCCTTCCGCTGCTATCTAAACTAGCAATAGAAAATTCAAGACCTTTTAGTATTTTAGATTTAAGTTTTGCAATGGTATTAGTAAAAAGTGATATGTCATATACACATGTTTTAATACCAAGATTAGTCAATAAATATGGGTTTTTATAATGCTGTTTCCGACCACTATAATCTATTTTCATCAATACAGTATGTACAACAGATAGTAATTCCAAACCGAAATGGTGATAAGCCGTAGAACCTTCAAAGTTAGCCCCATCAGATAAGAACTGCCGATCTAGTTCAATTGATAATTCAGCCAGTGAAAAGTCAAAAATTTTATTATATTTATTATTATCAATATGAGCACAAACAACTAAGATACCAACTAAGTTCGTTAAATAATGATTCCCTCTCCATGAACCATATTTCTCTAGGTTTAAAACTATATAATCAATTGAATTAACAATAAATTTATTATAAATAATATTTCTTGTATATTTATCACTATAGAAATCATTAATTAAAGATACATTAATTACACGCAAAGCAACATCCATTGCGCATTTCCATTGAACTCCAAACCCTGTAGATTTAAGCGCTTCTGTTTTTAACAGTTCTAATACTAACTGCTTATCCATATTTGAATCATTAATAGCATAAGCAATCAAAAAATTAAGCCTTCCTATTTCCCAATCGAATTTCACATCATAACCGGAATTTATATCTATTTTAAAAAAAGAATGAAATACTTTAATATTTTCAGAATTTAAAATTAATATTATATCTTCTTGAGATAGATATTTTTCATTAGAAAAAACTTGAACTTTATAATTATTACGGCATTTCTCTTTCCCATGTGATAAAAATAGATCTTTATACTTATACTTATACTTATACTTCTTTGGATTTATCATGGAAAAAAAACCAATTTGATATATGATAATTATAATTTTAAATATTTTATTCCATACTCTCAAAAGCTCTTACCTTACTAAAAATATTGTTACTTATCTTTTAGAGTTTTTTTATGAACGCGAAAATATACAAAGATACCCATGTAAAATGCTAAGTACCTTTGTTCGTATATTGAACCACTTTTTAAAGCATTTATTAAATAAAATAAACATATTAGCCCAACCCAAAATTCTAGTTTAAATTTAGAACAAAGCAACCAATGTGTAGAAAAGAAAATATAAGCTAAAAAAACAATAAAAGCACCTATAATCCCAAGTTCCAACCAAGATTCCAATATTATATTATGTGGATATGCATATACATCACCATAACCAAGAATAATTCCTGACATACCAACACCAGAACCAAAAATCACATGATTTGAAATAGACTCCAATGCTAAAAAATACTCTTTAAATCTAATTTGAAGTGAGATATCCCCATTAGAAATAGAGTTAAACCTAGCAATAAATACATCAAAAATACCAGAATAAAAAATTAAAATTACAATAAAAAAAACACTTGCAATTATAGAATTAAAATGTTTTTTAAAATCCTTAATAACAGCAATAGAAATAATAACAATTAAAAAAACAAAAGGACCTCTTCCTCCTAAAGAAAGGCAGAATAAAGATGACAATAGTATTAATATAAAATAAATGTCTTTTTTTCCAAGAAACAGCTTAATAAAAAAAATAGGATATGTAATAGTAGCTAATAAAAGATAATCAGAAATAACTCGATTACCATCTTGAATTGACAAAACTTTAAATAGACTCAAGTCACTACCAGCCACAAAAACAAAAACATAAGCATAAATAGCTACAATAATCGATATATATATAGTCGAAGCATTACAAAACCGCTCTAGATTACGATTATTTAAACAATTAACCCCACAAAAAAAATAAAGCACAGTTACGATCAATTGAAAGAATTTTTCTTTCGCACCAATAGTACTATCACTTCCTATATTCATGAAAATTACAAATGAAAGTGAAAATAAAATAAAAGACAACCACAAGAGGTCTTCTTTTTTAAACGAATAAGTATATGTACTATACATAAACATACTTAATAGAATAATAACAAATAAATATTCCATTCCTAATTGTGAAAGCCAACCTGTTAATATCCCAGAAACCAATAATGATGAATATAAAAAGTAAACTATTCTGTCAATCATAATCATAAACACTTACTAAAGATGCTTTTTTACCATTAGTTTTAATTCTCATACTATCAACTTTGATAAATGATATAGAAAGTTTATTATTTGTTATTTCATTTACGATTATTTGCGCATTTAATATACAACTATCGCTTAACACCTCACTAGATATATATTCCACGATTAAACTTCCACATATATTATGAACTAAAGAGAAGTCACTCACCGCGTCAAAAAATTCATAATGCTGACCATATATTAGGCTAACTATTGGTAACTTGTTATTGTCTAAATCATAAATATATTCTGTAATTCTTCCACCAATACTTAATAGCTTTCGTTCATCTTCTCTATTAATCAAAACTTTAGTCTCTAAATATATATCACCACAATCATATCTTATTAATGGCATAGGAGAATTAAGTAACTTAGTAGAGATTATTTTACCATGATTAAATTCGGTATAAGCATAGTTCATATCAAATTCATAGCTTCCAGAATAATTAAGAGCAAGCACAGAATGCTCACTGTTACCATATAAATCGAGATGTTTTGAATTAAGCACCCTACTTGCTAGATTAATTTGTTGTTGAGTTATAACCTCAGAGCTAGTAAGTACGTAAGGGATATTTAATTTTAAATCATTGGTAAAAAGTAAATCAATCAGCTTCATTAATGATGAAGGATACGCATGTATTAATGATGGTTTAAATTCAGTGATTTTTTCTACTACATATTCAATATTATCTTCACTAATCAACTGCGATGAAACAATCAAATTACAACCCAACTGTTTTATAACCTCTCCCTTATAAGTATTTCCGCGTAATATTAATTTCTTTTTATTTACCCAACTATATCCACCAAATAACTTTGATAAATGAAAATCTAAATATGCAAACTCATGTATCATCTCATGCTTTGATCTGTATAGCGGCAAGGGATTTCCTGTTGAACCACCAGTATTTGCACATAGTAACTTCTTTTTATTAAAGCCTTCTATAATCAATTCATCAATATTAGTAATTATATCCGCCTTACTTATAATAGGCAGATACTTTAAATCACCTGCTTCTTTAAAAGAATGAGGGTTTATATTATTTTCTTTATACAATCTATTATAAAACAATGTATTATCATAGGCTTGACAAACTTTTTTCAGGACTCGACTTTGAATATAGATTTTTTTTTCTTCGTTATTTAATGCATGGTATTTATAAATACCACTAAGAACATCATGATAATATTTCCCATATTTAATCCAATTTGGAATATATGGACCAATATGCGACTTTACATTAATCAAGCTCATACAGCTTCCTATAAACAAAAATTAACACTATTACTGTAATAAATCTCGCAGCAGCAATACCAACCAGACCAAGCGTATAACCCAATATTAAAGAGAGCATCACAGTTAAAAAAACATTAACAATGGAAGCCTTAAAGTTTAACATCGTTTTACCACAAGAGATGAAATAGCCTGCTTTTAAATTATATTTAAATGATATAATCCAAGACATAAATAATATAAGAAATGGAACTATCGCATCTTCATATTTAAATTCAAAGCTTAATATGGAATATAAACAAAATAGCATTAATGTTGGTACAATCAATAAACTAGAAAGAGATAAAAATTTATGTTCAATACCTATTAGCTTCTCATGGGTAAATTCTGAGGAAAAATAAGGGATATAATATTGCTGGACACTTCTACTAATCACTTCAAAGCCCGAAATTAAAATTAGAGCAAATGCATAACTACCAACTAATTTTTGGTCTTCAATTACTATGTTGGTGACAAAGAGCCCCGCATAAAAACCCAGCGTTCCTAACACATTAGAAAGAAGCGCTCCTTTAGCTATTTTCCATTGCTCTTTTAGCTTTTTAGGGCCATTCCACAATAAAGAAATCTTTAAGTCAAATGCTTGTATAAGAAAAAGAATAGTCACCACAGCTGAAAAATATAAAGCAACGATATAACCCGATACTCCATACATAAAACAAGAAAAAATAATCACTGGTATAGCAATTATTTTTGCCCACAATTGTCCTTTTGCAAGTTTCCCAAAAGCTTTTTCCGACTGTATAAAGCTAACTAATAATGTACTCATACTCATCATGATAATAAGCGGCATCAATTGATACGTAGATACGGGAATCTCCCAACCAATTGAATGAAAGATTAACAATCCTATCATCAAGATTAAAACTACAGATAATGAACTGAATAAATTAAATGTCATTATTTGTGAGTATAATTCTTCCCTTTTATCTTTCTCAAATATTTTAGGCGCTGTAGCTAGAACTGACGCATTCATACCTAAGCAAACTAATAAGCTAAATATCTCCACCATAGCTAATGTCGTTTTTATTTCACCTAGTTCTTGTACTGAAATAAAAAAAGCGACGAATATCTGACTAAAAAAAACAAAAGCTTTTATTAATAAGTTTGAACCAACATATTTAGTTATATTAGATAATATCATTTATAGTTGTTTGTATAAATTGTTATAAAGTTTTCTGATAAATATTCCCACGAAAATTTTCTAGCTACAACCTTTTGCATTCTTTTCTTATCCCAATTGGTATCCAGCGTACGACTAACCAAAACCTTTAAATCAACTGTACTCTGCTGCTCTGGATCAAATCCAAAACCAATATCAAGTCCTAAATACTCATTAAACTCTTCGATCATTGGCTTAAAACCGATAACTGGAACCCCATAACTTGCTGATTCTATATATACAATACCAAAACTTTCACTTCTACTTGGCAACACCATCAGTTTTGATTTTTGGTATAGATTAGCAATTGTTTTATAGGGTTGCTTACCATAAACATTAACATTTTGAAAGTTTTTGACTTCGATATATTTTTTACCTTCATCATCAGCAATTATCTCAAATTGTTCTCTATTTAAATCAGGGATCGTTGTTTGAACAAGAAGATCCAATCCCTTTCTCTTAATGCTCTCTGAATATCCATTGAAAAAAATTATTTTCCCTTTTTCGTCCATTTTATTAGAAAAAGACAACTCTTCACATGTCGGCTTGTTAATTGGATTATATATAACAGACGTTTTTGAACTTGCCATAGGGAAACTTTCAATTAATATTTTTTTAGCATAATTAGATACCGATATAATATGGGATGATTTTTCAATTCTATTTTTTATTAATTCTTCATTACTTTTTTTTTGCCAAAAACCATGATCCGTGTATATTACCTTGTATTCACTTAGTAAATTATCAGCAAATGTACAATGCAATGAATGAACATGAATTATAATTTCAGAAGATGAAAATTTAGATTTTATATAATGCTCATATGCAGTATTTATAACTTCAGATTTCCCTCCTCTTAATGCAGAGTAAAAAAAACAAATAGGGCTTTTAATAAATAGGTTAATTAGGCGTATTTTATTAGCCATTCCAACAACATTAACATCTCCCTCTAAATGATAAATTTGGTTTGTAGATAATATTAAACTCTTGACATTCTTTTGAGCCAAAGCCTTAACTAATTGAATTAAGTGGGTTGCAATCCCCCCAACATAACTACCACCATATTCAGGGGTGACAGGCCCTATCTGTATTATTTTCATGGTTTATTTAAAACTATCCCCATATACCTTTTGTATCAATGACAATACTGTTATTCAATCTAATTTTTTTAAACTGTTTATGATCAACTAACATTACATGTATATCTGTTTTAGTTAAAGATTCATCAATTGTTACAAGGCGCATATTCTCAAAATTAATTGAGTCAACATTTGGTTCAATTACTAAAACTTCACCTACATGTTCTTTTGCAATAGTTTTAGCTATATCTAATGCTGGACTTTCACGTAAGTCATCAATGTCAGGTTTAAAAGCTAAACCATAGCAAGCAATCGTTACATCTTTCGCTGTTTTTGTTGGGTTAGCATTTAAAAAATCTGCAACCGCAATTTTAACTTTATCTACAACCCAAGTAGGCTTTCCATCGTTAACCTTTCGTGCAGTATGGATTAATTGTGCTTGTTCTGGTGTTTTTGAAACAATAAACCATGGGTCGACAGCAATGCAATGTCCACCAACACCAGGACCTGGCTGGAGAATACTTACCCTTGGGTGGCGGTTTGCTAAAGAAATTAACTCCCATACATCAATATCAAGCTCATCACAAATAATTGACAATTCATTAGCAAATGCAATTTGAACGTCACGAGATGAATTCTCTGTCAATTTTGCCATTTCAGCTGTGCGTGCATTTGTAATAACACACTCCCCCATTACAAAGGTCTTATATAATTCAACAGAACGCTCTGAACAACGCTTAGTCATGCCTCCAATCACGCGATCGTTTTGAACAAGTTCGGTAACTACCTTGCCTGGTAATACACGCTCAGGACAGTGTGCTATGTTTACATCAGCCGCTTCGCCTACTTGTTGTGGAAAAGTTAAATCCTCACGATATTGAGCTAACCAAGCTGCCATTTGTTCTGTAGCACCAACTGGTGAAGTCGATTCAAGAATAACTAAATCACCCTTTTTTAGTACAGGAGCAATAGACTCAGAAGCGGCCTGAATATAACGCAAGTCAGGTTCAGGAATTTCGCCTTCTTTACAGGCTTTAAATGGTGTTGGTACTGCAATTAGAAAGGCATCTGCCGGTTCTGGTTGTGTTACTGCTTTTAAATACTCTTGCTGGACAGCCGCACTCACTAACATATCTAAATCAGGTTCTACAATATGAATTTCACCACGGTTAATCGTATCTACAGCATGCTGATTAACATCAACACCAATTACTTTAATCTTACGTGATGCAAACATCGCCGCAGTTGGTAAACCGATATAACCTAAACCAATAACTGAAATTGTTTCAAATGACATTATTTATTTCCTATAATTTTTATTTAGCTAATTTATCTAGAATTTTTTGACAAGCTTGACCATCACCGTATGGATTGTGTGCGAAACTCATTTTTTCGTACTCTCCGCTATCTGTAAGTAAAACATCGATATTGGATACTATTTTGTCTACATCCGTTCCTACAAGCTTCACTGTACCTGCTTCAACAGCTTCAGGACGTTCTGTTGTGTCGCGCATAACGAGCACTGGCTTTCCAAGTGAAGGCGCTTCTTCTTGAATGCCACCAGAATCGGTTAAAATAATGTATGCACGGCTCATTAAATAAATAAATGGAAGGTATTGTTGAGGCTCAATTAGATAGATATTATCAATATCATTTAAAATTCGATTCACAGGCTCACGTACATTTGGATTCAAATGCATTGGGTATAATATTTGACAATTAGGATGACTTTTTGCAGTTTGAGCTAATGCTTCACAAATACGTTCAAATCCACCACCAAAACTCTCTCTACGATGACCAGTGACTAAAATTAGTTTTTTATTTTCATCTAAAAAAGGAAATTGTCCCGCAAGACTTGAGTTTAACTTTTTATCTGTTTCGATCTTATCCTTAACCATCAAAAGAGCATCAATAACAGTATTACCTGTAACCGTAATATCTTCAGGATTAAAATTTTCACGAATAAGGTTTTCTCTCGATGTTTCTGTTGGAGCAAAGTGGTACTTAGTTAGCACCCCAGTTAAACGACGATTAGCCTCTTCTGGCCAAGGGGAATAAATATTACCAGTACGAAGCCCAGCTTCTACATGACCAACTTCAATTTGTTCATAGTATGTAGCTAAACTTGCTGCAAATGTTGTTGCTGTATCGCCATGAACTAAAACCACATCAGGCTTAAATTCTTGTAAAACCGGTTTAAGCTCTTGAATAATTCGAGCGGACACATCATTTAAGGTTTGACCATTTTTCATTAAGTTCAGATCATAATCTGGCTTTATTTCAAAAAGTTCTAACACTTGATCAAGCATTTCACGGTGCTGGGCTGTTACACAACATTTAGCCTCAAAACGCTCATCCCCAGCAAGCGCATGAACTAAAGGTGCCATTTTAATTGCCTCTGGACGAGTTCCAAAAACGGTGAGTACTTTTTTCTTAGCCATTATTAATTCCAAACTAACTGATTAAATTAAAAATAATTATTCTTATATCTATAACTTACTTATCACTATCATAACTGTAGTTATAATACCCATAGCCATACGTGTTACTTGCTTTCTTCTCCACAGCATTCAAGATAAAGCCTTTCACTTCTATTCCTGCTTGCTCGAATCTGTGTCTTGCCACATCAATCTCTTTAATTGAGGTTTGGTCAAAACGCCCCACCATTAATGTCGTACCGGCTAATGCACCCACAATGCTTGGGTCGGTTACCGCAAGTACCGGTGGTGTATCGATAAGCACTAAATCGTAATTGGCAGATGCCCAATCAATTAAATCACTAAAGCGTTTTGTCATTAATAATTCAGATGGGTTTGGTGGGATCTGTCCACGCGTGATTACGTCTAAATTTTCAACTTCTGATTTTTGGATTGATTGCTCTAGTGGCAGTTTGCCTGATAGGTAATCCGATAAGCCGTTATCCCACTTCATACCAAAGTAACGCTGCATATAGCCTTTACGCATATCGGCATCAACCACTAATACTTTTTGGCCTGTTTTTGCGATAACCGCAGCAAAGTTTACTGCCACAAAGGATTTACCAATGTTTGGCGCAGGGCCCGTTATCATCACAACGTTGTTTTTCGCTTCCATCATGGCAAAATGCATACTAGTGCGTAAGCCACGTAATGCCTCTATAGACAAATCAGCAGGGTTAGATTCGGCTAATAAGGTTTCTAAATGCCTTACCTTCTTTTTGCTATAACGGATATCAAGCTTTTCTTGCCATTTTGATTTAGGAATACTGGCATAAACCGGAATACCTAATGCTTCAATCTCATCCGGGTTTTCAACCCCGCGGTGGAAGGCCGCTTTCAGCAATACAATAGCGACACTAAGCATGCCACCTAATAACGTCGCTAATACTACAATCAGCGGTTTCTTTGGTTTTACTGCGCGAGAATAGGCTTGCGCGGTATCTAAAATACGGACGTTACCAACGGTACCCGCCTTAATAATGCTGAGTTCTTGGCTTTTATTTAACAGTTGAATGTATATTTGTTGGTTTAACTCAACGTCACGCTGCATACGCAATACTTCGCGCTGGGTCTTTGGTAATTTTTGTACTTGCCCATCTAAGCGGTCTTTTTCACCCAATAACACTCTGCGTTTATCCAGTAACGATTTATAGGCAGGGTGGTCTTTAGTGAAACGTTGGCTAATTTCACTTTCTTTAAAGGTCAATTCATTTAATTGGGTTTCTAATTTAACCAATACATCTAATGCCGAGCGCGCTTCTAAGCTTAAATCAACCGATTTACGTTCTAATCGAAAGTCATTTAACACGTTTTCAGAAAGGGTTAATTTCTCTTTTATTGCTGGGATTTGTGCATTCAAAAACGTTAAGCTGTTCTCTGCTTCTGCGCTGTCTCGTGCGATATTTTGTAAAAAATAGTTTTGGCTTACATCATTAATGATGGCTTCAATCTTTGCTTTATTTTCACCTTCAAGAGAAAACTGTAACACGCCCGATTGCTTGCCTTTTTCACTGATCGATAAGGTTTGTTGTAATGTTAGAATGGCATCAAAACGAGACACTTTAGACACACTAAATACATCACCCGTTTCACCCGTTAGCTGCATCACAAATAAGTGGTAATCGTTATTATCCGCTAACTCTCCCACTTTGCCTGTTAATACTTTGCGTTCTTCGGCATCAAATAGGGTGTAGGTTCCTTTTTCTGCATCATCTAACACCAAGGTAAAATTTGGTTGTACAACATATTTTGGAATATCAAAGCGGCTTACGTTAATTGCTTTTCCTTCTCCCATTAAACGAGATAACCCTTTACCAATGATTGGCATGTATTGAGGTGCTGTAATTGTGGTTAAGTTCAGCTTATCAACCGTGTCACCCAAGATCATACGAGACTTGATGATCTCGATCTCTGTGGTTGATGATGATTCAGAAGCGAACATATCGCCCATATCACCAACAAGCGCTGACATGCCTCCGCCAGTTTTTTGTTCTACTTGAACAAGGGCATCGGCTTTATAAATTGGGGTAGATAAAAGAGCAAACGCAATACCTGCAATAGCGAACACAGTCGTAATAGAGATAATTAACCAACGACCATCAATAAGTTGACCGAACAACTTAGCTAAATCGATTTCGTCGGAAGAGGAGGATGACTCTCGGTTGGCGTTGGTAGCTTGTGACATGAACATTCCAATAGTTGTAACTTTAATTAGAGACTAGTTTTTAGGGACTAGGGGCTAGTAAAAGATTAATAAGAGTAAGGGGCTAGTTTTTAGGGACTAGTAAGAACTCGAAGATAAAAGAGTAAAAATAATCGTTTTTTACTCTTCCCTAAATTCTCGTTCCTAGCACCTAGAAACTTAATCTATAACTTCTTCGCCCACTCTTGGGCTGCTTTTTCTATTAGTGCATAAGCGTGATCAAACGCTTCACGGCTTTGGCGGTATGGATCGGGAATGTCTTGTTGCCCTATCCACTGTCCAAACAGCATGGTTTTGCTTCTGGCTTCTGGGGCTAAACTGGTTACCGCTTCTTTATGTCCTGCTTCCATTACAAGAATTAAATCGTAATCTCGGCAAACATCACTGGTTAATTGACGCGCTTGGTGTGAATCAATAATCACGCCATGCTCTGCCGCCACCTCTGTTGCCATGGCATCGGCAGGCTTACCGGTTAATCGACTTTTTTCAACCCCGACACCGGCTGAATCAACGGTTTTGTTTGGAAGTAACTGTTTTAATATGTGTTCGCCAGTAGGAGAGCGGCAGATGTTGCCAACGCAGACGACTAAGATTTTATTGAACATGGGTTTTAGATTCGAGGGACTAGGTTTTAGGGACCAGTAAGAGCTTAAAGCAACTTACACAATTTCCGACCTATCCGTCTTTGTTTGAGATTTTAATGAGTTTCGAGGGTTTAGGGTTTAGGGACCAGTAAGAGCTAAATTGCTTTTACTCGTCCCTAGTCCCTGATCTTTCTAGCGCCTGCTATTTAAAAACTTCGTTTTTAAGGCCAATTCTTAACTCGTAATGCGCCTTCTGTTAGCTCATTAAAGCCTGAGATGGTTGGCATTAATTGCATGATTAGACGGTTCCAACGGGTGATTGGTGCTGCGGTAACATAAACGATATCGTAAGGTTTTAAATCAAACTCAGTACCGATGATAAGTGCAGATGCATCTTTAATATTTAATTGATAAATGTCAGCCATGCTGGTTGCTTTATCTTCAGGGCTTGATGAACGAATAACAAACACGCCGGTTGCATCGGCTGATAATTCATTAATACCACCAACACTGCTTAGTGCTTCGGTTAGGCTCATGCCTGAACGATCTATTTTAAGTAATTTTGGATCTTTCACTTCACCCATTACAAACACTTTTTGAGTGTCATTACGAGGAACGTGAATAATATCGCCAGATTCTAATAATCGGTTTTGCTTTAAATCACCACGTTGCATTAGCGCGTATAAAGACAAGGTCTCTTCTTTGCCATTACGCGTCAACGTGACATTACGCCAATCTGCATCTTCTGCTAACCCACCCGCGCGGTTAATCGCATCGAGTAACGTTAATGGGATATTAGTAATCGCTTGTTGTCCTGGTTTATCAACTTCACCCGTTACATAGGCTTTTTGAGCACGAAATGCTGCAACATTGACATCTACTTGCGGGCTTTCAATAAACTTGCTCAGTTTCTTCGCAAGAATAGTTCTGATTTCTCTTACGGTTTTCCCTGCAACTTGCACGGTACCAATGTAAGGGTAAAAAATAGTACCATCAGCATGAACCCAGTTACCCGATTCACTTGAGCTACGGTATGAACCCGCAGGGATGGTTAATTCAGGGTGGTCCCAAATAGTCACATTTAAAATATCACCAGGGCCTACACGGTATTCGTAACTTGCCACTTTCTTTTCAAGTTCAATGTTTGCTTGTGCTGATGCTTGTGTCGTTTGGTATTGCGCCACTTTTTGAGGCGTTAACTCGTAGATATTAACATCGGTAGAATAGTTTTCTTTCGCGTCTTCGCTTTGCTCTTCTTCTACTTTATTTTTATCGGATGTCGACATGTGTGAGCCGGGAAATACAGTACAGCCACTTAACAGCAACAGGAATACGCCAGCGGTTAACGATTGATGTGTTTTACTAATGGGCATGATTTCAACTTAAAGGTAACAAAATTTAAAGACGCTACCGCCCAGAGGTAGTTAGGCACATTCCCTCTCAGCGCGATGATATGTTTTAATAAAAAAGCTATTAAATCTATTTATGTATTTAAATATTTATAAATAAGAATATATTCAACCCACCGATTTAATGATAAAAAAGTCATTAAATCTTAATTTTACAACGCACTTATTAATACGTTAATGCTTAATCTATACTTAAATAAATATTCAATTTATAAGCGCGGCATTATACATAGCAGCCCCTCCATTTGCGAACATAAATTTCACCAAAATACAATATACAAAACTATCAATAACGAGACTTTGCGCCTCATTTTTGAGATTAAATGGCAGTAATTTTGTTTTATTTTTATAATCGATATGATTTTTATATTTACCATATAGAACTTGATATGGTACTTTGCTCGAAGTTTGCTCATAAACTGAGTAAATATTCATCACCTAATATAAAATAGATAAGGTTATTCTTATGAAAAAGACTGCTATCGCTCTTATGCTAGCTATGACTGCTGGTTCTGCATTTGCAGCCGCTGAAGCAACAACAACTGCTGCTACTTCAACTTCAGGTACTGCTGCTGGTACTGCTGGCGCTGCAGGTGCTGCTGCTGGTACTGCTACTGTTACTGCTGTCGCTGTCGGCGTTGCTGCTGCAGTTGCTGTTGTTGCTGTTGCTGATTCAGGTTCTGACTCAACGACTACATCTGTAACAACAAACTAATCCACAGATTCTGTTGTGAATATATTAAAACCATCAACTTCGGTTGATGGTTTTTGTGTATTTATAACTTGCGGATCTACGGTTTTTTATCCTAGGTTTGACGTCAACTAACCTTTTAATTTATTTATTTTTACAACACATACGGCAGGGCCTCAGGATCATGTTTTCCTCGATAAATCCTCTACTTATATTTAAAACAATCTCTATCTTACTTATTACAGCGGTACTCTCTGCTTGTACCCAAAAATTCAATGATGTTAATGCTACCCTTGATGAAGCCATTTTTGGTGCGGACGATGTCGCGCTATCTCAGCAAGAAATCATGGAATTACCTTATGCAAGCAGTTTTGTACGCATTAATGATGGCGCAAAACTCTTTATGGTATTAGCGTTTGCAGAGCAAAACCCTAAGACAGGAGTGATGCAGCTAAAGTGGCTTTCTGCAGATAAAGCCATGGTTGTTACTGAAAATGGTCGCATAGTAAAAACCCTTGGTTTAGCACAAAAAAACCTTGTTGCTATCACTCCCATCAACCTTCCATCGTTACCTTCATTTGCTTCGATAAACAAAAAACAAACGATTTGGTCTGCTCATTATGATTGGAAGACGGATAACCGTTATTTATTCAATTACCAAGCAACGATTACTCCAATACTAAGAAATAAATCACAATTAAAAACGACGGTGTGGGAGAAAGAAGTCACAGAGATTGTAGAGGTGGTCTCTATCCCTTCTTTGGAAGCTTCATTTACCAATCAATATTGGATTGACAGTAAAGACAACGTGGTTAAATCTCATCAATATCTAGGCCCTAATATGGGCAATATTGAAATGACAATCCTAAAACCTTTCTCTTTATAAATTACATTCAATCAATATGTTAGATAAACATGGAGTGATTATGCGTTTCCTTTCTTCTTTATTTATTATTTTTTCACTGTCGGTTTCGGCCTACGGTGTTGCCGCTACTTATGACCCCACATCTGAAGTTAAAAATACGTTAACCGTAACCTTACCTAAACAAGATTTAGAGCTTAATTACAGCCAGCCAATTCGGTTGTCTCAAGTGGCTGTTGATGCAAATACTCATGCTGATTTTTATAATTTAGGCGTGGTATTAGGCGATAAAAACAAACAAAAAAACAGTGAAGATCGTCGAAATGAAGTGATTAACTCGCTATCTTCACTTTCTCGAGAGACATCACTCTTTTCGTCTAAAAACAAATATGCAAAATCTGCGACGCAACTCTCTTTACAATTAGAGAAAACGTCGTTTGTAACTCGTATTTTTGCGCCATTTGATGCTGATTTACTGCGAATTAATGATAAAGCAAACCCTCTTTTATCTGGTAACTACCAATTATTTTTAGGGCCTCGCCCTATTGGCGTTTCTTTTTTTGGGGCCATTAATTCTGAAAAAAGTCTTGAATTGCCATTAATTGAACACGCTATTATTGATGACTATCTTGAAAATCTGCCCCTTTCTTCTGTTGCAGATACTTCCATTATTTATGTCATTCAACCTAATGGTGAGGTTCAACACACTGAATTTTCAGTATGGCAAAACAAACCGGTGTATTTAGCGCCCGGGGCAATTGTGTTTGTCCCTTTTGCGGATCTTCCTGCTGATTATTCCTCTTTAAATGATTCTATTGTTCAACTGCTTCGTAATAAGGCATTTTAATTATGATGGCTCCTACGTTTTCTCTCTCCCTTATTGCGGGGGTTATTGCCTCTTCTCTTCCTTATTCTGTTTTTGCTAATGAATTTGAACCCGTTACATTATCTACTTCGCAAACGGATTTTGGTGGCGTGGGCTTAATCCAAATGCCTTCTGGTCGTATGGCTCCTGAAGGTGAGTTCAATATTGGCGCAACACTTAATAATGAATACCACCACTACAATGTGTCTTTACAGGTCATGCCATGGTTAGAAACCACCATTCGTTACACCTTGGTGCAAGATTTACTGTATAGCGGTGATGAAAGCTTTAGTGGCAGCACTAAATACACCGATAAAGGCATTGATTTTAAAATCCGCTTACTAGAAGAAAGCCAATGGCTGCCTGAAACATCAATCGGCGTTCGAGATTTTGGTGGCACAGGGTTATTTGATGGTGAGTTTGTTGCCGCAACCAAACGATTCGGCAATCTTGATGTGACTGTCGGTATGGGCTGGGGCTACTTAGGCCAAAGTGGCAATATCACCAATCCTTTCTGTAAAGCCTCGGATAAATTTTGTTCTCGCTCAACTGAAACAAAAGATAGCGGTGGTAGTGTCTCTTTTGAACGTTGGTTTAAAGGCCCGGCGGCTATTTATGGGGGTTTAGAATATCAAACACCTTATCAGCCACTGCGTTTAAAAGTGGAATATGACAGTAATGACTACAGTCAAGATTTCCCTGTCACTCGCGGTAATATAGACATGACTCAACACACCCCGTGGAACTTTGGGGTTTTGTATGGGTTAGGTGATTGGGGTGATATTAAGGTGAGTTACGAGCGTGGAGATACGCTTACGCTTGGGGTTAATTTAAGTACTAACTTTAATAGCATGAAGGCGATTTGGCGTGATGAGCCTATCGAATCTTATAGTGAATCAACTCATGATTCGATTGATGAGGTTGATTGGAAACGTGTTAATCAACAGTTGAATGGCAACGCCGGCTATAAAGAAAGTAAAATTTACGCTAATGATGATTCTGTAACGATTATTGCAGAGCAAAACAAATACCGCGATAGCGATGAAGCCCATAATCGTGCTTCTCGTATTTTGGCGAATAACGTGCCTGCAACCATTTCAACCTATCGTATTGTTGAAACCAATCAATCCATGCCGGTTTCTGAAACCCTGATAGATGCGAAGCAGTATAAGAAAGTGGCAAACAATGAATACTTCGATGCAGATATTGCCGATGCAAGTCAAACCGATGAAGTCACTTATTCACCCGTAGACAATGAACTTAAAAGCAATAATCTTGAACGTTGGGATTACTCAATTTCACCAACCTTATCGCAATCTATTGGCAGTGCTGAAAACTTTTATCTTTATGCTATCGGGATTAATACCGCAGGTTCGGTGTGGTTGACGGATAAAGTGCAAGCTTCTGGCAGTGTGTATTTTAATTTGGTTGATAACTACGATAAATTTAATTACATCACACCGCCCGATGGGACTTCTGTTCCTCGTGTTCGTACTATGTTCCGTGCTTATGTCCATGAAAATCCAGTACGCATGAACAGCCTTCAATTAACTTGGTTTGAAGAATACGGTTCTGGCTTTTACAGCCAAGTGTATGCGGGTTATTTAGAAAGTATGTTTGGTGGTATTGGCTCTGAAGTGATGTACCGTCCACTGAATTCAAATTGGGCATTCGGCGTCGATGCGACTTACATTAAACAACGTACACCGGGTGATTGGTTTGGTTTTTATGAACAAGACCAGCAAGACGGTGGGGAATATGGTCGAGATTATACGGTTGTTTCAAGTGGTATGACTGGGTTTGCCACCGCTTACTATGCCCCACAATGGACTTTCTTAAAGAATACATTACTTAAAGTGGGCGTTGGTCAATTCTTGGCTGGCGATAAAGGAACTCGTGTCGATTTCTCTAAACAGTTTGATTCTGGCGTGATCGCCGGTGCGTATGCAAGCTTTACGGATTTATCAGCTGAGGAGTTTGGTGAAGGCAGTTACACCAAAGGATTCTATATTTCGATCCCGTTCGACATCATGACGGTGAAACCAAGTAAGAACCGTGCGAACTTTAACTGGCAACCTCTGACTCGCGATGGCGGACAGATGCTAAATAAAGAGCATGAGTTGTATGATCTGACAGATGAGAGATCGCCGTGGTTTACGAGAAAGGGGTTATAAAAATAAATAAGCAAGCTCCTTAACATTATTTCAGGAGCTTGCACACATCAATGAAAACTAATTCCCTTTTCTAAGAGCAAATCGAATCAAAACAATCACAATCCCTAACATGCCACCAAGTAATGCACCCAACATAGCAATCAATACTCTTTTAGGTTTATCTCGAGTAAAAGGTGGCTCAACATTCTCTAGGTAACGAAAGGTTTGAAACTTAATATTTCGGTCAATCTTCATTGATTTAAGCATTTCAAGCTTTGCATCTATTTGTTGCAGTCTTGGTTCAATCACACTTAAATTCGTTACCGATTTAAGTGCTTTAATTTTCGCATTTAACGCTTTAGCTCCTAAACCAATGGCAAACAATTCATTATCATTCATGTTTTGAATTGGTTGATTCACTTGCGCCGCTTTCGCTATCTCTAATGCATATTTCGAACGTTCAATTTCAACCGCTAAGCGATTTTTAGCTTGGCTTTCTAAAATCGTTTTTTGTTGACGTAATTCATTACGCTTACTATTAACAATCGCTTGAAGGTTATTTAGCAACTCATTAAACACAACAGATTTTACTGACGTAATGTATTCATTCAATAATGTATAACTGCTTTCCTTTGTCGTTGCCTGCAAACTTATACTATACGACGAATCTTGAGATTTTTTATCCGTAGCACTGGCGGTTATTTTTTGAAACCAATTTGAGTATAATTGACGAGTTACTTCTTTCTTATCTATACCTGTATTTTTATTTGTATCAAGTGCAGCTTTAAAAGATTGGAACTCAGCACTTCCATCTAAAAATTGCTTTTTATTATTAGATGAATTGTATGCACTAATAAAATGTTTAAATAAAGCCTTGTTATTTACTAATGAATTCAAATCTTTGCTTACCAAAACAGTACCGTCCTCTTGATAAATATCAAAAATTGGTTGGTATTGCGTTACTTGCTCTTGATATTCCGCAAAATCATATACTTGTGGGCTCATTATTTTTGCTTTAGATGACCACCATTCTTGAGTTGTGAATGCATAAAACACCGCACCGACAGTCAAAATCAAGATACATACTATAATCGTGATCTTACCTTTCCAAAGTGCAATGAAAAGATCTTTAAAATCAATTTCATCGACCTGAGATGATGACGTTTGGGCGTTATTCTGTAATTGTGGCGATGGGTTATTCATTTATATTCCTAAAAAATAATAGTCTTTTGTTACTTATTCTTCTTTTTAAATTAGCTAGTCAAACAGAGAATTTACTTCATTCGCTCTTTGTAATGCTTTTCTAGTTCTAAAATCTGTTGACGGCCTAACTCTGTCGCAATCGGTCTTACCACATTCAGCATTTGTATCATTCCTTGATAAATAACGGTTTCTGTAATTTTCACGTCAGACGACATCACTGTCTGATAATTAATCCAGCAAGATGACACTAAGTGTAATGTCTTAGTCAATGCGGCAAGTTCATCATCATCTAAATCAATTAGCTTGGCATGACGAAAATTATTCATTATGCCTATCAAATTGTCATTTAAATCTTGCTGAGCTTGAAGATATTTCAGTTGTAAACTTGGATCTCTGCCTAATATATCCGGTAAATTCGCGTAAAAGAATCGATAACTCCACATCAGCACAAAAATAGAATCTAAATAGTTGAGCATAACTTGCAGACTCGGCGTCTGTGATTGTTCATCTAAATGAATCGGTTGAAAACGAGTTTTTAACTCTTGCGCGTAATTATTAAAAATAGAATGGATGATCTCTTCTTTATTACGGAAATGATAATATAAATTACCTGGGCTGATTTCGAGGTGCGCCGCAATATGGTTCGTCGTCACATTACGCTCACCATCTTGATTAAAGAGTTCTAAGGCACCATAAATAATTCGGTCTTTTGTTTTCATGACTTTTCAGCGCCTTTTGAGGTTGACATCAATACCGTTACTCACTGAAGTATAGCGGAAATATTGACGACTCTGAACTCTAATCCTGCATAATCTTGAGCTTTCTCTCTAATTCATCACGTGCGTTTTTCTCTCCATGAACGATATGAATCTCCTTTCTCCCTTCTTTTATTCCCTCGACGAATCGAATCAAATCGACCTGATCTGCATGAGCTGAATATCCTGACATAGTATGAATCTGTGCGTTGACTTCAATCGGTTGGCTATCTATCCATACCGTTTTATGTTTATTTTGAATATCTCGACCTAACGTTCCATGCGCTTGGTAACCAGCCAGAATAATATCGGTTCTTTTATCTGGGAGTAAGGCTTCTAAGTAATTCATCACCCGCCCGCCATTACACATCCCACTGGCAGCGACAATAATGCACGGTTCTGCCGTTGTTTTTAATCGATTCACCAAGCTCATGTGTTCTTTATGACTATCGATGGTAATGCATTGTTCAAAATTTAAGGGATGTCGTTGATTAACGATTTTGTTTTTCGCCTCTTTACTCCACAATTTTTTGAACCGTCGATATTGTTTGGTGACTCTGTTAGCGAGTGGGGAATCTAAGATAATGGGGATGTTTGAGTCAATTTTGTGGTGATGGATTAAGTGCTCGATATCAAACAACAGCTCTTGAGTTCGACCTACTGAAAATGCGGGAATGATAATTGCACCGCCATCGTCTAAGGAACGTTCTATGATCTGTTGCAAGCGCTTAGACCTGGTTTCTACGCTGTCGTGAAGTTTATTGCCGTAAGTACTTTCTATTACAAGTAAATCGGCACGTTTAGGTGGAATTGGATCAGGTAATAATGGGGTATTAGATGGGCCTAAATCGCCAGAGAATACAACGATTTCACTGTTGGGGAGTTTGATTTCGACGTAAGCGGAGCCGAGGATATGGCCAGCGGGTTGGAATCTTAAGAGCAGGTATGAGGGACTAGTTTTTAGGGACGAGGAAGAGCGTAAAGAGCGAGATTTAGAAGAAAGAGGGATTCGGTGCCATTGGTTGTATGGGATGGGTTTTATTTGTTTTCTTATTAATTCTAATACTCTTGCTCTTTGGCCTTTGTTTAATCCTAATTGCAGCTTTAATCCATCATCTAACATTAGCGGGACAAGCTCGGCCGTTGCTGGAGTACAGTAAATGGGTTGCTTGAACCCTTTTGCTAATAACCAAGGTAAGCGCCCAATATGGTCGATGTGAGTATGAGTAAGAATTAGCGCTTTTAGGTGTGAAATAGGAAATTCAATATCGAGTTTTTTGTCGTTGCCGTTCTTATCTTTCGCATCTCTTCCTTGAAATAGACCACAATCAATCAGTATGCTTTGGTTGTTGCCGTTGTTATTAATGCAAAGCTCGTGGCAAGAGCCGGTAACGCCAAGTTTTCCACCGTGATGTTTTAGGGTTGTGGTTAGAACGTTGGTTTGATTTAAGTTTTTTGGGGATGTTGGCATGGGTGATCCTTTTTAAATAAGCTTTACGTTTTGCTAACTATATTCACTGCGTGACTAGAAACTATAAAAGCCAGTAATACTAATCAATCAAACACATCACTAACTCATACATTCCTGAGATTAACTTTTATAGCTCAATTTTTATTCATTACGCATTCGATATTTAATTAATCCGCTTCATTCATTCAACTTACAACTTGCTTTTCGGTTGATATCTCACGAACTACTCATCGCCAATATGATCTTATCGTTTCTAGTTAGCGAAGCATATAGTCTCTAGTAACGACTACTCACTAATACCCTTCGCAAAATTACCGCTGCCTTTTAGGCTTTTCTTTGCTACAATTCAAGCAATTATCTTAATAAATCGTGGTATCAAAATGATCATTGTAACTGGCGGCGCTGGCATGATTGGCAGCAACATTGTTAAATCTTTAAATGACAAAGGCTTCAACGATATTTTAGTGGTTGATAACCTTAAGGATGGTAAAAAATTCAAGAACCTAGTTGATCTTGATATCACTGATTACATGGATAAAGAAGACTTCATTACGCAAATTATGGCGGGTGATAATTTTGGTTCTATTGACGCTATTTTCCATGAAGGCGCTTGCTCTGCAACGACAGAATGGGACGGAAAATACATGATGATGAACAACTATGAATACTCTAAAGAAGTACTTCATTTTTGTATCGAACGTGAAATTCCATTCTTATACGCATCATCTGCGGCAACGTATGGCGAGACAGATACATTCATAGAAGAGCGTGAGTACGAAGGCGCATTAAACGTTTATGGGTATTCTAAACAGCAGTTTGATAATTATGTTCGTCGTCTATGGGCGGATGCTGAAGCACACGGTGAAACCGTTTCTCAAATTACGGGTTTCCGCTACTTCAATGTATATGGTCCCCGTGAACAACATAAAGGCTCTATGGCTTCTGTTGCTTTTCATTTAAATAACCAAATGAATGCTGGCGAAGATCCTAAATTATTTGAAGGCAGTGACCAATTTAAGCGTGATTTCGTTTATGTGGGCGATGTTGCTGCGGTTAATCTTTGGTTCTTGGAAAATGGCGTATCTGGTATTTATAACTGTGGTACTGGCCGAGCGGAACCGTTCCGCGCTGTTGCAGATGCCGTAATTAAGCACCATGGTAAAGGTGAAATGGAAACTATCCCGTTCCCTGATCATCTAAAAGGGGCTTACCAAGAGTTTACTCAAGCCGATTTAACAAAATTGCGTGCTGCCGGTTGTGATGTTGAATTTAAGTCAGTCGCCGATGGCGTTGCTGAATATATGGCAATTATTAATAAATAACACAGATTTCAGATTATGTGACTTGCTGAATTAAGAGCGATTTGTGAACCGCAATTTTTCACTATATACATCTCTACATTCTTTTAATAGTTTGTGACTAATCTGAACTCTTAATCATTGGTATGACATGAAGATTTTAATTATTGGCCCTTCTTGGGTTGGTGATATGGTGATGTCTCAATCACTGTATATCACGTTAAAGCAACAACACCCTGAAGCGATTATTGATGTTATGGCTCCAGCTTGGTGTAAGCCAATCCTAGAGCGTATGCCAGAAGTGAATCAAGCAATCGAGATGCCTCTAGGTCATGGCGATATTGATTTACTTGGCCGTCGCCGGATCGGAAAAAAGCTTAAAGCCAATAATTATACCCACGCTTATATTTGTCCTAACTCCGCTAAATCGGCTTTAATTCCTTGGTTTGCTGACATACCTACACGCGTAGGTTGGAAAGGCGAAATGCGTTATGGCTTATTAAACGATTTACGTCTAAATAAAAAATCATTTCAATACATGGTTGAGCGTTATGTTGCTTTAGCGCACCCAAAAGCAGACATGATTGATTCAAGCTCGTTAGGTGGATTAGAACATTTACCTCGTCCAGCCTTATCGATTGATGCTGAAATTCAAAAAAATACTCTAGCGAAATTTTCTTTATCACTTGAGAAAACCGTTCTTGGTTTATGTCCAGGAGCCGAATTTGGTCCAGCAAAGCAATGGCCAGTTGAGCATTATGCGGCAGTTGCCAATGAAATGATTAACCAAGGTTATCAAGTGTGGTTATTTGGCTCTACGAAAGATAAAGAAACCACAGAAACCATTAAATCTCTTGTTGATTTAGAGAACCAAGTAAATGTATTTAACCTGGCTGGTAGCACCAGCTTAATTGAAGCTGTTGATTTATTAGCCACTTGCCAGACTGTCGTTAGTAATGATTCAGGGTTAATGCACGTTGCTGCGGCTGTTGGTTGTCATGTTGTCGGTGTATATGGTTCAACCTCTCCGAAATACACGCCACCTTTGGCTAAAAAAGTCGATATTGTAAGTACTGATATTGAATGTCGACCTTGTTTTAAGCGTGAGTGCCCACTGGGGCATTTAAAGTGCCTAAAAGATCTTCCTGCAATAGATGTCATCTCTAAAATTGAATTATAGAAGTATATTTTATGACAATTAAAAAAGTAGATATTGTTTATACTTGGGTCGATGGAACTGACCCTATTTGGCAAGAAAAAAAAGAATATCATTTAAATTCGAAACAAGAATATTTGCAATGTCAAAATAGCCAAATAAGTGATGACAGATACATAGAGCACTGTGAATTAAAATATTCACTGCGCTCTATTTGTAAGTTTGCATCTTGGGTAAACCATATTTATATTGTTACTGATAATCAAACACCACATTGGTTAAAGAAAACAGATAAGATAACCATCATTGATCATAAAGATATTATTCCAGAAGAGTTTCTGCCTACATTCAATTCTAGTGTTATCGAATCTTTTTTACATAAAATCCCAAATTTAGCAGATAATTTTATCTATTTTAATGATGATATGATGATTGGTAGAGTAACAAAAATTTCAGACTTTTTTAAAAATGAAAAGCCAAGAGTATTCACATCATCAATATTTCCATCAAGAAAAAAAGTAAAAGATAAACCTACTTATAATATGCTTTCTATAAAAAATAGCAGAGATAAAGTAAAAGAAATTATAAAAGCAAACTTGAATTATGGATTAAGACATGGAATTAGACCAATAAACAAGTCACACTTTTCTGAATCAGCTTGTTTATTTAATCACGTATTACAATCTAATTTTAATGAGAAGTTTAGGTTAACTCCATTCTCGCTACTTTATCTATATACGTTCTATGAAATTGCAAAAAAAAGGTCAGCAATAACTTATCAAAAGCACCTTAAAAAACCTTTACTCTTTGATATTTTTTCAACATTCATATATATAAATAATAATAACATAGAGTATTTTTCATCAAATTTTGAGCAGCTATCGCCATTGGTATTTTGCATTAACGAAACAAACACTCCACTGGAGAAGCTACCCTTATTCTCAAATGGATTGTTATCTGAAAAAAGTGAGTTTGAACTATGATTAAACATATTCATAATCTGCTAGTAAGCATATCTATTTTATGGATCACTGCTGGATTATGGTTATTGGAAGATGGATTAAAAACACTTACAGGCGTAGGGATTGTATTCCTCGTATTCACCCTAGTAACTACATCACCAAAAGAGTTATTATTACGAATAAAGAATAATAAGCTAATCATTTTAAGCTTATTATTTACAGCAATCGTAATTATAACAAAAGAATATTATGGTGGAATTTATGGTAGCTTTATGAGAAGTTGTATTATTTTTTCCATTTTATTTATCTGCATATATTCACATAAAACTAATAATTTAAGAATTAGTCTACCAATAATATTTGGTGCAATATTAAATATATTATACGTTCTTTACATCGTATATATTGAAGGACAACCCCGCCCAACAGCTATAATGAACCCTAATATATACGCACCTTTATTTGGTTGCTTCGCAATTTTAGCATTCTATTTTATTAAACCTAATCAACATAATTACATAACCATAACTAGCTGCTTCTTATTCTTATTTTTACTTCTATGTGTAATATTAATGCAATCTCGTGGAGTTCTCGCGGCCTCTCTATTTTCTCTTTGTATATTATTCATATATAAATTAAAAAAATATGAACACAAAATTATCATCACTTTATCACTAATTTCTATTGTCTTATTTTCTGGCTTTATGAATAAAAACAGAATTGAAGACTTGTATAATAAAAGTGCTTATGAATACCAGCGCATCATTGAAGGTGATTTAAATTCATCAATTGGACTTCGTGTTCAAATGCTCGATGTTGGACTGACTATGATTAGCGAAAAGCCTCTTATTGGGCACGGCAGTAACTATACGCAGGAAAAAACTAAAATTATAATAGAAGATAAGAAGAACCAAGAAATTAACAGTTATGGTACTTTACATAATGTATATATCGATACTTGGGCTAAACTTGGCATATTAGGATTTATCGCCACGATCTTTTTAACTATCCTACCTCTATTTATATTGAAAGGTAGTGAACATTGGGTTTTAGGTTTATCTCTTTCTTCTTTCAACCTTCTTATATCTTTAGTTGATACCGTGTTACTCGGTGGGGACTATCTACTAGTCATTATTACTATAAGCTTAATACTAAAATATTCTACCTTAAACAATAAGGAATATGCATGAACATTGCTGTAGTTGTTAATTGTTTAAAAATCGGTGGCATGGAACGTGTTGCTGTAAATTTAGCAGATGCTTTTTATAGTGATGGTCATTCTTCTGAGTTGATTTATTTAAAAAATCGAAAAAAAGAAGTAAATCCAAGAAATAAAGATCTACCCGTCCATCTATTTAATTTAAAAAAATCAGTGTTATCGACGGGGGTTGGATTTATGTGGTTTTTTATTTGCAAAGTTCTAAATATAATATTCAAAAAGACATTTCCCCTTTGGTTCGCTTACGCTGAATCTTATTTCTTTAAAAAGAAACTTAAAGCGTTAGAGAAAAAAAATGGGCATCCATTTGATTTGGTTATTTTTAGAGGTCAGGGAACATTTGAGCACCTATGGCCTCTACATGATCCTCGTTATGTTTATGTTTGTGAGAGCGTACAAACTAAGTATCGATATGGAAAATTCTCTAAATATATTTTTTCCAAATTATTTGATAACAGAAAAGTAGTTTGTGTTTCTGATGGCGCCTACGATAGCTTCTCTGATTTAATGAAAACGCATTCAATCACTCCAGAAAAGCACCTGATGATCTCAAATCCAAATGATTTTCAGCAAATCGAGCTAGAATCTCATTCCGATGAACAGCTCCATCAGAACTCATACATTTTAGGTTTAGGCCGGTTAGTTCCGAATAAAAATTTTTCATTGCTTATTGATGCCTATAATCATGCAGTTAAACATTATGATATTAAACAAGATCTCTTAATCGTAGGCGCAGGAAAAGATTTAAATACGATAAAGAAAAAAATAATAGAGCTTAACCTTACTGAGCGCGTTTATTTAAAGGGACAACAATCCAATCCTTTTCCTTGGTATAAACAAGCAGAACTATTCATTCTAAGCTCTAAATCAGAAGGGTTAGGAATGGTGTTAATTGAAGCTCTAGCTTGTAAAACAAAAGTCGTATCTACAGACTGTAAGGGGGGAATTAGACAAATTATGAATGGTGATTTAGCGCATTTTTTAGCACAAGAAACACCTAAATCTCTTAGCGAAAAAATACACTTGGCTTTAAATTCTGAGTGGGATGAATCATTTGATATTTCTGTCCAAAAAACATTACATAATTTTGATGCTAAAACGATTGTAAATAAATATATAAACGAGTTTACGTGATGATACTTCGCTATTTCTATACCATTTTTCTTTTTTTATTGGCTCCTTTTTTACTCTATTCTCTGTATAAAAAGAAGGATGGAAAGCCTTTATTTGGCCTGCGTTGGAAAGAACATTTTGGTTTTACACCTACCTTAAAATCTAATATCAATCCTATTTGGATCCATGCTGTTTCTGTTGGTGAGGCAATTGCTGCTATACCAATAATTAAAGCCTTAAAGAAACAAAAACCCGAACAACCAATTCTTGTTACAACAACAACCAGCACAGGCGCAGAACAAATAGAAAAGCTAGGTGATTTGGTTGAACACAGATATATGCCGATTGACTTTTGCTTTGCGGTTCGTGGTTTTTTAAAAGCAACAAAGCCTGAAAAAATGCTGATCATGGAAACGGAGTTATGGCCAAATACTCTCTATACTGTGTCAAAATTTGGTATTCCTATTTCAGTATTAAATGCTCGTCTTTCTGAAAAGTCGTTTTTAGGCTATAAAAAAATACAACCGATATTTAATCTACTTGGTAAACACTTAACTCATGTTTGTTGTCAATATCAAGATGATGCAGATCGATTCGTTGCACTTGGTATCAACCGTGAAAAAGTACACGTTACTGGATCTGTAAAATTTGATATCGTGATTACTCCACAAATACAAGAATTGGGAGTGGATCTGCGCAAGAAAATTGGAGCCTCTCGCCCTACTTGGATTGCAGCGAGTACACATGAAGGAGAAGACGAACAAATATTAACGGCTCATAGAAGCTTGCTATCAACAACCCCTAATGCGCTGTTAATTTTAGTTCCTCGCCACCCAGAGCGATTCAATTCCGTATTTGAACTTTGCCTTCAATCCAATTTTAACTGTATCAGACGTACCCTAAATCAAACGATAACAGCAGATACTCAAGTTTATCTAGCGGATACTATGGGAGAGATGTTGACACTAATTGGTGCCTCTGACATCTGCTTTATGGGAGGAAGCTTACTTGGTGATAAAGTGGGTGGACATAATATATTAGAGCCTGCCGCACTAGGTAAACCATCTTTAATTGGTCCAAGTTATTTTAATTTTCAAGAAATAACACAACAACTTATAAACAATAACGCAGCTATAGTTTCTCACAATGCTACAGAGTTAACAGATAATCTTATTGTGATTTTTCAAGACGAACTACACAGAAAGCAACTACAAAAAAATACGTTAAGTTTTATAGAAAAAAATAAAGGTGCTGTAGAAAAAACATTACAGCAGATAAATAAAATATAGGTCACGGTATGAAAAAAGTTGATTACGAATATCCATTAAAAGCAACTTGGGAATGTAGTGCTAACATTTCAGAAAACGGTTTTTTAAAGTGTGATGATCAAAGCTCATTCATAACCGAAAATCACTCTATTTTACTACGTTTCGATTACACATCTTTAAGTAAAAAGAAGCCGGGGATCATATCCGTAAATGGTTGCAAAATATCTAATCAACAATATTTTGAAGCAAATCAAACAGGCATCAGGTATTTAAATATTACGGGGATTAAAAATTTAAACGACATCTCAATTACATGTAAAAACTGTAAAATATCTTTTAATAATCAATTACTTGGTTTTAAAAACCCCGATTTATCGTCAGGACCAATATTAATTATTGCCCCTCATGCTGATGATGCTGATCTCTCAGCATATGGTTTATATAGTGACTATGCACCTAACATTTGGATTGCGACAGTTAATATTGGCTCAAACTTACAAAGTTTAGAACGACAATATGTTCAAAATTTAGACGTTGAGATTTCAAGCGCAGAAAAGAGAAAGGGTTATATTCGTAGTTGGAACAGTATGACAACACCTTTACTTGCGAAGGTTCCTATGCAGCAATTATTGTGTTTGGGTTACTTTAACATTTCAAATTCATCTATACTAAATACCCCAAAAGACAAGGTACTCCACCCTTCAATTTCTGATATCTCACCTCATGATTTCCGACAATGGAACCATGTGAAGCTATCTAATGATACTAATAATATAAATAGTGGTGCCGCTTTAATTCAAGATTTCATTGAATTAATTGAACATATTAAACCAACAACAATTTTAGTTACACACCCAGAAATTGACCCACATGATGAACATATTGCCTCAGCGAATGCATTACACTTAGCTCTGCAAAAAAGTACGTTTATTCCTGAAAATATTCTATTTTATGTAAACCATTTACGAGGGATTAAACTATTCCCTTATGGTCCAGAGCATTCAAGAACAGCGCTCCCACCATGGTTTTCAAATAGCGCACTATTAAATGATAGCTCTTGTTATAGCCACTCATTATCCCATTCAAAACAACAAGAAAAAGTCCTCGCTTTTGATACGATGCATGATTTACGTTCTAAAGATAGATTAGAGAAAAAGCTTAAACGTTGGATTAATCAAAAAATTAAAAAAAATGGCTACCAATATTATGGTAACCATAGTTATTTTCAAACACACATCAAAGCCGATGAAGTCTTTATCTCAATAAATGGAAATATCTTTAAAGATAAAAAGTTTTATTAACACCTGACAAACGAAGTAATTTGAGCATTATAATAATTTGATAGTTCAGCAATAAGGACGCAGAAATGTCTAAAAAGTTAAATAAAAAAATTAAAAAATACGCTCTAAACAAATATTTCCTTAAAGAAACGGACCCAAATTTAATAGGAATATATGATACTAGTTATGGTAGCTTAAATGTGGGGGATGAGATCATCAACCAAGCTACCCGGAAAGTAATTACTGAATTGTTTGACAAACATCAACACCTGACGGCTTCTACACATGACGGTACATCGTCATTTGGAATTTACAATTTTAATCGATGTTTACATCGATTTGTGTGCGGATCAAATATTTTTAGTCGTAATATGTTGCATTCAAATCAATGGAATATCAATTTAATCGACACATTACGTATGAAAGAAATTATTTCTTTAGGGGTTGGTTGGGGACGCTACGAGAAAAAAGATATATCCCCAATGACTAAGTGGTTCTATCGCCATTTATTAGACTCAAACACACTCCACTCTGTTCGAGATAACTTTACCAAACAAAAGTTGAATGATATTGGTATTAATAATGTTATTAATACTGGTTGCCCGACTATGTGGGAATTGACAGAAGAACATTGCAATCAAATTCCAACCAGTAAAGCAAAAAATGTAGCTGTAACATTAACTGATTACCGTAAAGATATTGATTCAGATACGTTCTTACTTAACACCCTTTCTGAAAACTATGACAATGTCTATTTATGGTTACAAGGTGATGGCGATGCGAAATATATAACGTCTTTACAGCTAAAACTACCAAACTTAACTACTCTACCTGCGCGTCTAAGTGCTTATGAAAAACTATTAATGTCTGACGATATGGATTTTGTTGGGACTCGCTTACATGCTGGTATTAAGGCATTACAAAACAAGAAACGTTCTATAATTATTGGGGTAGATAACCGCGCGATAGAAAAGCAGAAAGACTTTAATTTAACAGTTATCTCTCGCGATAAATTAAAAGAACAATTGGCTGACAAAATTAACAGCAACTTCTCTACTGATATTAAGATAGCGACTGATAACATTAGAGAATGGAAAGCACAATTTAAATAAATACAGGGCTCGACTGAAAGAGCCCCATAATTAATTAAACCGTTTCTTTGCCCACAAAGAAAGTTTTTTTAATATAGATAATTCACGAATATCTGAATAACCATCACCAGCCCAATCCGTACTATTTTGATATTTAATATACAAATCGGCCCCATCATGTGTACAACTATACATCCAAGCTTTACGCTTACCACAATAATGGTAAATATTTGCATTACTTCTTAAGCTTTCGATTTCACTCTTAGTATAAGGTAATTTATCTAACATCCAGATACGGTTAGGCTTCAATATGGTACGATATTCAGGCATGAAATTATATTTTGGTGAGATATAATGAACGTTCCCTTGAAGAACTCCATTTAAAATATCTTGGTCTTGATACTCAATTACATCTTTATATTGGAATAAGTAATTGGCCACTTTTTCTTCGAAATTAATATCCCTTAAGCAATTAAGATCCATAATTAAAACACCAGCATTAAAATAAAGATGTTTTTTTTCTGTCAATCCTATTTTTTCTAGGTAATCATATTGAGTAAAAGACATTCTTGGCTCAATAACTGCCCCTAAACTATGCCCTTGTAAATCAATATTCCACATATCAGAAATATCTTTATTGATTAATACGTCCACATCTAAATAAACAACTTTATCGTGTTTATTTAACAATGAAGGCAGTTTTAATCGAAAATAAGTAGCTAAAGAAATATGACTAATAGTTAAAGGGAAGTCTGAAAATATTTTTTCTTCAATTGGAAAGAAACGAATACTGATATTATCCGTAGATAATTTTAATAAACTATCTTTAGAGTCATCGCTTATGCCTGCATCAAAAACGATAACTTCAAGTTGAAGTGATGGCCGAAAATTATCAACTAATGATGCTATCGTTGTTGCAAGATATCCTGCATAATTATTGTCACAAGCAAAAACTGCTGTTCTCTTCATTACCATCTTAAATCTACACTTCCATTAGAATACGATTAATAATAACTTTAAATTCAGAGACTTTCCATTCTATTCCGAACATACAACGTCCTTGTCTAGTAAACCTTTCAGTCTACATATTTCGATTCTTATAGTAAGACTACTATATTATACTCTTCAATACTGAAATATAATTCATTTACTAAAACGGCTAATCTGATCTAACGCTTCTTGAAGATGCAGATAATTCAATTCAGCATCTTTAATTGGTCGATTCATCTTATTTAATAATTGGTATTGTCCCGTTGACCCCACTTCTAAAATGGACTCTTTTTCTATAATTGCATAGCCACTGTAGTTAGACGACATGATCCAATTTCGGTCTACATGCTTACCTAGTAGATCCTCACCAACAGAATAATCTTTAATATCATTGGTTACGCCTAAGTAGTTTTTCATCAAGGTTGGAACGACATCTTGATGGCTGGTTAGCTCATCAGATTTCCAATCTATTGTTTTATTGTTTACTTTAGGAGCAATAATAATGAAAGGCACATTCACTTGAGCGTCGGTAAAGTTACTATTATGCCCCCAAAAGTTCATGCGATTATCATTCATTTCTTGTCCGTGATCCCCTGTAATAATAACAACTGTATTATCTAAATCACCCGTTTCTTTTAATTTATCAAGAACTTGTTTTGCTACGCTATCAACAAAATGAACACTGGTTTTATAGCGATTAAAGAATAACGTTGGGTCACTATCATTGTTCAATTCTAAATAGTTAATATTATCTAGCATTGGTTCATAACGGTGTGGGTAGTCTTTCGGAAAATCATAACCATGTGGTGCGTCATAAAATAAGAATGAGAACGCAGGTTTTGAGGTATCACGTTTGCTATACCACGCTAACCAATCTTTAGTTAAGTCTTTATCTAATTCCGATGGTGAATTACCTTCAGATTTAATACGTAAATTTGGGATATTTTTAAATACGGTTTGATTAAATTCAGGTTTTTCTAATTGAGCGGCAGTAAATATCCCCATTTCATAATTAAGTTCTTGTAGACGATCAATCAGTACTGGTGATTTTTGATTCGCTAGAAATCCATGCCAATACGTACCTGGAATGCCATAAAACAAGCCAAAAATACCTGTCCGTGTCGCGTTACCCGTGGCTATGTGATTATTAAAAACCATTCCATCTTGTGCGTATTCCCACATATTTGGCGTATTTTCAGCATTAAAGGTATCTGCTCGCCATGAGTCAATTGCCAAGATCATAATATTAAGTGGCTTCTCAACCACTTCTTTTTGTAATGGGGCTAGTGGGTAATTTAAATCACTCTTACGGTTCATTTTCATCGCATCTTGACGAGCAATCGCCTCTTCATCTACCCAACCGTATTTCTTCATCATACTTGTTGATGTTGCTGGGTAAAACACCGGCAAGTAGCGCTTTACGGTTGTCACAGGTTGGTAGGCATTCGCCGCTGCCCAAATATGAATACCATGAGTTGCTAATAACGCAAAAAAGGTAATGATGGCAAATTTACGACCCAATTTATGTTGTGTTACTGCTGCTGGTTTTTCTAACCATGAGATCAATAGGTATTGACCAACAATCAATGCAATAACACCACCAATAACCGTTATCCAAGTGATTAATGGGAAACTGACGACTTGTCCAGATAGGACTAACTCAAGCACAACCGCATTAATGTGGAATCGATATTGAGCAAACACTAATGTATCAATAAACAGTACTGCAATACCTAACGACGCTACAAACGCTTGAGTGCCATTACGTACTTTTGCATTCTTAATAAAAATAGCTGGTAATGTTACCAAACCAATAATACTAGCGAGTAAAACCATCTGACTAAATGTGCCAGACAGAAGAAAACTCAATCCTAAAATATCGGTTGGGATTTCTGGCAAGAAAGCAAAATAACGAGTGGCAATAGCCATAGCAATAAGGCTATTAATTAAAATAAACCAACCATGGCTATGAATTTTTTGTTTGAAATTAGAAGTGTTCAGCATAATTAACCAGTATAACCCTAGTGCCTGTACTGTAAATATTGGAAACGTTATATAATATCGAGTTGATTTATATGTGTAAATAAAAGGAAAAGCATAATGAAAATAGCGGTCTTTGTTCCAAGTAGACCACACTTTGGTAACATTCTAACTCAATTACCTTTTTTCTGCGCATTAAAAGCTGAATACCCTGAAGCAAACATTGAAATATGGTCAAAGTTCGAACAAAGCAAAGTGTTACATGCTGTTGATGCTGTTTCTTCAATTATAAACTATAAAAAATTCAGTTTTTTTCGTTTAGTTAATGAACTTAAAGCCCATAAATATGATGCTGTATATAATTTATATTCAGGCTCAGATAAAGTACATGCAGCTATAAAGTTAAGTAATATTAAGCAATCATTTGGTCATAGTAGTAACAAGTTACATAAGTACTGCTACCTACACTATCTTCATATAAACAAAGGTTTTCAATATATAGCAAATAGCCACCTAACTTTACTGAATACCGTTAGAGGTCAGAATTACGCACCTAACATTATTAAGTCTTTAGTTGATGCTAACACTCGAAAAGAAGGCGAGGGATTAACCTTACTTCCTGGTGGTGGGGCTGGTGACTATAAACGATGGGATCTAACTCATTATCTGGCTACTGCTGAACAAATTGCTACACACTACCCTAAACTATCCGTAATAAATTGGGTTCTTGGGCCTGATGAGAAACATTATGAAGAAAGTATTCCAAGTAAAATTGCGAATGTTCCAACAAAAATTCATCATTGCCCTACGGTATCAGAATTGATTGAACTGGCTCTATCCTCAAAATTATCTATCGCGAATGATTGTGGTCCTACCCATATTTTCCAGATGCTAACCGTTCCATTAATTACATTATGGGGATGGAAAAACAAAGAGGCATCACCATACAGTACAATGAGTGAATGGTTTTATTCACATGAAAATTCTTGGGCTGTTGCACCAAATGAAGAAGATAAATGTATTAATTCGATCACTGTCGATAAGGTTAGCGCATTAGCTTTAGCTCAATTGAAACGATAGCCATACGATAATGGGCCTATTTAATTTAAATAGTCCCATTCATCTCCGCTCCAATGAATATTTCTTTTATTCACTTCTTTTAAAAATGAACGTTTCAATCTATCCCAGTTGCCTTGCTTCCAATCATCGCCTTTTTGCTGATGACATTTATCAAAATCAATAATCCAGACATTCTCTTTATCATCAATCAAAATATTATGGATATTTAAATCGGTATGATTTACTTGAGCTGCATGCATTTTTCTAATCTCACGACCGATCTTTTGATACATATCTTGTGATAATGGTCTTTCTTGCAAAATAGCAACAAGATCACGCGCATTAGGTATTTTTTCGCTTAATAAATCAGCTTGATAGCAAAACGTTCGCTTTACTGCTTTCGCTGCAATTGGCTTTGGTACATTAACGCCAGCCTCAATTAATGTATTCAATAATTGAAACTCTTGATAACTGCGTGTTTTTTCCCAGCCTGTGAATATGTAATGATCTTCTACTAGTTTCCCAAATAAACCCCCACGGCGATAATGACGCAATGCCGCTTCTATTTTATCAAGAGCAACAAACCATGTAGTGCCTCGCCCTTGTGCTGAACCTATGATTTTATTTTGTTGTTGCCAATATTCAGGATCACAACATTGTTCTGGTGAGTCGCTTAGGATTGAGTCGTCATACCAAATGGTTTGTTTTTTTGTTTGGATTTTTTTCACACAAAGACTCCAATATCAAATAATTAGAGATTATACGCTGCGCTAACTAGACCGCTTCGCTTCTAGAAACTATAAGAGCTAAAAGCAAGCTCCTCTGAACTCGGCAAGCGCAGCGATCTGAATCCTGCTCTTATAGTCTCTAGTTAGTACCGCGTATAGTTTCTAGTCTCTTTCTCACTCAGTCATTTTACATTTATGACTGTTAATAGCATAATTCTAACTCATTCTTCTTGGGTTAACATCTCTATGCCTTTATTCACTTCTGCCCCTAATTCTCTGTGTATTCTGCGTTTATCTGCAATTGGTGATGTTTGCCATGCGATAGCCGCCGTTCAGGCAATTCAAAAAGAGTGGCCAAGTACCAAAATCACTTGGATTGTCGGAAAAGTGGAAGCGCAGTTAATCCATGATTTACCCAATATTACAGTCATCCCTTTTGATAAAAAATTGGGATTTAAAGGAATGAAAGCGATTTGGACTCAATTAAAGGATCAACATTTTGATGCTTTAGTCCATATGCAATTAGCGCTACGAGCGAGCGTATTAACCGCTGGAATTAAAGCTAAATACAAAGTGGGATTTAATCGTAAGCGTGCTAAAGAAGGCCAATGGCTTTTCACTAATCGAAAAATTGAAGATACCGCTTCAGCACATGTGTTAGATAGTTTCTATTCTTTTGTTGAGTATCTGGGTGTACCTAAAAGCAAACCAATATGGAACATTCCCTTATCGGATGATGATTTTTCGTTTGTGATCTCAAATATTCCTACAGAAAAGCCGTATGTAGTGATTTCTCCTGCCGCAAGTAAAGATGAGCGTAATTGGATAACCGAGCGCTATGCTCAGCTGGCAGATTGGTTAACTGAACATGGCTACCAAGTGGTATTATGTGGGTCACCAAGTGAGCGTGAAAAACAACTTGGTAAAAATATTGAATCTTTAACACTGCTACCTATTATTAATTTAATCGGTAAAACCTCGTTAAAAAAATTAACTGCGGTATTAAATAAAGCACAGGTTGTAATTGCTCCTGATTCAGGACCCGCTCATATTGCTACCACACAAGGCACTCCTGTTGTTGGACTGTATGGGCACAGCAATCCCAAACGAACAGGTCCTTATAACAGCTTACCTTATGTCGTTAGTGTGTATGAACAACACGTAACGACACAACACAGTAAATCGATTGATGAGTTAAAATGGAGTACTCGCGTTAAAGGCGACCATATCATGCAAGATATTAATCTCGATATGGTAAAAACTCCCTTAAAAACCTTACTTAACTTATCATAATTACATCACATTAAAATAAACAAGGCGCACTTATGATCACCGGCATTGTTATTACTCTAAACGAATCAAAAAATATTGTTGAATGCATTAAATCGCTACAGAAAGTGTGTTCTGAAGTGATTATTGTGGATTCCAACAGCACGGATAATACCGTTCAACTTGCAGAGCAACTTGGTGCGAAAGTAGTCACTCAGAGTTATCTTGGTGATGGTATTCAAAAAAATGTCGGACTCGATTACGCCACTAATAACTGGGTGTTAAGCCTAGATGCTGATGAGCGCTTAACCGACGAAATGGTGAAGGAAATTAAAGCGTTAGATTTAACGTCTACCCCTCATGATGCATTCGCTTTCCGTCGTCGTAATTACATTGGTAGCCGATGGATTAAACAATGTGGTTGGTATCCTGATTTCTGTATTCGCCTTTATGATCGAACTAAAACACGTTTTGCTGATGTGAAACAACACGCGTCAGTGCAAGCTAAAAATCCAGACCGTATAAATGCTGATATTATTCATTATTCTTTTGAGAACTTAGGTCAACTATTTGCAAAACCAGGTCGTAACTTCAGTGGTAGAGCAGCTAAGATCATGTATAAGAAAGGTAAACGCGCAAATAGCTTTTCTCCTTTCACTCATGGCTTAAATGCATTTATTCGTAAGTACGTTTTTCAACGGGGGTTTTTAGGTGGTGTTGATGGCATGACGGTAGCATTAAGTTCTGCAATTAATAGCTACTTAAAATATGCTAAATTACTTGAATATCAACGCGATCCTAAAGTTCTTGAAAACGAAGACTTTAATAAGGTTTGGTAAATACTATGCATATTTGTCATGTGAATTTAGCTTCTGGTTTCAGTGGCGGTGAACGCCAAACCTTACAATTAATCACTCGTCAATTAAAAGAAGGTTATCAGCTAACCGTCGTAGCTAATCCTAAAAGTCCTTTTGTTGACGAAATCAAAAAGCTTAACTGTAAGTTAATACTTGCTAGCCACTTTTCAAAACAACATAAGAAATCGGTTACTGCAGATTGTGATGTTATTCATGTACATGAAGGCCGTGCGATTTACTGGGCTCTCATTCAGTCTAAGCGCTTTGGTGTGCCTTACATTGTGACTCGCCGAATTGATAACCCATTAAAAAATAAATGGCTTTCAAACCTTGCTTACTCAAACGCAACAGCTTTAATTGGTTTAAGTAACGAAATCGTTGATAAAATTAAAGAGCGTCATCCCAATCAAGTTACTTACAAAATCCCAAGTTCTCCAGTCAGTTATTCTGTTGAACAAGATAATGTAGATACAATTTGGCGACGTTTTACTAATCAATTTTTAGTTATTCAAGCGGCTAATTTACTGCATCATAAAGGGCATGAAACGACGGTTGAAGCCGCTAAATTACTCCAAGAAATGGATTCTAATATTCATATCGCTCTACTTGGTGATGGTGCTGAACGTGAGAAACTAGAAAGCTTAGTAAAAGAATACGATTTACATAATGTAAGCTTTTTAGGTAAGCAAAATCGTATGGGAGATTGGTTTGCAGCTGCGGATCTATTAATCCACCCTTCTTATAGCGAGGGCTTAGGTTCTGTTATTTTAGAGGCTATGGGGGCAAAACTTCCTGTAATAGGCAGTAATGCTGGAGGGATTCCAGATATCATTGATGATCAAGAATCAGGCCTATTAGTTGAAGCAAAAAATCCACAAGCACTTGCTAACGCTATCTATGAAGTCGCGACTGACAAACCGTTACGTAATAAATTGATTAACGGTGGCCAAGAGAAATTAGCGTTATTTGATATCAAATACACAACGTCGCTTTATCGTGATGTTTATCAAACGATTATTGACGCAAGGAAAGCTTCATGACAACACGAGTAATCTATCCTGGTACTTTTGATCCCATAACTAATGGTCACCTAGACATCATTAAACGTTCAGCGATGATGTTTGATGAAATAATAGTTGCAGTAGCGGCTAGCCCAAGTAAAAAAACCTTATTTACTCTTGAAGAACGAGTGGAGTTAGTTCGCGATTCTATTCAATCTCTATCTAACGTTTCTGTTGAAGGGTTTTCTGGGTTAATGGTAGATTTCGCAAAAGCAAAACAGGCTAATTTATTAGTTCGTGGATTACGAACAACAATGGATTTTGAATATGAGTTCGGTTTAACTAATATGTACCGAAAACTCATGCCTGAATTAGAAAGTGTATTTTTAACGCCTTCTGAAGAGTATGCATTCTTATCATCGACGATAGTGAGAGAAGTGGCTCTACATGGAGGAAGTGTGGAAAGTTTTGTTCCAAAAACTGTCCATAATGCATTACAGAGTAAGATACTCCTTAAATAATATACTCTATCAAAAATCTATTTAAATATATTAAGACCACCTCTTTTTAACTGTATCAAAGAGTGTGGTCTTATTTTTATTGTTTTACTTTGTGCCTTTTACCTGCCCATTAATATACAACGTCTGTAATTGATGGTATTCAGGTCCAATATGTATTTTTTCATTCGATGTAAAAGCCTTATCCACTCCAAGGTCAGATACCCAAGAGTATAATTTTTCAGGGTATGCATTTAAATAAACACCTTTATCTGTATATGTCATTTCTGAGTGATAACCAAATCGTGGTGTTGAATCCATACCTAGTAAATTAGCACCGCCTAAACTGTAATAATTAGCATTAGATAAACTAAAAGCATATAACGTAGGAAAAATATCTTTATGAGAGCCAACACGGTCTTTATTGTATTGGTACCCTACTTTATCTTTAATTTTTTCAGGTATATAAAGATAGAACGGCACTGAATTAGTAACAGCAAGGTCCTCAGGATATTTCATCGTAAATCCTCGCAACTTATGATCCCCAGTAGCTGCTATCAATGTTGAGTTGCTTAATGGAGATGCTTTTATATCTGCCACAAACTGACCTAATGCATTATTTGCATATTGATAAGTTTCATACATTCTAGTGGCCTCTTTCTCGCCCTTTTTCATTCGATTAAGTAACTGACCGCTGACTTTTAATGGCTTCACATCATAATTAGCCGGTACTTGATAAGGGGTATGATTCGTAATTGTGAGGATATAAATCATCAATGGTTGTTTTGCTTCTTTTAATACTTTCTCAGCTAACTTAAACGTATATTCATCAGATAATCCCCACTCTCCACGAAACTCTTCTGCTTCTGGATATGCTTTTAATATCGCATTTTCATCAAGAATTTCATCAAACCCTTGAGATGGTAAATAATTCGCCACATTCCGCCACATTCCATTAGTTGCCGTAATAAAAATGGTTTTATAACCCGCCTCTTTATAAGGTCGAGCTGCTGCTGCTGCAACTTGTACTTTTTGTGCAGAAGAGTGACTGATAGTCGGGACGTTACTTTGACCTAGCATATTGACTAACGAGTTAATGGTTGCGGTTGTTTCTGCTAAAAATCGAGTAAACACAAAATCAGATTCAAAAGCAGGTCGTAATGCACCTAAAAGATCATTTTCTGGATAATTATCTTCAACCAATACATTCATTCCCATGCCTTCCATTAGAACCATGACTACATGAGGTTTATTCTCTGTTAAATAGGCATTATAGGGTGTTCTAAATTGACCTGTAGTATTGCCTACAACTTTCTTGAATTGCTCTTCAAGCTGGGCTTTACTAACCGAATGAAATTTATTTTGCTTTTTATAATCACTTTTCGCCCATTCAAGTGCAACGAGTCCATTAGGAGTCATGCTATTTAGAACATTATAATCAGATACTTGAGCATGATAACGTTTTAATGGATGAGAGCCTAATGTGCCTCTAGCAAAAAAGAATACGGTTAAAATCATCGCAATTACAGATAAAGTCGTAAGCCCTTTGTGTTGTGGTTTCCATTCCCATTGCTGCATTTTATTTACTGCAATACGGACAATAATGGCAAAGAATAAAGCGACTATCACACTGCTAATAAACGACAAGAAAATAGGATAATCAGCCCATGCATTCGCTAATACCGCTTTGGTGTCATCATCAGCTAAACCAAAGATAAAGACATCAATATGATTACCATAAGTAAGATAATAGTAATAATTACCAATTGAAAAACCTGTGACTAAAAAGAAAATAAGCCCTGCATACCAATGGAAAAATTTTTCCAATACTCGATAGCATTTTGGAAAAGCGGCAAAAATTAAACCAATAAGTAATAACGGTGCAAAACCGATAACCACGACTTTCAAATCAAAACGAAAGCCTATAAACAAAGCACGCCAAAGATCTGTGCTTCGTTGAGCAAGTTGCACACTATCCGCAATATTAAATAAGAAGATCAACCGCCCAACAAAAAGTACAGTAACTGCGATAAAAACAGATAACCAAATAACTCTACTCAGTTGCTTATAATTTTCTTGAAAATTCATTTAACTCTCTATGTATTTTGTATTTTGTATTTTGATAATAATTTACAGGTCAAACGGTTGGCAGTTTTCACACCAAAATGTATTTCTCTGTCCTATTTTTTCTTCTTGAATGAGTGACTGACAAATTAAGCACTCTTTCCCAGCACGTCCGTATACATGCAATTCTTGTGCAAAATATCCTGGTTTCCCATCAACTTGATTAAAATCTTTTAGTGTTGTTCCACCTTTTTTGATCGCGGTTTCTAAAACCGTTTTAATTTCTATCACTAAACGAGTTATTTGTGATGAATCAAGTGCACCAACAGGTGTTTTAGGGTTTATACACGCCATAAATAAGGATTCACTAGCGTAAATATTCCCAACCCCAACAACAATCGCGTTATTCATAATAAATTGTTTTACAACGACTTTTTTGTTTTTTGCTTTTTCTTCTAGATATTCAGCATTAAATACATCAGTAAGTGGCTCGGGACCAAGCTTAGTTAAAACTGCATGTTGAAGTCCAACTTCCGAATACAACCAAGCACCAAATTTACGAGGATCGTTATAGCGAAGTAATTTTCCGTTGTCTAAAACAAGGTCGACATGATCGTGTTTGACTGGCGGGATCGTTTCATCAAGTATCCGTAAGCTACCCGACATGCCAAGATGTATGATCGCGGTACCATTTGGTGTATCAATAAGCAGGTACTTAGCACGACGGCGAATGGATTGAATTCGTTGCCCTACGAGTCGTTGCAATTCTTGAGGTATTGGCCAACGCAGTTTATCTGTTCTCACAGTAATCGCGTTGATGGTTTGCCCTTGAAGGTGTGGTGTTATCCCTAAGCGGCTGGTTTCTACTTCTGGTAGTTCTGGCATTTTTGATCCTTTGATAAATAAGTTCTAGAAACTATACGTTGCACTAACTAGACCGCTTCGCTCCTATAAAAGAAAAAAGTGAACACAACTGAAACCTAAAACATTGCCACGCCACTCACTCCTGCTCTTATCGTTTCTAGTTAGCGAAGCGTATAGTCTTTAGTTTCTAAACAGATACCCTTCTTCCGCGCTCACCGCTATCCATTCACCTTGCCAATTCTGCATCATCCAGAAATTCGGAGCTTGGTAAATCGTCACTCGCTGCGGCTCTTCTTGATTATCTAACCACACCTCTACCGTGCTTGGGGCTGGTAATTTGGTTTTCAGTACTTTTACTGACTCTTCATTCAGTACTGTGCCCTCGAGAGTAAACCAACGTTCAATCAATTGGCTATCTAACTCTGACGTATCGGAAGTAAGATCATAATCTGAAAAATGCATTTTCTGAATGGTATTAATACCTTCAAATAACGGCTGTACGCCTGTTACTGTTTCTATTTGTCGTTCTGGTTCGAGTAGGTAGGTTTTAATTAGCTGTGGGGCTTGTAGGACGCCAATGAAGAGTAATACAAAGATGATCAGTATGTTGTTGTATTTGCGGCGTGATGATTTTTTCATTTTAAATCCTTTTTAAGAGCAGGGACAAGCGCTTTTTGCTCCTCCCCCTTAATAAGGGGGAGGCTGGGAGGGGGTAAAAGACGAACAGCGTGTAAATCAAGCTAACTAGATACTCAATTCAACCTTCATCACAATAACCCCTCCCTAGCCCTCCCCTTATTAAGGGGAGGGGACTGTTTTGTATACGCTATTATCAAGCGCAATAAATCTAAATTTTTGCTCTAGCTTTTGATCTTATAGGAGCGAAGCGGTCTAGTCAGCGCAGCGTCCTGAATCCTGTTCTTTCGCGCAAAAAAAAACCCAGCAACAAGGCTGGGTTTTCAATATATCAAAGTTGCAATCAGTAATGGAATTACTTGATTTTAGCTTCTTTGTAAAGAACGTGCTGACGTACAACAGGATCAAATTTTTTGATCTCCATTTTGCCAGGCATGTTACGTTTGTTCTTATCAGTTGTGTAGAAGTGACCAGTGTTAGCAGTTGATACTAACTTGATTTTCTCACGTGCGCCTTTAGCCATTTTCTAGATCCTTTTAAACGTTCTCGCCACGAGCACGCATTTCAGAAAGAACGACATCGATGCCTTTCTTATCAATGATACGCATACCTTTAGCGGTAAGACGAAGTTTAACGAAGCGTTTTTCGCTTTCTACCCAGAAACGATGAGTTTGTAGGTTCGGCAGAAAACGACGCTTGGTGGCATTTTTTGCGTGTGAGCGGTTGTTACCAACTGCAGGACGCTTACCAGTTACTTGGCATACTCGGGACATTGCTGTCTTCTCCAAATCGTTTCAGCTCGATATCACCTTGGTGGCAAAAAACCACTAAAAATTTCAAATGAAATTAATAATTCAAGGCTATCAAAGGTCGCGCATTATACTAACTGAATGCGCATTGCTCAAGACCCAAAGGGGTCATTTTTACTGTTTTTTGTGTTTTTTTTACTCAATCGCTTAAAAAAACACTCAAATCCATCCTCTTTCGGCAAAAGAGACAATTTCTCCATCACCAATCACAAAATGATCGAGGACTCGGATATCCACCAATTCAACTGCATCTGAGATACGTTTTGTTATCCTTCTGTCAGCTTGACTTGGCTCTGCGACACCAGATGGGTGATTATGCGCTAAAATGATGGCGGCTGCATTATAATCTATCGATCTTTTTACAACTTCTCGCGGATAAACGGCTGCTGAGTCGATTGTCCCTTCAAATAAGACCTCACCTTTAAGCACTCGATGTTGATTATCAAGAAAAAGAACATAAAACGCTTCTCTGTGCCGATCTCTTAATATTCGTGTTAAATAACGCTTGGTATGCTCTGGACTCGTTAATGCATCTTCTTTTTCAATTTTTTCAAACAAATAGCGTTCCGTCATTTCGACTACCGCTTGTAACTGTGCAAATTTCGCTGTACCTAATCCTTTATGGCTGCAAAATTCATTTTCATTCGCTCCCAAGAGTTTTCTTAAAGAACCAAACTCTTTTAACAGTTTATCTGCGAGTTCAATGGCATTCATTCCTTTAATGCCTGTTCTAAGAAAGATAGCTAACAACTCTGCATCCGTTAATGATTTTGGTCCTAATGCGAGTAATTTTTCTCTAGGGCGAGATTCTTCTGGTAAATTCATTAAAGACATAATGACTCATATTGTGATTAATATTTATACAGACTATGATCAATAAAAAATACTCGCCCTCTTCTTTCATTTCTCTTCGGCTTAGTTCAAACCTTGATTGCAATTATGTTTTCCGTCATTTACTTACCTTGTCATGCGAATTCCCGATTGAAGTTCATCCCTAAAAAAAAGATTTATGATATGGTTAGCGCATTACGGTGAATCACTTATAAGGTTATTAGTGTCATGGCATCTCTCTCAGGAAAACGAATTCTTCTTGGTATTAGTGGTGGCATTGCAGCATATAAATGCGCAGAGCTTACTCGTCGACTTATTGAACGCGGAGCGGAAGTTCGAGTTGTAATGACAACTGCCGCAAAAGAGTTTATTACCCCGTTAACGATGCAAGCTGTTTCTGGTCACCCTGTTGCTTATAGTCTATTAGATCCGGCAGCAGAAGCCTCAATGGGTCACATTGAATTAGCTAAATGGGCTGATATTGTACTAATAGCGCCTGCTACTGCCGATTTAATTGCTCGTATGGCTGCGGGAATGGGAAACGATTTATTATCGACATTAGTGCTGGCAACTGATTCTCCCATTGCGGTTTCTCCTGCAATGAATCAACAAATGTATTCGAACATCGCCACGCAAGAGAACATTGCGACTCTTTCTCGTCGCGGTATGCATATTTGGGGTCCCGCGGCTGGCCAACAAGCATGTGGTGATGTTGGTATGGGTAGAATGCTTGAACCAATGGACTTAGTGCATTTGTGTGAAGACTTTTTTCAAACAAATGATGAGAAACCACTTCAAGGTCATTCTTTACTCATTACTGCTGGACCAACCCGAGAAGCCCTTGATCCCGTTCGTTATATCTCAAATCATAGTTCAGGAAAGATGGGCTTTGCGATTGCCGACGCCGCTGCAAAACTGGGCGCAAAGGTCACTCTAGTTAGTGGCCCGGTGAATTTAATTACTCCTGACAATGTCGAACGAATTGACATTGAAAGCGCTGAACAAATGCACAGTGCAGTGATGAATAATTCAGCTTCACATTCTATTTTTATTGCGTGTGCGGCCGTAGCTGATTTCAGACCAAGTTTAGTTTCAGAACAAAAACTAAAGAAAACGTCGAATGAAGACGGCATGACGATTCACATGGTTAAGAACCCAGATATTGTCGCTTCTGTTGCCTCAATGACAGAGCATCGTCCATTCACTGTCGGTTTTGCTGCTGAAACTCAAGAGGTTGAAAAGTATTCACGCGCTAAATTAGAGCGAAAAAATCTAGATATGATCTGTGCTAATGATGTCTCAATTAAGGGACAAGGTTTTAATAGCGACAATAATGCGCTTCACCTATATTGGAAAAGTGGAGATAAAGCATTACCGTTAACGGCAAAATCAGAATTAGGCAAAGCAATTATGTTAGAAATAGTTGAGAGACTAGTAAGAGCGTGAATGACTGATATAGTGAATTATTAGGTTTCAGGAAAAGAACTAGAGACTATACGCTGCGCTAACTAGAAACTATAGAAGCAAGAGCAAGTCCCCTGAATCCTGAAAACGGAAACCTGCTTTGCTCTTTAATAGGAGCAAAGCGGTCTAGTTTCTAGTTTCAGAACCATTAAAATAAAAAAGACAAAGGAACAACAATGACGACAACAAAAAAAACAAATCGTCGTGATGAAATATTACAAGCTTTAGCTGAAATGCTAGAGTCAAATGAAGGTGCTTCTCGAATTACCACTGCCAAATTAGCAAAACAAGTCGGTGTATCAGAAGCTGCTCTATATCGTCATTTCCCAAGTAAAGCGAAAATGTTTGAGGGTTTAATCGAATTTATTGAAGAATCTCTATTCTCTCGTATCAATCGAATTATCGAAGAAGAAAAAGATACCTTAAAGCGCATTGAGCTATTATTAAAACTGCTTCTGGCTTTTGCTGAACGAAATCCAGGGCTAACTCGCATTATGACGGGCCATGCGTTGATGTTTGAAAACGAACGCTTACGTAACCGTGTTAATCAGATATTTGAACGTATTGAACTTCAGTTTAAACAAATTCTACGTGAACGCATGCTTCGTGAAGGTAAAGCTTTTCCCGTTGATGAAGCCATTTTATCTGCACAGCTAATTAGTCAAGTAGAAGGCAGTTTCTGTCGTTTTGTTCGATCAGATTTTAAATATCAGCCAACAGCAAATTTCAATGAACATTGGGCGCTACTTAGTGCTCAGATCCAATAAATCCATTTAATTAAATAGGTTTACGATGTCAAAATACCAAGCTCCTCAATTCTCCACCGCACTTCTACATCCTAAATATTGGGGGGTGTGGTTGGGCTTTGGTCTTTTGTTTACAATCGTGACGTTACTGCCTTATAAAGCAACCTATAGATTAGGAAGAGCGCTTGGTTTACTCGGCTTAAAAGTGGGAAAATCACGCGCTCATATTGCTCGTCGTAATTTAGAATTGGCTTTTCCTGATATGTCGTCTTCTGAGCGTGAAGCCATCATTGTTGAAAATTTCAAAAACTCAGGCTTAGCCATTTTTGAAACTGCAATGGCATGGGTATGGCCAAATTGGCGAGTTGAAAAACATTTTAGTTTTGAAAACAAACAACACATGCTTGATCTTGAAAAAGAAGGTCGTGGTGTTCTTGTTATTTGTGTACACGCTCTTAATCTTGAATTAACAGCTCGTGCATTTACCTTTTTCTCTCCTGGTTATGGTGTTTATCGACCACATAACAACCCTGCTTATGATTTTATCCAATATTGGGGCCGTACCAATAACGGCAATCAAATGATTGATCGTAAAGACATTAAAGGCATGCTCCGAGTATTACGTAAAGGCGGACGCCTTTGGTATATGCCGGATCACGACTATAACCGTAACAAATCTGTCTTTGTGCCTTTCTTTGCGGTTCCTGACGCTTGTACTACGACCGGTTCTGATATTTTAATCAGCGCAAGTCATTGCGCGGTTGTTACCGCGTCTGGATTTAGAACCTATAACAATTATCACCTACATATTGATAATGATATTAGTGACCAATTCCCGCAGAAAGACCCTGTTGGTTCTGCAACTGTCATGAACCAAGCGGTTGAACGTATTATTCTTCGCTGTATTCCTCAATGGATGTGGCTACATAAACGTTTTAAAACCATGGAAGATCCAAACATTAAAAAAGGCATTCGCTATGATTAGTAGCGTATCGTCATTCGGAGTTTAATTCAGCAATAATGAAAACCAATTTAATCACACGTGAAGGCTTCAATAAGCTGCAAGATGAACTCACGTTTCTATGGAAAGAAGAACGCCCTGAAGTTACCAAAAAGGTAACTTGGGCGGCAAGCTTAGGTGATCGCAGTGAAAACGCAGATTACCAATACAACAAAAAACGCCTTCGTGAAATCGACCGCCGTGTGCGCTATCTACGTAAACGTTTAGATTTAGTCAAGGTCGTCGATTACTCCCCTCAACAAGATGGTAAAGTTTTTTTCGGTGCGTTCGTTGAGATTGAAAATGAACAAGGCGATACCCTCTCTTTTCGCATTGTTGGCCCAGATGAAATTTTTGGTCGCCATGATTATATTTCGATTGATTCTCCTATGGCGCGAGCGCTCATCAAGAAAGAAGTGGATGAAGACGCTATTGTGAGAACGCCGGAGGGAGATAAAGAATGGTTTGTGAATTCGATTAGGTATTAAAACTATACGCTTCGCTGACTAGAGACTAGATCGCTCCGCTCCTATAAAAGCAAAAGCGAAAAATATTATTAGCCAAATCAGACATACATGCTCTTATAGTTTTTAGTTAGTGAAACGTATAGTCTCTAGTTAAAACAAACAGCCTCATCACACGCTTTTAATTAATTAAAAAAGAATCAAAATGATAATAAATATAATTGCTAAAGAACTTAACGTTCGCCCTCAACAAGTTATCGCTGCTGTTCAATTGATTGACGAAGGCAGCACCATTCCATTTATTGCGCGTTACCGTAAAGAAGTAACAGAAGGTTTGGATGATACTCAACTTCGTACGCTAGACACGCGTTTAACTTACTTACGAGAGTTGGATGATCGTCGTAAATCAATTCTAAAATCAATCAAAGAACAAGAAAAACTGACGCCTGAACTAGAACGTGAGATTTTAGATGCAGACAGCAAAACTCGTCTTGAAGATTTGTACTTACCCTTCAAACGTAAGCGTCGCACTAAAGGTCAAATTGCAATTGAAGCCGGCATTGAGCCACTAGCAAATTTATTGTGGACGCAACCTGAAAATACCCCAGAAGATGCGGCTCAATCGTATATTAATGCCGATAATGGGTTTGCTGATACCAAAGCGGTCCTAGACGGTGCTCGTGCAATCTTGATGGAACGTATGGCAGAAGATGCCAATCTGCTTGAAAAGGTACGTAACTACCTAACACACAACGCTGAACTTGTTTCCAAAATGGTTGATGGACAAGAACAGGCAGGCGAAAAGTTTAAAGACTATTTCGACTACCATGAACCATTAACTAAAATACCGTCTCACCGAGCATTAGCAATGCTACGTGGTCGTAATGAAAGCTTCTTACAATTAGCGATTAATGCTGACCCATCTCAAGAAGAAGGCGTTCGCGGTTCGTATTGTGAAATCATCATCGCTAATCATTACGGTATTACTTTAGGCTCTCAACCTGCTGATTTATGGCGTAAACAAGTGATTAGCTGGGCATGGCGCATTAAGATTCTAATGCACATGGAAACGGAATTAATGGGCGGCTTAAAAGAGCGTTCTGAAAACGAAGCCATTGATGTATTTGCTACCAACCTTAAAGACCTACTAATGGCGGCGCCTGCTGGTCTTAAAACCACTCTCGGTTTAGATCCTGGTTTACGTACCGGTACTAAAGTGGCTGTGGTTGATGCGACAGGTAAAGTATTGGCTACTGATACGATTTATCAAAACCAACCTCACAATAAAACAGCGCAATCTGCACAGATTATCGAAACCTTAATCAAACGTCACAATGTCGATTTGATTGCGATTGGTAATGGTACCGCCTCACGTGAAACCGATGCGTTTGTGGGTGATTTACTGAAAAAATCAGGCTTATCGGCAACCAAAATTATTGTTAGTGAAGCTGGTGCATCGGTGTATTCGGCGTCTGAGCTAGCAGCAAAAGAGTTTCCAGATTTAGATGTGTCTATCCGTGGTGCGGTTTCTATCGCTCGTCGTTTGCAAGATCCTCTGGCTGAACTGGTAAAAATTGACCCGAAAGCGATTGGTGTTGGTCAGTATCAACACGATGTTAGCCAAAGCCAATTAGCGAAAAAGCTAGATGCGGTTATTGAAGACTGTGTAAATGCCGTTGGGGTTGATGTAAATACGGCATCTTCCGCATTATTGACACGAGTTGCCGGTTTATCGACGACAATCGCACAAAATATCGTAGATTACCGTGATGAAAATGGTCGCTTTGAAAACCGTATTACATTGAAAAAAGTCGCTCGTTTAGGGCCAAAAGCCTTTGAACAATGTGCGGGCTTCTTACGTGTCATGAATGGTAAAAACCCTCTGGATGCCTCAGCGGTTCACCCTGAAGCGTATCCTGTGGTTAAAGCGATGGCAGAGAAAAACAATAAAGCGATTGATGCGATTATTGGTAACACCGAGTTTTTACGCTCTGTTGCTGCGAACGATTACATCAGCGCTGATTTTGGTCTACCTACCGTCACTGACATTATTTCAGAGCTTGATAAGCCGGGTCGAGATCCTCGTCCTGAATTTAAAACGGCAACCTTTGCTGATGGCGTAAACACGGTATCAGATCTTGAATTAGGGATGATATTGGAAGGTGTGGTATCTAACGTGGCTAACTTTGGTGCGTTTGTTGATATCGGTGTTCACCAAGATGGGCTAGTTCATATCTCAGCATTAAGTGATACGTTTATTTCTGACCCGCGAGAAGTGGTTAAAGCTGGCGATATCGTGAAAGTGAAAGTCATGGAAGTTGATGCTCAACGTAAGCGTATCGCTCTGTCTATGCGTTTAAATGATACTCCTGGGGAAGATAACCGTCCTCAGCGTCAATCAAATAAGCCACAGCAGCGTAATGAGCGTACTCAAGCGCCAAGACCTTCCTCTTCTGCAAGACAACAGCGTTCGAATAATGATGTTGGTAATGCGGCGATGGGTGGTGCGTTTGCTGCTGCGTTTGCGAAAGCGAAGAAGTAGAAATGTGGAAAGCGAAGCTAGAAACTATACGCTTCGCTGACTAGAAACTATAAGAGCGTGTATAGCTAGCGTGGTGATAACTTAGGTTTCAGGGCGCTACGCTTGCAGGTTTCAGATGTACTCGCTTTTGAACTTCCTGAAACCTGAGATCTGAAACCTCGCTTTTTGCTCTTCCTCGACTCTCGTCCCTGCTCTTAAAGCACCGCCAATATATCCGACGGATTATTCGGCACTACCGCTTTATCATAATGAAAACTGATCACACTTCTGCGGCGAACCATTCTTCCCATTTCTGCCAATTTTTCTAATAACTCTTTAGGTAAATTAAAACGCATGGTGTAACCCGTGCCCTCACCTTGCGCATAGGTATCTAGTGATAACAATCTAGCCAATTTTGCCAAGTCATCATCAATATCATACAAGGTTCCAAAACGAGGCTTCGGGTCTTCTTTCTCTTCCACCACGTCATATCCGGGATGGTCTGAGGGTACCCACGAATCACGTTTGTGCTGTTTATCATCGCCTTTAATTGCTTTTTCAGATGTGGTTTCACTCATCTTTGTCGTTGGCACAACAGGTTTTTTAACACGATTTTCACGTGCTACTTGTTCTGTTGGCAAATTAACAGAAGGTGCAATAAGCGGCACACTGATACTGTTAGGTGAAAAGATCATAAAACGTTTCCTTATCGAAAAACTAAGCGAATTAAATGAACAGTTAATCTTATCGAGCTAAAAAACGATGTAATTCCATAATAAATTCATCGCTATGTGAAATAAATGGAGCATGAGATGCTTGATCAAAAACGACTTTAACTGAATGAGGAATAAGTTCATCCATATCATGAGCCACTTTAACCGGCACTAATCCATCTAAACGACCATACATTCGACATACTGGCATGGTTAATTGAGATAGATGCTCCCGTAAATCTATATCGGCCAAAATCGTTAAACCTGTAGCTAAAGCGGCTTGATTTGGAGCGGGTCTTGAAAAAACAGCCTGCTTTACTTGCTTAATGTCTTGTTTCGCATTTGGGCTACCCATGGCCTGCAATGCCATAAATCGCTCAACCGTTAATTTGAAGTCGTCTTTCAATTGCTCTGTAAATAACGACAATACTGCAGGTTTAATACCTCGCCATCCTTTTTCAGCAGAAAAGCACGGAGAACTCGCAACCGTAATCAATTGACTCACTCGCTCAGGGGAAACCAACGCAGCTTGAGTCGCAATTAACCCACCTAAAGACCAGCCTAACCACGCAGCTTTCTCTGGAGCTTGAGCTAAGACTTGCTCGACCATCTTATCGAAATCAGCACTGCCAAGATCTGCACTGTATCCATAGCCAGATAAATCAACCGTATGTACTTTATATTTAGAACGTAGTTGCTCAACAATCGGCATCCACACTGCACCGTTCATACCCCAACCATGAATGAGAACCAGATCGGAACCTTCGCCTTCCGTTTGCCAATAAAGAGAAGTTGTCATCTACACTGCCTATTCGTTTCAATTTAAATGGATAGCTAAGTGTTCATCAGGTTACTACGAAGGTCAATGCAAAAGTTTAGTGTCAGCCACTGTGATTATTGCAGTTTGGCGATGCCTCCATCCGATACTATTTGGTGTCAGCCTTGCTTGGATTTAATTGCGAACGTACCTCGTTGCCTGAAATGTGGCTTGCAAACCAAACACGACACTGACGTTTGCGGTGATTGCTTAATTCATCCACCACAATGGGATCGATTGTTTTGTATTAGTGATTATTCTGAGCCACTAAGAGAATACGTTGGCAAACTTAAATACGCTCAACAATTTTGGTTAGCTCAAGATTTGGGGATATTACTAAGTACTTATATTCCAGAGCCTGCCCCACTTATTCTTCCTGTCCCTCTGCATTGGAAACGTTTTTGGTGGCGATCTTATAATCAAAGTGATCATTTAGGATGGACGCTAGAAAGAGAATTCAATCGCAAAAATAAAATGACCCGCTGCGAAACTAAAACCCTAAAACGAATTAGAGAAACTCGCCCTCAACAAGGCTTATCTCGTTCTTTCCGTCAATCTAATCTTGTTGGTGCGTTTAAGGTGATGAAGCCGATTAATGAGAAGCATGTGGCGATTGTGGATGATGTAGTGACAACTGGTGCGACAATTAATTTGTTGTGTATTGAGTTAAGAAAAGCGGGTGTTGAGCGCATTGATGTATATGCGGTTTGTCGGACGGGACGGAGTTAAGGGCTAGGGACTATACGCTGCGCTAACTAGAGACTAAAACGCTTCGCTTCTATAAGAGCTAAGAGCTAAGAGCTAAAGAACTAGAATTCAGATCGCTTCGCTTGCAGAGTTCAGAGGTACTCGCTTTTAGCTTTTAGCTCCTCCCCCTTACTAAGGGGGAGGCTGGGAGGGGGTCAAGAACTAACAGCGAATTAATTAAGTTAGCTATGAACTCAATTCCAGCTTCATCGCAATGACCCCTCCCTAACCCTCCCCTTATTAAGGGGAGGGAACTGTATTGCGCACACTGCAAGCAAAGTGATCTAAATTCTAGCTCTTCCACTTTTGCTCTTATAGAAGCGAAGCGGTCTAGTTAACGCAGCGTATAGCCTCTAGTTTCCTCATCCCACGGCAATCACAACGATCTCCTCTGAACTCAGCTCTTAAAAAACCACAAGCAAACGATTGCTTTTTGCTTTTTTATCCGTAGAATACCGTCCCAATTGATTAAGCACTCATTTAATCAATCAACCCCAACAGAGACAGGTTCTGATTAACAGCAATCACAGATTGACGCCTTCTCACTTCATGCTCCCATTCAGCGAACCATGAAGACAACGTTATACAATTAGGAATATCGGCCATGACCGTTAAAAATAACACCACAAAACCATCTGAACTGATTTATCAATTAGATGAGCGTCCACCGCTACCGCAAACTTTATTTGCTGCACTTCAGCATTTATTGGCGATGTTTGTCGCGATTATTACTCCCTCTCTGATCATTTGTCAGACGCTTGGTGTTCCAGCAGCAGAAACTAATACCATCATTAGTATGTCTCTATTCGCTTCTGGTATTTCTTCTTTTATTCAAATCAAAACCTTTGGTCCTATTGGTTCTGGTCTTCTTTCTGTTCAAGGCACAAGCTTTAATTTCTTAGGTCCAATCATTGGTGCAGGTCTAGCACTTAAAGCGGGGGGCGCTGATGTTCCAACAATGATGGCTGCTATTTTCGGTACTATCTTAGTGGCGTCGACTGCTGAAATCTTCCTTTCTCGTGTACTTGAATACGCTCAAAAAATCATTACTCCATTAGTGTCTGGCATTGTTGTGACATTAATTGGTTTAACGCTTATCCAAGTTGGCCTTGTGTCAATGGGTGGTGGTTACTCTGCAATGGGTGATGGCACATTTGGTAGCTTAGATAAACTGGCGTTGGCTGGTACGGTATTACTTATCATAGTGGTGCTTAACCGCTCTACTAACCCTTACCTGCGTATGGCTTCTATCGTGATTGCGATGGCGGTAGGGACAATAGCGGCATGGGCAATGGGTATGCTCAATACCAATATGACTCATGACGCTGAACTAATTGCTCTGCCAATTCCAATGCAATATGGCTTAAGCTTTGATTGGTCTTTGTTTATTCCGCTGGTTCTGATTTTCTTAATCACCGCACTAGAAGCGATTGGCGATATTACCGCAACCTCTGAAGTATCAGGCCAACCAGTAAAAGGCCCTGTTTACATCAAGCGTATTAAAGGCGGTGTATTAGCCGATGGCCTTAACTCTGCTATTGCAGCCGCATTCAACAGTTTCCCTAACTCTACTTTCAGCCAAAACAACGGCGTAATTTTGCTAACAGGGGTTGCTAGTCGTTATGTGGGTTACTTCATTGCAGGTATGTTAGTTATCCTTGGTCTATTCCCTGGTGTTGCAAGCTTTGTTCAAGTGATTCCTGAGCCTGTACTTGGCGGCGCTACGATTGTGATGTTCGGTACGATTGCGGCGGCGGGTGTGCGTATTATCTCTCGTGTTGATCTAGACCGTCGTGCCATCTTAATCATGGCAATGTCTTTCTCTATGGGCCTTGGTTTGGCACAAAAACCTGAAATCCTTCAGTTCATGCCTGAGATGATTAAAAACATTTTCTCATCCGGCGTAACGGCGGGTGGTGTGACGGCGATTCTTCTGAATATTATTCTTCCAAGCAGTGAAGTGTTTGAAGAAGAGAAAGAAGAAGCGAAGATCTAAGAGCAGAGGCGAGATACGAGTACGCTTCGCTCGAGGGACGAGTAAAAAAAGACCGCAGATGATTATCGTCTGCGGTCTTTTTTATGTTTGGGAGGAAAGAGCTAGAGGCTATACGCTGCGCTAACTAGAAACTATAAGAGCACGTATCTCTTAGGTTTCAGGTGTACTCGCTTTTGATTTTCCTGAAACCTTCGCTTTTGCTCTTCCTCGCCCCTCGAGCGAAGCGTCCTCGAATCCAGTCCCTGCTATCCCCTTTTATTTCCCAAGCGGAAACATGACTTGAACCTTCAATCCACCTTCACGACGATTCGCTAAACTCACGTCACCTTGATGCTGGCCAACAATACGTTTTACGATCGCCAAGCCTAAACCGGTGCCTTCACTTCCTCGCGCCGTATCACCACGGGTAAAAGGTTCAAACACGGACTCTAATTGCGCTTCATCAATACCTGGGCCGTTATCTTCAATGATAACCCACGCGGTTTTGTGATCGGCTGATACTCGCGTAGAAACTGAAATCCAATCACCACCATAACGAATGGCGTTTACGACTAAATTGGTGACAACACGCTTAATCGCTACCCCATTACCATGAATAGATTTAGGTATATCCACCAAGTTGGTTTTGATTTCGCGCTCATAACCACCTTCAGCTAAAATGACCTCATTAACGATGGTATTCAAATCAACATCAATAAAATCTTGTGTCGCTGCCGGCTTCAGATAATCCATAAACTGACCGATAATCTCATTACACTCTTCAGTATCTTTAATCATGCTTTCAGCTAAATAATCATCTTCTGGTGACATCATCTCAGTGGCTAAGCGAATACGAGTTAATGGGGTTCGAATATCGTGACTCACCCCTGCCATTAATAACGCTCTGTCTTGCTCTAATTGCTGAATTCCTTTCGACATTTGATTAAAAGCACGCGTTACCGCTTGAATTTCTGAGGCTCCTCTTTCAGGTAATAGCTCTGGGATCTCTCCTTTACCCACCTTGCGAGCAGCTGTTTGCAGCGCCATTAATGGCCGGTTCTGAATCCGTATAAACGCCCAACCACCAAGAATAACTAATAAAGCAATAAACAGACTGTTTCTAAATAGCGGGGCAAAATCCTCTTCTTGCAGCTCTGAAAGTGGGATCCGCATATAAAACTGAGGCATCGCATCACTCTTCATCCATAATACATAGCTATCAGAGCCGAGTATCAAGCGTACTTCTGTTGGCGAGTTAAGCTCTTGCGACATCTCTTCACTTAAAAAGTCTACCGGGCTGGCTTCGTAATACTCTTTCATTTCAGGATCATGTTCATCATGAAGACTGACGCCAAGCTGCTCTAATAATTGACGACGCAATGGTTGTCCTAACTGCACATTTTTTCCATTTTTAAGCGTGACATCTTCAGCCAGCATTAAGCGCACTTCATAAGCGAGAATACGGTTAAATTGCTGCAAACTTGGTAATAACGCGTAGTTAAATACCGCAAGATAAGAGAATATTTGACTGGCTGTAAGGAGTGAGGCGAGAAGTAATAGTGTTCTGGCGAAGGTACTTTTCATGGGAGTTCTCTGTTTAATGATGAATTTTAAGAGAGCTAGAGACTATACGCTGCGCTAGCTAGAAACTATAAGAGCGAGTATGGCTGGTGTGACTTTAGGTTTCAGGACGCTTCGCTTGCAGGGTTCAGAGGTGGATGTTGTTATCACAGCGACAAAGAAGGATTATCCCCCCTTTATCGCTATAACGATGAGATCGACATAGTTAATATAAGGGGAGGAACTGTATTTTACACGCTGCAATTACAACACTCTAAATTCTAGATCTTCCGCTTTTGACCTTATAGGAGCGAAGCGTTCCAGTTAGCGCAGCGTATAGTTTCTAGTTCTTTACCTGAATCCTCGACTCTCGTCCCTTCTCTATCCCTCTGCACCATCCGGTACAAACACATAACCCAATCCCCATACCGTTTGAATATAGCGAGGGCGACTTGGATCTTCTTCAATCATACGACGAAGACGAGAAATTTGAACATCGATAGAACGTTCCATTGCTGAATATTCACGGCCACGAGCCATGTTCATCAACTTATCACGTGACATAGGTTCACGCATATTCGTTACTAATGATTTAAGTACCGCGAATTCACCCGATGTTAATGGCATCGGTTCTTCATTACGGAACATCTCACGCGTGCCTAAATTTAGACGGAAATCGCCAAACTCAACCACTTTATCTTCAGCACTTGGCGCACCTGGCGCTTCAATAACTTGACGACGTAATACCGCTCGAATACGAGCTAATAACTCGCGCGGATTAAATGGTTTCGGTAGATAATCATCTGCACCCACTTCTAAACCAACAATACGATCAATCTCATCGCCTTTTGCCGTCAGCATTAAAATTGGCAGCATGTTGTTATTACTACGTAAACGACGACAAATAGATAGTCCATCTTCGCCTGGTAACATTAAGTCCAATACCATTAAGTGAAACGTTTCTCGTGCTAGCAGACGATCCATTTGTTCACTATTTGCAACACTACGAACTTGGAAGCCTTGCTCTGATAAATAACGCTCTAACAAAGAACGAAGGCGAGCATCATCATCAACAACTAAAATCTTATGGTTTTCTTGCATGGGCTTAACCTCAATATATGTCTTATTTCAGTTTACTCGTTACTTTTACAAAAAGTACGCTTTAATCGATAAAAATGAGAAGTAAAATTGTTACGTTTTATGTGTAACTTTATACATTATGCAAAAAAATAGCCGACATTCAGCCAGCTATACTACTATTATCATTGATCAATACGACTGGTATTAAATACCAAACTCAGCACGGTACGCCTTTACAGATTCAAGTTGCTCAACATTGCCACCTTTCTCTTCTAAGAAAGAGATAAGGTCAGTTAAGCTTACAATTGAGATAATTGAACAACCAAAATCACGCTCTACTTCTTGAATCGCAGATAATTCGCCTTTGCCTTTTTCTTGGCGATCGATTGCCACAAGAACACCCGCAAGATCAGCCCCATTCGCTTGGATAATTTCCATTGATTCACGGATTGCAGTACCTGCTGTGATCACATCATCAACCAACATGATACGACCTTCAAGTGCACTACCGACTAAGTTGCCACCTTCACCGTGATTTTTTGCTTCTTTACGGTTAAAGCAATATGGCTTATCTGTATCGTGGTGGTCAGCCAATGCAACCGCTGTTGTCGTTGCAATTGGAATGCCTTTGTACGCAGGGCCAAATAACACATCATAATCAATACCTGATTCAACTAATGCCGCGGCATAGAAACGACCTAAACGTGCTAGATCACGACCGGTATTAAATAGACCAGCGTTGAAAAAATATGGGCTTATACGGCCAGACTTTAAAGTAAACTCACCAAACTTTAGGACTTCTTTCTCAAGGGCAAATTCAATAAACTCACGCTGGTATGCTTTCATCTTCATTCTCTCTTTTTGGTTAATAATTTATAACTTTCAAATCGGTAAAGCTGCATTAGAGTTCAGATCGGTCGCAAGCTCCCTTGCAGAGTTCAGAGGTGAACGTGGTGATTACAGCGCCCGCCTCTGAATTCTGCAAGCGAAGCGATCTGAACTCTGCTCTTAAAATACATAAAAAAATAGCCCCTGAATCAGGAGCCATTAAAAAATCAATTATTCGGCCAACGCCGCTTTCTGCTGCTCAATGATATCATTGATGCCCTGTTGCGCCAGAGCCAGCATATCTAACAATTCCTGATGAGAGAACGGCGCTTCTTCTGCCGTGCCTTGCACTTCAATCATCTTACCGTCTTCCATCATTACGACGTTCATGTCGGTATCAGCGGCTGAATCTTCTAAATACTCAAGGTCACAAATCGCTTCACCTTTATAGATACCAACAGAAACAGCAGCAACGTGCCCTTTCATTGGGTTCTTTTTCAGTTTGCCTGATGCGATCATGTGGTTGATAGCGTCAGCTAATGCAACACTTGCGCCTGTAATAGACGCAGTACGTGTACCACCATCCGCTTGGATAACATCACAATCGACCGTGATCATTTGCTCACCTAGCGCTTCTAGGTCAACAGCAGCACGAAGGCTACGAGCGATCAGACGTTGGATTTCCATCGTACGACCGCCTTGTTTACCACTTGCTGCTTCACGACGGTTACGTGTATGTGTTGCACGAGGTAGCATGCCGTATTCAGCCGTTACCCAACCTTTACCTTTGCCTTTTAACCAGCGAGGAACATTTTCTTCAACACTTGCAGTACAAATTACTTTTGTATTACCAAATTCAACTAATACAGACCCTTCTGCGTGTGCAGTAAAGTGACGAGTAATCGTAATTGGACGGACTTGCTGAGCTGTTCTTCCGCTTGGACGCATGGCAGATACCTTGATTATGACAAATTGTCGGCGATTATACCGAACTCCCATAATAAAGCATAGCGTCTGTTTTCTTCTCTCATTTACTTACACAGATTGCTATTACTTCCTAAAGCGCTTATCTGCTATAGTAGCGCCAACATTTTTATGCATCATCCTTCCTATTGATGATTTGAGGACGCTTACATGATCTACAGTATGACAGCTTACGCACGCCGCGAAGTAAAAGGCGATTGGGGTACGGCAGTGTGGGAAATCCGCTCTGTAAACCAACGTTACTTAGAAACTTACTTCCGTATGCCAGAACAATTTCGTGGTTTAGAGCCTGTATTACGTGAGCGTTTTCGTAAGCGCCTTGCTCGCGGTAAAGTAGAATGCCACCTACGTTTTGAATCAAACAACGAAGCAAGCAGCGAATTAAGAATCAATGAAGACCTAGCTCGCCAAGTAATTAAAGCGGCGCAGTGGGTAAAAACTGAATCTGGCGAAGGCGGTATTAACCCTTTCCAAGTTCTGCAATGGCAAGGTGTGATGGAAGCGCCAGAGCAAGATTTCGATTCAATCAATAAAGAACTATTGGCGGAATTTGAACTGACTGTAAATGATTTCGTTGAAGCGCGTGCAAACGAAGGCGAAAACATGAAAGCGCTGATCGTTCAGCGTTTAGATGCGATCACTGAAGAAGCAGCGAAAGTTCGTGCACGTATGCCTGAGATTTTAGAATGGCAACGTAACCGTCTTTTGACTAAATTTGAAGATGCGAAAATTGAATTAGATTCTTCTCGTGTTGAACAAGAGCTTATCCTTCTTGCTCAAAAATCTGACGTAGCTGAAGAGCTTGACCGTTTAGATTCACATGTGAAAGAAACAACGAATGTGATGAAGAAAGGCGGCGCTTGTGGCCGTAAACTTGATTTCATGATGCAAGAATTTAACCGTGAAGCGAACACGCTAGCGTCTAAATCTATCAGCACAGATGTAACGGCGTCTGGCGTTGAGCTTAAAGTACTTATCGAACAAATGCGTGAGCAGATCCAGAACATTGAATAATCAGTTCTAATTGCGAACCATTAAAAAAGCCTCGTGGATAATCTACGAGGCTTTCTATTAAATACCAGAGTGTTAGCTCTGGTTACTCATCATATTTCTTACTATTCTCATGCGCTTCGTACGGCCAATAATAATGCCCCGCTCGGATCAATAACGTTGCCGCAGCTAAAATAAAGGCGGCGAGCGCTAACCATACCACTAATACCGCATCCAACTCTTTCATACCCAACGTTATGTAACGAGCGATTGCCATCATTGCGATATAAATAGGGTAACGTACTGGGATCTTACCGTTCATCACAAATTGCTGCACCATGGCTAACACTTCAAGATAAATAAACATTAATAATATGTCTGTAAGTTGAATTTGTTGTTCTGCAAAAACATGTACAAATTCATTTACCATCGCAAACAAGGTCGCTAACGTAATCGCAACCAGCAATATGGCTTCTAATATATGGAATACTTTTAAGAAAGGTTTACTGAACCCTTTAGGTAAATGAGAAGGCATGAGGCATTGTCCACCGTAATAACTATAATAAGGATATTAATTGTTTAAGCTCTAATGATAGTGCGAAGCAACGTTAACACAAAATTATTATTTCAATTAGCGTATTTATTTCATTCAAATTAATTCTAGATTGTGCTATTCTTCGCCACCCAATTTTCTATGCTTCGCATTCATCTTTATTCTACGTTTAAAGCGTAATTTACAGAGAAATGCCATAACTCCCAAGAGAATCTATCATGAGTAAAGGTACACTTTATATTGTGTCAGCGCCAAGTGGTGCTGGTAAGTCGAGTTTGATCTCGGCACTGTTAGAAAGCAACCCAACTTATGCTATGAAAGTCTCTGTGTCTCATACTACTCGAGGTATGCGTCCAGGAGAAACTGATGGTACTCATTACCATTTTATTCAGAAAGAGCATTTTGAAGAGTTGATCGAAAAAAATGAATTCTTAGAATACGCAGAAGTATTTGGAAACTACTACGGTACTTCTCGCGTATGGATCGAAGAAACTCTTGATAAAGGCATTGATGTGTTTTTAGATATTGATTGGCAAGGTGCTCGTCAAATCCGTAAACAAATGCCTTTAGCAAAAAGTGTGTTCATTCTTCCTCCATCAAATGGGGAACTAGAACGACGCTTAAATGCACGTGGTCAAGACAGCGATGCTGTTATTGCTAAGCGCATGAGTGAAGCAAAGTCTGAAATATCTCACTATCATGAGTATGATTATGTGATTATTAATGATGACTTTGATACTGCACAAATGGACTTCCGTGCCATTATTCGTGCAGAGCGCTTAAAGCAAGACAAACAAACCATGAAATACAAAGGCATGTTAGACGCGTTATTATCTGACTAGTTTCTTCGTATTTCTATTAGTATCTTGTAACCCTAGCTAGAAACTTATACAGGTTACTTGTATACTTTCTCAACATATAACTATTTTTGTTAATAAATTGGAGTCCTCATGGCACGTGTAACCGTTCAAGACGCAGTTGAAAAAATCGGCAACCGTTTCGACCTTGTTTTAGTTTCATCTCGTCGCGCACGTCAGCTACAAACTGGTGGTAAAGATGCGCTAGTGCCTGAAGAGAACGATAAAACAACTGTTATCGCTCTTCGTGAAATCGAAGAAGGCCTGATCACAAAAGATCTACTTGATGCTCGTGAACGTCAAGAGCAACAAGAGCAAGATGCCGCTGAACTAGCAGCAGTAAGCTCAATCACTCACAATCGTTAATCTCTATAATCTTTTATAGATTATAAATTACAGCAAACCTGACGGGGCGAAATTTGGATTTATTCGATAGCCTGAAAGATGTTGCCAAAGATTACCTGCCAGAGCCTCACATTGAGGCTCTTCGTCGATCTTATCTGGTAGCAAAAGAGGCCCATGAAGGGCAGACTCGCTCAAGTGGCGAACCTTATATCATTCATCCAGTAGCTGTGGCTCGTATCCTTGCAGAAATGCGACTCGACCATAAAACGCTAATGGCTGCACTGCTTCACGATGTTATTGAAGACACTGAAGTTAGCAAGGAAGAGCTAGCAGAACAATTTGGCGAGACTGTTGCTGAATTAGTGGATGGCGTTTCTAAGCTGGACAAACTTAAGTTCCGCGATAAAAAAGAAGCACAGGCCGAAAACTTCCGAAAAATGGTCATGGCGATGGTGCAAGACATCCGCGTTATTTTGATCAAACTTGCCGACCGTACTCACAATATGCGTACGCTGGGTGCTCTACGCCCAGATAAACGCCGTCGTATTGCTCGTGAAACCTTAGAAATATTCTCTCCTTTGGCGCATCGCCTTGGTATTCACAATATTAAAACTGAACTTGAAGAGTTAGGTTTTGAAGCCCTTTACCCAAATCGCTACCGCGTATTAAAAGAAGTAGTAAAGTCGGCTCGTGGTAACCGTAAAGAGATGATTCAAAAAATCCACTCTGAAATCGAAGGCCGTATTGCTGAAGCCGGCATTAAGGGTCGTGTGATTGGACGAGAGAAAAACCTGTTCGCTATTTACAATAAAATGAAAAATAAAGAGCAGCGCTTCCATACTATTATGGATATCTACGCGTTCCGAGTGATCACTGACAATGTCGATACCTGTTATCGCGCACTAGGTCAGGTTCATAGTATTTATAAACCTCGTCCTGGTCGTATTAAAGATTACATTGCTGTACCAAAAGCCAATGGTTACCAATCGCTTCACACCTCAATGGTCGGCCCCCACGGCGTCCCCGTTGAAGTGCAGATCCGCACTGAAGACATGGAACAAATGGCGAATAAAGGTGTGGCTGCACACTGGTCGTATAAAGAGGGTGATAACTCAAGTACGACAGCACAGATCCGCGCTCAGCGTTGGATGCAAAGCTTACTTGAGCTTCAACAAAGTGCAGGTAACTCATTTGAATTTATTGAAAATGTAAAATCGGATTTATTCCCGAACGAAATTTACGTTTTCACCCCTAAAGGTCGTATTTTTGAATTGCCCGTGGGAGCAACTGCGGTTGATTTCGCTTATGCCGTTCACTCTGATGTTGGTAACAGCTGTGTTGGCTCACGTGTTAACCGTCAACCTTACCCATTAAGTAAACCACTTAAGAGCGGTCAAACGGTTGAAATCATCAGTGCTCCAGGCGCGCGTCCAAACGCCGCTTGGTTAAACTATGTTGTGACCTCTAAAGCTCGCACTAAAATTCGTCAAGTTCTGAAGACGATGCGTAAAGAAGATTCGATCATTTTAGGTCGTCGCTTACTTAATCATGCGCTTGGTCATAATGTATCAATTGATGATGTATCAAAAGACAATATCACTCATGTTCTCTCTGGTCTAAAACTGGCTGAGTTTGACGATTTACTTGCTGCTATTGGCTTGGGTGAATTAATGAGTATTGTCGTTGCTCGCCGTCTTCTTGGTGATGCCGATGAACTGACAGAGCAAGACTCTTCAAATATCGAAACCTCTACAGGTAAGAAATTACCAATTCGTGGTGCTGACGGTATTTTACTAACGTTTGCAAACTGTTGTCGCCCTATTCCGGGAGACCATATTATTGCTCATGTAAGTCCTGGTCGTGGCCTTGTGGTTCACATGGAAGAGTGTGCAAATGTCCGTGGTTATCAAAAAGAACTTGATAAATACATGGGCGTTGAGTGGGCTGATGAATTTGACCAAGAATTCGCAACCGCGTTGGATATTGATATTCAAAACCATCAAGGCGCATTGGCAAGTTTAACGAATGTCATTGCCAGTACGGGTTCCAATATTCGTGGTATAACAACCGAAGAAAAAGACGGTCGTTTATATACGGTTACGGTTGAATTAACAGCCAAAGATCGTACTCATTTAGCGGAAATAATGCGTCGAATTCGTGTTATGTCACACGTACTTAAAGTTCGTAGACATAAGAACTAGAAGCAGAAAATGAAGGGACGAGGTTCAAGTACGGACTTCGTCCTTTTAGTAAGAGCTATACGCTGCGCTAACTAGAACGCTTCGCTCTAGAAACTATAAAATCAAAAGCATTGACCGATTTAAGAATGGTCTTCCAATCTAGTAATATAATGCTCTTATAGTCTCTAGTTAGCACCGCGTATAGTTTCTAGTTCCAATTTTACTGCCCTTACTCGTCCCTAGTCCCCCTAACCTATTTCAAGAAATTAAAATAATGAACCTAGAACGCTATCAACGTATTACTTCTGTATTAAAATCTCGCCAAACTGATCTCACTTTATGTTTAGAAGAAGTTCATAAACCTAATAATGTTTCCGCTATTATTCGTACAGCAGATGCCACTGGGGTTCATAAAGTACACGCGGTTTGGCCAACAGAACAAATGAAAACATTAGCTCATACTTCTGCTGGCGCTCGTAATTGGGTAGACGTTGAAACACATAAGAACATTGATGATGCTTTTGCGGTTTTAAAAGGCCAAGGTATGCAGATCCTTGCGACTAACTTGTCTGATACTGCGGTTGATTTTCGTGAAATTGATTACACCAAACCAACGGCCATCATTCTTGGTAGTGAAAAAACGGGCATCAGCAAAAAAGCATTAGCGATGGCTGACCATGACATCATCATTCCTATGGTTGGCATGGTGCAGTCTTTAAATGTATCAGTAGCCAGTGCCTTGATTTTATACGAAGCACAGCGTCAGCGTGATTTAGCGGGAATGTATGACCGTGAAGAGAGTGCGTTGCCTGCAGAGTATATTAATAATGTCTTATTTGAACGTGGTCACCCTGTACTTGCTCGCGTCGCAAAGCGTAAGAAGCTGCCTTACCCTCAATTAGATGGAACGGGACAGATTGTTGCGGATGAAGCGTGGTGGGCAGCGATGCAGGCGAAATAAGAGTAAAAACTTAGGGTTCAGATCGGTCGCAAGCTCCCTTACAGAGTTCAGGGGTGATTGTTGTGAGACTAGATACTATACGCTGCGCTAACTAGAAACTATAAAAGCAAGAGAAGTTCCTCTGAACTCTGATTTTTTAGCTCTTGCTGTTGCTCTTATAGAAGCGAAGCGGTCTAGTTAGCGCAGCGTATCGTTTCTAGTTTCTCATCAGCATAAACGTTCCTGAAAACTCAGCCGCAGGCGTGTCACCATTACACAAAGCAACCGTTACTTTTACACGCGCTCGTTTACCTGATTTCAAACGGTCGAAATCACCTTGTAAGCAATTCAACGACGTAATGCCTTTCGGGTTGTCAGTAATAGGCTGACGATAACGAATATGACTATCAACTAACATAATGCTAGCTGAATCCAAACCACGCTCTTTGAGTAATAACCACACCATTCCCCACGCAGTTAACGTTCCCAAAGTAAATATGCTGCCTGCAAACATGGTGTTATGAGGATTAAGATTGGCATTTAAAACCGCACTGACTTCAAATCGATAACCCGTATATTGGGTTATTTTAATGCCCATTTTGTCACTGATTGGGATCTCTTTTTCCCAGCGGTCTTGTAGTTCGGCACACCAATCTGGACGACGTAATACATCAGCAAGGGGATCGAGTTGCTTGAGCATTTGTTGATGACGAATAGGCCCTCGCTCATCTGTTAACTCGCCTTGGCTTTCAAATCCATTTCGAACATAAAACGGAATTGCCTCTTCACGGGCATTACATACTAATCGCTTAGCCCCTTCTTGGCGCGCGTAAGACTCTAGGGCTACCATTATTAGTGCACCTATACCTTTACCTCGAAAGTGCGGAGATACCGCCATATAGCGAATTTGGCCATCATTATCGGGGGTTAGATATAAACGTCCGATTGCAACCGGCTTTCCTCTACCATCCAAAATCATTCGATGCTGGCTCATATCATCATAAGCATCACGTTCAGAACCCACAGGCTGACGCCAAGGCTCACGTAATACTTGCCAGCGGAAATGGTAGTAGGCTTTCAGTTCTGCCTCTGTGGTTGGGGTGATCAATCGAAACATATAAATCCTTTTATTATGATTAGGGACGAGGGTTCAGGGGGTGATCGTTGTGAGACTAGATACTATACGCTGCGCTAGCTAGAGACTATAAGAGAAAAAAGCGAGATTTCAGGCTTCAGGAAGAGCAAGAGCAAAAGCAATCTCCGCGGAACTCTGCAAGTCAAAGCGACCTAAGTTCTACTCTTTCGTTTTTGCTCTTGTAGAAGCGAAGCGGTCTAGTTAGTAAAACGTATAGTTTCTAGTTCTTTTCCTGAAACCTAAGAAACTCACCACATCAACACACTCGCTCTTATAGTCTCTAGTCAGCGAAGCGTATAGTCTTCTGCTTTTCCTCGCCCCTCGAGCGAAGCGTCCTCGACTCTCGTCCCTGCTCTATACTCTATACCTGCAACCAAAACGTCACAGGCCCATCATTCACTAGCGACACCTTCATATCCGCGGCAAATCGCCCTCTTTGCGTATTTATCTTCTCTTCGCATAAGTCTGAAAAGTAATCATACAAACGCTCAGCATCAACAGGATGCGCACCTTTAGAAAAACCTGGGCGTGTGCCTTTTTTAGTGTCTGCAGGCAACGTAAATTGTGAAACCACTAATACACTACCGCCAATTTGTTGCACATTTAAGTTCATCTTACCGTCATCATCTTCAAAAATTCGATAAGTCAGAACGCGTTCCATTAGCCGTTTTGCTTTGGCTTCATCATCTTCTCTTTCGACACCGAGCAAGATCAATAACCCTTGATTAATCTCACCCGTTACTTCGCCATCAACTTTTACTGCGGCTTCACTTACTCTTTGGATCAGTGCTATCACTTTCTATCAACCCTTTTGATTCTGTTAATACCGTATTCTCTGTTTCAAATATATGCGTGTTCACTTTATCTATCAACCACTGATCTGATTCACCCAAACTTGCCGTGATTTCAGCACCAATTAAAACGATAATCCAACATAGATAAACCCATACAAATAGAATCGGTACCGCCGCTAAAGCGCCATAAATAACTTCATAGGATGGAAATTGCGTAATGTATTGTGCGAAACCCACCTTGCTGATTTCAAACAAGCACCCTGCTGACATCGCACCAACAAGGGCGTGCCTTATTCGTATTTTTTTATTCGGTACTAATAAATACAAACCAACAAAGGCAGAAAATGACAATATGATAGGCAACCAACCTAGCAAAGTCCGATAAAAACTCGATACGATTTCATCGTCCATGATCTTTAATGAAGTCAAATACGAAGTTGCAGCAATACTTGCCCCAACCAATAATGGACCTAGGGTTAAAATCATCCAATACAATGAAAATGAATACATTGGACGACGTTTTTTCTTCACTCGCCAAATGTAGTTCAGGCTACGATCAATTGCTGATATCAGCATCACAGAGGCCACAAATAAGAACCCAGAACCGACCGCTGTCATCTTCCCAGTATTGGAGATGAATTCTTTAAGGCTCCCTTCCACTGCATCACTGGCGGCAGGGACAAAGTTTTGAATCACAAATGCTTGAACAGTCTCTCCTGCTCCTGAAAAAATAGGAAACTGAGAAAGCACAGAAAGCAACACGGTAACCAAAGGCACTAGCGATAACAACGTAATATAGGCCATATAACCGGCACTGACCGTCAATCGGTCATGAATAATGCGTTGCTTTAAAAATACAAAGTATGACCAGCTAATCCTTAGCGTATGTTTAATTTTTTCTTCCATCGATTTACTCTTAAAAAATATCAGTTTTTACATATACCAATACAAATAAGTCTGTGTCCAGATAATTGCGTATAAAAAATGGCCACCTACTTATTTGGGCTGGTATTATCATAGCAGATAAAAAAATCCCTTCGTAGTTGCCTACAAAGGGATTTGATATTTATTCAATTTACAATTTAACGATAACGCTAAATCAAAAATTAATAATTACTTAGGCGCACGACCAGCACGTTTACGATCGTTCTCTGTAAGTAGTTTCTTACGGATACGAATGCTTACTGGTGTTACTTCTACTAGCTCATCAACGTCGATGAATTCAAGAGCTTGCTCAAGAGTCAAATCGATGAAAGGAGAAAGCGTTTGTGCTTCATCAGTACCAGAAGAACGTACGTTAGTCAGTTGCTTACCACGAATACAGTTAACTGTAAGGTCGTTTGCACGGTTATGAATACCGATGATTTGACCTTCGTATACTTCTGTAGCGTGACCTAGGAATAAACGACCGCGATCTTGTAGGAAGAATAGTGAGTAAGTAACCGCTTTACCAGCTTGGTTACAAATTAGTACACCATTTTTACGTTGACCAATTGTGCCGCCTTTGTGAGGACCGTAGTGATCAAATGCGTGGTAGATAAGACCAGAACCAGAAGTCATTGTCATGAATTCAGTTTGGAAACCGATAAGACCACGAGAAGGCATCATAAAGTCCATACGTACACGGCCTTTACCATCTGGAGCCATATCAGTTAGTTCACCCTTACGAGTACCGATACTTTCCATTACCGCGCCTTGGTTCTCTTCAACTACATCGATTGTTACCGTTTCAAACGGTTCCATTAGTTGACCATCTACCATACGTTCGATAACTTCAGGACGAGATACTGCTAGCTCGAAACCTTCACGACGCATGTTTTCGATTAAGATACCTAGGTGAAGTTCACCACGACCAGATACTTTAAATTTATCCGGATCACCAGTTTCTTCAACTTTAAGTGCAACGTTGTGTACTAGTTCTTTTTGTAAACGCTCAAGGATGTTACGTGAAGTAACGAATTTACCTTCTTTACCACAGAATGGTGAGTTGTTTACTTGGAAAGTCATTGTCACTGTTGGTTCATCAACAGTTAGTGGTGGCAATGCTTCAACATTGTTTTGCGCACAAACAGTATCAGAAATTTTAAGCTCGCCTAAACCACTGATAGCAACAATGTTACCTGCTTCAGCAAATTCAACATCATGACGCTCAAGACCTAAGTAACCTAGTACTTGGCCAATTTTGCCTTTACGTTCTTTACCGTCAGCACCGATAACTGTAACCGCTTGGTTAACTTTAACGCTACCACGTGTAATACGACCAACACCGATAACACCAACGTATGCGTTGTGATCAAGTTGAGAAATTTGCATTTGGAAGTCACCTTCACGGTCAGCAACAGGTGCATCAACACCGTCAACGATCGCTTGGAATAAAGATTCCATGTTTTCAGTTTCTTCTTCTGATTCAGCGTTAGCCCAACCATTTAGTGCAGAAGCGTAAACAACTTTAAAGTCTAGTTGTTCATCAGTTGCGCCTAGGTTATCGAATAAATCAAATACTTGATCCATAACCCACTCAGGACGTGCGCCTGGACGGTCAACCTTGTTGATTACAACGATTGGCTTAAGACCGTGTGCGAATGCTTTTTGCGTTACGAAACGCGTTTGAGGCATTGGACCGTCAACAGCATCTACGATAAGTAGAACTGAATCAACCATAGACATAATACGCTCAACTTCACCACCGAAATCGGCGTGTCCTGGAGTATCTACGATGTTGATGTTGTAATCGTTCCAAGTAATCGCTGTGTTCTTAGCAAGGATCGTGATACCACGTTCTTTTTCGATATCGTTCGAGTCCATGACGCGCTCTTCAGCTTCACCACGAGATTCAAGCGTACCTGATTGCTGGAGCAATTTATCAACCAACGTTGTTTTACCGTGGTCGACGTGCGCAATAATTGCGATATTTCTTAGTTTATCAAGTTGTGGAGTAGACATGGATTCAAATTCACTCAGAACATGTAGAGCCACCATTGGCGCTACTTTGGTTTAAAAACGGTCAATAATTTAACAGATTTTAGAGCAAAACCCACGAAATATGTGATTGAAGACACAATTTTTTTTCAATTTATTTAATCAAGCCCACAAAAGTGACGAAAAAAAGAACAATTGAGCCATTATTTATTCAATTTTTTCCTTCACTTTATTTTTTTAAACAAAAAACAAAAACTCAAACATATCAATAATTTAAATTTATTACGTTGATTTTATTGTGCATTCGGCAAGGGAATTAGATTGACAAATATACGATTTCACTGCTGAATAGCAGGGAGAAGTAAATTAGTGACTAATTATTTTTTATTTAACTCATGCATTTTTGCACCATAACAGTGCAAAGAGAGATCAAAATGGTGCAAATAACAAGTGCTATTCAAATAAAATATAACTAAGTCATTAATATTAAAGGATTATTACTTTTGGCACAGTTCTAGCTATATAGTAAATAACAGCTTAGCTGGCCAATATTTATATTATAACACTGGAGGTTATCCTACATGTCAGTAGAAAACGTATTCGCTCTAATTCAAGAAAACGAAGTGAAATTTATTGATTTACGCTTTACCGATACAAAAGGTAAAGAGCAACACATCTCAATTCCTTCTCATCAAGTTGATGCCGACTTCTTTGAAGACGGCAAAATGTTCGACGGTTCTTCAGTAGCTGGCTGGAAAGGCATTAATGAATCTGACATGGTAATGATGCCAGATGCAGCAAGTGCAGTTCTTGACCCGTTCACAGCAGATCCAACACTAAATATCCGTTGTGACATTCTTGAACCAACAACAATGCAAGGTTACGATCGTGACCCTCGCTCAATCGCAAAACGTTCTGAAGACTATCTACGTTCAACAGGTCTTGCTGACACTGTTTTAGTTGGCCCAGAACCAGAATTTTTCCTATTTGATGACGTTCGCTTTAATACTGATATGTCAGGTTCTTTCTTTAAGATTGATGATATCGAAGCGGCGTGGAACTCAGGTACTGAATACGAAGGCGGCAACAAAGGCCACCGTCCTGGCGTTAAAGGCGGTTACTTCCCTGTAGCTCCTGTTGATTCATCTCAAGATATTCGTTCTGCTATGTGTTTAATCATGGAAGAAATGGGCCTTGTTGTTGAAGCTCACCACCACGAAGTAGCAACGGCGGGTCAAAATGAGATCGCAACACGCTTCAATACGCTAACAAACAAAGCTGATGAAACTCAAATCTATAAGTATGTTGTTCATAACGTAGCTCACGCTTACGGTAAAACAGCGACTTTCATGCCAAAACCTCTTGTTGGTGACAACGGTTCAGGTATGCACGTTCATATGTCATTGAACAAAGATGGACAAAACTTATTTGCTGGCGATAAGTACGGCGGCCTATCAGAAATGGCTATCTTCTTCATTGGCGGTATCATTAAACACGCTCGTGCAATCAACGCATTTGCTAACCCAACCACTAACTCATACAAGCGTCTTGTCCCTGGTTTTGAAGCACCTGTTATGCTTGCATACTCTGCACGTAACCGTTCTGCTTCTATCCGTATTCCAGTAGTACCAAGCCCGAAAGCTCGTCGTATCGAAGTTCGTTTTGGTGACCCAGCGGCAAACCCATACTTAAGCTACTCAGCAATGCTAATGGCTGGTCTTGACGGAATTAAGAACAAGATCCACCCAGGCGAAGCAATGGATAAAGATCTGTATGACCTTCCTGCGGAAGAAGCCGCTGAGATCCCTAAAGTAGCCGAGTCTCTAGATATCGCACTGCAAGCTCTGGATTCAGATCGTGAATTCTTAACGGCGGGTGGCGTATTCTCTAATGACTTCATTGATTCTTACATCAGCCTTAAAGCTCAAGATGTTGCAGCTATCAACACAGCGGTTCACCCTCTTGAATTTGAAATGTATTACTCAGTTTAATTCTGACGTAACAAATTGAAATCAATCTGATGTTTTTAGGCTCGCTTCACAAGCGGGCCTTTTTTATATTGGCAAAACCTATTTTACGCGCAACACTTACTCTATTCATACAATAAATAACCAACATCTTCATTGTATTGAATCACATAACCCAAACGAGATTTCATACATTAAACGAATTATTGAAATCAAATAATAACCATCATCAATGGTGGAACTATGCCTCATACATATATTGTAATTTTACTCATTAGCCTTTTTTCGCTTCCTACCGCCGCCGAGAGTGTTTACACATGGGAAGATAATAAGGGTGTAAGGCATTTCAGTGATACTCCACCACCAAGCAACACCAAATCAAAACAACTGTCATTCTCTTCAACTCCAAATGAAGTAGAAAATATCCCTGCACCTGCAAAGCAAAAAAAATCCGTATCTAAAAATACAAAGAAAGCGGATAAAGAAGCGTTAGCTCCACTCAAAATTTCTATTACTAACCTATCCCAAGAAGAAACAGTGCGCAGTTCTCGAGGGCACATCATGGTGCTTACTGAGCTAACTCGTAAACTTTCTATTGATGAAAAGCTTCAATTAATACTTGATGGGTCACCTTATGGTCTTCCTCAAACCTCTAGAGAATGGAAACTCACCAACATAGAGAGAGGCACTCACATCATTACGGTTGTTGCCCAAAAAGACGGCAAGAGAATTGCATCAACTAAGATATTAACTGTGCACTTGCATCGACCATCCAAACTATAAGTACATATAGTGAGTAAGAGCGTATAAATTCACGTTCTTTGGAGAGTCACTGTCTTTTAACAAAGGCAACGATGCACTAGAATGGTGCATTCAAATGTGATGACAAGGATGTGGTTCTGATTATGGATTTTTCAACGCAATTGCTAGATCATCAAGTAACCGCTATTTTATTGCTTGATGACCTACGTAACATTCATTACGCCAACCCAGCAGCTGAACAACTTTTTTCACAAAGTGCCCAACGTATGGCAGCACATACTTTTGATAACCTTTTTCAGCACTCGAAATTCGATTTATCTACTTTAATGCTGCCTCTTGATACCGGCCAAAGTGTCACAGACAGCGATGTATGCATGATAGTGAACAATCAGCCGTTGTATATTGAAGTAACATCAAGCCCTATCGAAATAAAAAAATCACTGTATCTGTTAGTTGAAATTCGCCAAATAGAACAACAACGTCGCTTATCTCAAGAAATTAACCAGCATGCTCAGCAACAAGCAGCCAAAGTATTGGTACGTAGCTTGGCGCATGAAATAAAGAACCCTCTTGGCGGCTTACGCGGCGCGGCGCAGCTATTAGAAAGAATGTTGCCAAACCCAGAATTACACGAATATACTCAAATCATTATCGAGCAAGCCGACCGATTACGTAATCTGGTTGATCGCTTGTTGGGTCCGCAAAAATTAGGGCAAAAGAAGCCTGAAAACCTACACGCAATTATCGAAAAAGTACGTCAATTAATTGAGTTAAACTCAAGTTACCAAGTTTCTATCATTAGAGATTATGACCCTAGCCTGCCTGATTTAGATATGGATGCAGAACAAATAGAACAAGCTCTCTTAAATATTATCAGTAATGCTGCTGAAGTATTAAAAGACCAACCCGATGGCATCATAACCTTACGAACTCGCACCGATTACCAAACCAACATCTATGGGCAGCGTCATCGACTTGCCGCAAAAATAGAGATCATAGATAACGGTCCTGGCATTCCAAGTCATATCCAAGACACATTATTTTACCCAATGGTCAGCGCTCGTGAAGGTGGCACAGGTCTTGGGCTCTCTATTTCACAAAACCTAATTGACCAACACAATGGAAAAATCGATGTCTCTAGTTGGCCAGGAAAAACAGTATTTACGGTTTACCTTCCACTTAAATAATAAAAATAACCACCACAATAAAGACAAATTTATAAGTGGATGTTGGAGAAATAATTATGAGCAAAGGATTTATTTGGGTTGTCGATGATGACAGCTCTATTCGCTGGGTATTAGAAAAAACATTAACAAGCACAAACATGATGTGTGAAAGTTTTGGCGACGCAGAAAGTGTGATTCAAGCGCTAGAGCGTAACGTCCCTGATGTGATCATTTCTGATATTAGAATGCCAGGTATGGATGGTTTATCTCTATTAAACCACGTTCAAGAAAACTACCCTGAGCTACCCGTTATCATAATGACAGCTCACTCAGATCTTGATGCGGCGGTAAGTGCTTACCAGAAGGGAGCGTTCGAATACCTACCAAAACCATTTGATATTGATGAAGCACTCACATTAGTTGAACGAGCATTAGCACACAGCCAAGAACAGAAAAAACAAAGCAGCAATAAACCGATTAAAGAACACAATGTTCCCGAGATCATCGGTGAAGCTCCTGCAATGCAGGAAGTATTTCGTGCTATCGGTCGTTTATCTCGCTCGTCGATCTCTGTGCTTATTAATGGGGAATCCGGAACGGGTAAAGAATTAGTGGCTCACGCATTGCACCGCCATAGCCCACGTTCAAATAACGAATTTATCGCTCTTAATATGGCCGCTATCCCAAAAGACTTGATTGAATCTGAACTCTTTGGTCATGAAAAAGGGGCATTTACTGGCGCAAATTCGGTTCGTAAAGGTCGATTTGAACAGGCCAATGGGGGCACTCTATTTCTAGATGAAATCGGCGATATGCCATTAGATATTCAAACTCGATTACTTCGTGTTTTGGCTGACGGACAATTTTACCGTGTAGGCGGACACTCTCCTGTCCAAGTCGATGTGCGGATTATTGCCGCAACACACCAAAACTTAGAACAATTAGTGAAAGATGGTGGCTTTAGAGAAGATTTATATCATCGATTAAATGTGATTCGCGTACACATTCCTGCTTTACGGGAACGTCGTGAAGATATAACCCAATTAACGGAACACTTCTTACACTTAGCATCAAAAGAGTTAGGTATTGAATGCAAAACCCTCAGCAAAGATGCAAGTAAAAAGCTCGGGGAATGTGCGTGGCCAGGCAACGTTAGACAATTAGAAAACACGTGTCGTTGGCTTACGGTAATGGCAAGCAGCCAAGAGGTTCTTTCTTCCGATTTACCACCAGAATTATTCACCTCTACCACAACATCAGTACAACATTCAGTCGATTGGCAAGAGCAACTAAGCGAATGGGTAGAGGAACAATTATCTCTAGGGGAAACTGATATTTTAAATAAAGTAATTCCCAATGTAGAACGTATCTTGTTAGAAAAAGCCCTTCATCATACTCATGGCCATAAACAAGATGCCGCAAAATTACTTGGCTGGGGAAGAAATACATTAACAAGAAAATTAAAAGAGATTGAATAACTCGCTTGAAAGAAAATCAGTAATAATCACGCTCAATACTTTATTTAAAGTCCCCTACTGCCTTTAGATAGAGGACCAACAGAATAAGTTAACATCAGAGCGCAATCGTTAAAATTGCGCTCTTTTCATCCGTTTGGCTACTGACATAATCATCATGACTCTCTATACTCATTATTAATATTTATACGCATTCATTTCTTCTTTAGTAGGAATAGTTCAATAATGATAACTAAAACTCTCCCTCTTACGGATCTTCACCGTCATCTTGATGGCAACATCCGCATTGAAACCATTTTAGATCTTGGCCAAAAATTTGGTCTTGCGCTGCCTGCTTATGATTTAGAAGCATTACGTCCTCACGTTCAAATCGTTGAAGCAGAACCAAGTTTAGTTGCTTTTCTATCTAAGCTTGATTGGGGCGTAGCGGTATTGGGCGATCTAGACGCTTGTCGTCGTGTTGCTTATGAAAATGTGCAAGATGCGATGAATGCACAGATTGATTACGCTGAATTGCGTTTTTCCCCTTATTACATGGCAATGAAGCACAATTTATCAATAGCAGGTGTTGTCGAAGCTGTCGTTGACGGTGTTGAAGCTGGTTGCCGTGATTTTGGTATCAAAGCAAATCTAATCGGTATTATGAGTCGTACCTTTGGTCAAGATGCTTGTCAGCAAGAACTTAATGGCCTTCTTACTCAAAAAGATAAATTAGTCGCTATCGATCTTGCTGGTGATGAACTGGGTCAACCAGGCGATCGTTTTGTTAGTCACTTTAAACAAGTTCGTGATGCAGGCCTTCGAGTGACAGTGCACGCTGGTGAAGCTGCCGGTGCTGAAAGTATGTGGCAAGCAATTAATGAACTTGGTGCTGTACGTATTGGTCACGGTGTTAAGGCAGTTGAAGACCTAAAATTGATGGAGTTCTTAGCGAAGAACAATATTGGTATTGAATCATGTTTAACGTCTAACATTCAAACAAGCACTGTTTCTTCATTTGAATCCCACCCTATCAAAACGTTCCTTTCTCATGGTGTTAAGGTTTGTTTGAATACGGATGATCCTGCGGTTGAAGGTATTGAGCTTCCTCATGAATATGAAGTTGCGGCACCAAAAGTTGGCCTAACTCAAGAGCAGCTTCGTCAAATTCAAATTAATGGATTGGATTTAGCTTTCCTAAGTGATGCAGAGAAACAAGCATTGCGTGATATGGCAGCTAAGCGCTAGAAACTAGAAACTAGAAACTAGAAACTAGAAACTAGAAACTAGAAACTAGAAACTAGAACGCTCCGCTTCTATAAGAGCAAAAGCAATGTTCTTTTGCTCTTATAGTATTTAGTTAGCGAAGCGTATAACTTCTAGTCTCTCAATTCTTACTTAATCAACTCAACCGCTTCTTTCGCAAGTCTTGTCACTTTAGCCCAATCTTTTGCTGCAATTGCCTCTTTTGGTAGCATCCAAGAACCACCCACTGTCGCCACACAATCCAATGCAGTGTAGTCATTTACATTCTGTGGATTAATGCCGCCCGTAGGACAGAACTGAACTTGTGGTAACGGTGCTGCCATCGCTTTCAATACCGATGGTCCACCAAATGCACTTGCAGGGAAGAATTTTAAATGTGCATAACCAAGTTCGATTGCACGGATCACCTCAGATGGCGTTGCTACACCTGGGATCAATGGGATATCAGCCGTTTTTGCATGCGCTAATAAGCTTGGAGTAAATCCTGGTGAAATAATAAATTGAGCGCCAGCTTCAACCGCCTGATCATATTGCTGAGTACTGATCACTGTTCCTGCACCAACCAGAGCTTTTGGCATTGCTTTGCGAATGGCTGTAATCGCTTCTAAAGCAACGGTTGTTCGTAGGGTAATCTCAAATACATTAATGCCACCAGCGGCTAATGCTTGAGCCATTGGCACGGCATCTTCTAGTTGTTCAATAACCATAACTGGAACAACTGGTGATGCGCTAAATACGTCTGAAGGCGAAAGGTTCCAACTCATATTGCTCTTAGCTCTCTTTGCTTATTTAAATAACGCGAGCATTTTACGCTAATTTACTATCAATAGCTCTGATAAAGGTGAATTCCCATCTATTTTTAGTGTCCTATGGCATACTAACCTTTACGTTAACCATGCAGGAAAATAGGATGAAAAAATCATTACTTACTTTGGGCACTTTATTATTCCTATCTGGGTGTAGTCAGCAATTTTCAGAAGATACCTCTGACAGTAAATCCAAAAATAATGATGTGCATGAAGCAACAATGCCTCATACCTTTACGCTGCGTGGGACGGTTGTGATTGGACATGAATCTCAAAGTATTCAGCCTTGTAATAGTGACCAACAATATTGGATAAATTTAACACCTGAACAATGGGCTGCGGGGAATAGCATTCAATCATCCCCTTATCAGCCTATGTATGGGGAATTAATTGGTCATTTCGAAGCGCCACCAAAAGGCGGATTTGCTAACGATTATCCGGCTCGATTTGTTGTATCTCAGATTAATACCTTAGTTGCCGGCGAAGGCGTTTCTTGTAAAAAAACACGTCAACCAACAAACGCCTTTGGTAATGAACCATTTTGGAATATTCAAGTGATTAACGGATCATTAGTCGTCTCTGAAATTGGCAAATCAAAACAGGCACAAACAATCACAGACCAAAAATTCACCGTGAAGAAACGCCATTACCAAAGCGATGATTTCTCTCTAACGATGACAAAAGGGATCTGTAAAGACAGCATGATTGAGTCTATTTATGGCTGGAAATCAAACGTAGAAATCGACGGTAAAGCCTATGAAGGTTGTGCAACACTTTCAGCTAAAGATACGACGTTAGGTTCAGCAGGCAGCTACAAAGGAACAAGTACTATTGGTAACTCAAGTTTAACGATTGGATTAACACTCAATCCTGATCACTCAGCAATAACCACTTATGATTACAATACCGATGAGCCTCAATTGATTGAGACCGGTGTTTGGCAAGAAACTAACGATGATAAAATTCATGTTTTAATGAGCCGTCATCAACGTCAATATATGATATCAGAACGCACATTTTCAAAAAATAAACAGACAATATCGGCGGATAATGAAACCGTAAATGGCGTGACATACCCTATTCAATCAGGGTTAACGCTGTACTCAACATCAACAAGTTTGGATAAGTAAAATAATGGCAACAACCGTTCCATGTACGACCTGTGGTTTTATTCATAATTGCATTTGCGAACATCAACCACATCTTCAGTCACACGTTGAATTTGCACTTCTGTATCATGAAAATGAACTTAGCAAACTGACTAATACGGGTAGGTTAATATTAAATAGCCTACCTAAAGCCCAAAGCTATTTATGGCAAAGAAAAGTGCCACCAAAGGCACTGATTGATAAAATCAATCAAGAAAACACCGAAACATGGTTACTGTTTCCAAGTCATTCGCCAACGCTTAGTTCAAAATATTGCGAATATAAAAACCCAAACAAAAAGCAGCTCTTTATCCTGTTAGATGCAACATGGCAAGAGGCTAAGAAGATGGTTAATAAAAGCTCTTGGCTTAAAGACTTACCTTGCCTTGAAATTCAGGCAACGGGAGATTCTTGCTACCATTTACGTCGCAATCAAAGCCAAGGAAATTTATGTACTTGTGAAGCAGGAATTGAAGTTTTGGACATGGTAAAAGAGCCTGAGAATGCTCAAGCTCTTTTTCATTATTACGAGCAATTTCTAACTGTATTTCAAGCAGAACGCAGCGGCCATGAATATCAACCGAGTGCTTTAGGTTCCCCTAAATAATAACCTTGAAGATAATCAACGCCCATATCTTCAACAATACTACACACCTCTTTGTTGTGCACAAATTCAGCCACAACTTTGGCTTCGAGTGCATGACAAAGTTGTACCATTTGTTGAGAGATCAACCGTTGGCGTTTATCTTGATGTACATTTTTAATAATCGAACCATCAAGTTTAATCACTTGAGGTTCCAATTTCATGATCTCATCAATATTTGAATAGCCAGACCCAAAATCATCAATAATGATGCGAGCACCTAAACGTTTAAAATGGTTACACACTTCAATCATGCGATCGTAATCTTGAATTTGTTCCGTTTCTAACACTTCAAAACCAACTCGGAATGGATTATCTAAACGCATAATCGACGACTCCAATAAATCTAACGTTCGGTCACTCATTAAATCTTGAGGCGAAAGGTTAATTGAAAAATCCATATCATTAGACTGCATAATATCAAAGGTTCTTGTAATCATCTCTCGGCTTAAACGAGTGTAAAGATGAGTACCTTCTACTGCGGGTAAAAACTGCCCTGGTGCAAAGACTTGTCCATTATCACAAATTCGCATTAAACATTCGGTTGATACTAATTCACGAGTACCGGCTTTCAAGATAGGCTGTCCGTACACCAAAACGCCTTCTTGGGTAATTGCTCGGTTAACACTTGTTAACCAATCTAATTGGCTTTGACGTAATCGTTCTTCTTTTAATAAATCACGAGCATTACATAAATGGCGATTTCTTCGCATCGCAATACGACGGGCTTCTACCGCCTTCAAAATCAATTCTTCTACCGCAATATTGACGAAGTCTCGACGACTAATTAGCCCTCCAGAAATAGAAACGCTGAGATAGTCGACATCACTTAGTCCATAAGGCTCAAAACTAAAGTGTTCGATTTTTTCTATAAAATCAGTAATGTATTTACGAAGAACTTCACTATTGGTGTCACTATCAAAAACAACACCCCATTCAGCAATACCAATACTATAAAGCTCTACTGGGGTATGCACTGCATCCGCCAAATACGTACCTAAGTAGTGACTCACATCTTGCAGTAATTTATCACCGACTTGATAACCGTACTTCTCATTCACTTGGCTTAAATTGGTTAGCTTAAAAGAAAGTAAATGTTCCATTCGAGTGACGCTCTCAAGACGCTCTTTTAAAACGATTCGATTGAATAATCCCGTGCGCCTGTCTGTGCGATACGTATGCATCAAACGCAAAGATTGATCGCTAATCTTCTTTTCCATCGCAAGAGTCATCTGATCAACGTCTTGAATCGAATTTTTAATTAACGAAAATAAAGGGGTTAAATTATGTTCTCTCGGTGAATGAGAATAAAGGGAGTTCACCGTCTCAGGAACGGATTCTCTTAACGCTAAGTACGTTAAACTATGATGTAGAATTACTTGTTTGTGAGACCGAAAGAATTCCCCCATCCCATAAATACCTTGGCAAGAACCAATGTCTGAAAATGTCTGTAATTCAGTAGATTCAGAACTGCTTTCTATTCTTGATTCACAATTATAAATAAAGATCGACTCAGGCTGTTTTTTTGCAAGCATCATCGCCCCTTGATTTACTTGCTCCTGGGTTAACGAGGGGTGGTAATAACACAATCTCACTTCACGCCCTGTTGGGATCCTTAAAGCGAACTTAAGATAACCCTCCACTGTTATCTCTTCAACAGCATTGATGTATCGTACCGTATCTTCTTCTAACATTAAGGGGAAAGCTTGGATCTGGCTTAGAGGTATCGCTTTCGTATCAGAAAGGTATCTACAATAAAATTCATACGCGGGGATATTATCAATCGTTTTTACAACATTACCTTCTGATGACGTAATACGAAAACGCTTACCAATAGGATTCCACTCAACAAATGCTTCAGACCATGCTTGTAATTGCTCACCATGCATCGCAACAGCAACTATTTGATCACTATAGAACTGACCATTTAAGAATACCCATGTCCCTTTTCCGGTATCTGCAGCAACACCACCAGAAACAGGCACTTGATTTTCATGTTCAGAAAAAGCGTCAAAAAGACGATAATTACTTGCTGAACCATGGCAACCAAACGCAATAATAGCCTTTGTTGTAGAGCCAATAGAAAGGCGCTTTAATAGATGGTGCCCAACTCGATGTTCATCTTGAGAATGGAATACAGAAGCAGAAGTTAGTTGAGTCACATTGAGAATAGAAATACTGATTACGGTTGAATCAGTAAAAATTGACGCATCAATACTAGAATGAATAACGCTAAGACCAATCACTTCTGAGTTTGGCAAAAAATGCTGTAAATAAGCATAATAGTCATCAACAACATCTGGTTGTTGAGAAGAAAACAGTTGAATTAAACACGCAGTTCCAAGCTCTATAGACAAGGAATCACACTTCTCTTTAAGCTGTGTAAGTCCTTGAACACTAAACGAGAGAGTTTGCATTGTTAATCTAGCCCTTATTCTTAATATATTTTAATACGTTACATAAAAAATAGAGGCTTATTTGCACCTCTATTTTCTAATTAATCAATAATGGCTTAGTTATTAAACAGCCTTACACATTAATTCCAGCAACGTAACCACTTGACCATGCCCACTGGAAATTATATCCACCAAGCCAACCACTAACGTCCATGACTTCACCAACAAAATATAAACCTGCGATTTTTTTAGATTCCATTGTTTTTGACGACAATTCATCGGTATCTACCCCACCCAGCGTAACTTCAGCGGTACGATAACCTTCAGTGCCGTTTGGTAATACCTTCCATTGGTGAATCAAAGAACATAATTGTTCCTGTTCTTTATGGTTAATTTGTTTTAGAGAACGCTCTTGAAAAACCGTATTATTTAACAGTGTTTCAACTACCCTTTTTGGTAAAAATTTCGCTAATGAATTTTTAACACTTTGATTTGGATGTGCATTACGCATTCTATCTAGTTCTTCAGACAAATCGTCATTCGGTAATAGATCTATCATTACTTTTTGACCTGCGTTCCAATATGAAGAAATTTGTAGGATAGATGGGCCAGATAAACCGCGGTGAGTGAACAATAGGTTCTCTTTAAAACTGTCACCGCTTTCTGATTCAACGACAACAGGGATCGCTATTCCTGATAATTCAGAAAAGGCTTCTTTATCTTCTTTATGCAAAGTGAATGGAACCAGACCTGCTGTAGTCGGTATCATAGATAGGCCAAACTGCTCAGCTAACTGATAGCCAAATGGGGTAGCCCCAAGTTTAGGCATTGATAAGCCCCCTGTTGCCACAACAAGGGATTCACATTCGATAGTATCCATATCTAATTTGAGGGAGAAACCAGAATCGAGTTTTGTTACGTCTGATATATCACAACGGTAGCGGTAATTAACCCCGGCTAATTCACATTCTTTTAGCAACATATCGACTATTTCTTTCGCAGAATCTACGCAGAATAATTGCCCGTGGTCGCGCTCTTCAAACTCAATACCGTATTTAGAGATCAGTGAAATGAAATCCCAATTAGTATATTGAGATAACGCTGATTTCACAAAGTGTGAATTCTTACAAACGAAGTTATGAGCAGTAACATCATAATTGGTAAAGTTACAGCGGCCACCACCAGAGATCAGGATCTTTCGACCTGGTTTTTTTGCATGATCAACCACTAATACACTGCGGCCTCGTTTACCAGCTTCTGCTGCACACATTAACCCTGCAGCACCTGCACCGATAACCACTACGTCTACTTTTTTCATGTCACTCTCAACCACAAATTCAATTGGCAGGGAGTGTACTATTATCAGCGCTAGATGCCCAAACTAATTACCAAGAAAAAAACAGCAACGCTGACTAGCAGCAAAGCACTAGATAACATAAAAAGATAACGTGCTTTTTCACACTTAAATACAAAAAGGGTATCGTAATGATCTAGATATTCTTCTTGCCATAAATATTGGAAAAGTTTGGTTTGCTTTCCAATATTGCCGTGAGTCGTAAAGAAACCACGCCCATCAATTTGTTGATACAACAAAGGGTGCGCTTCTTTCATCACAAAAAGGAGGGTTTTTAGCGTGCTTAAGTAACGAATGATGTTGATACCCGTTACGGCAAATAATGCTAATAATATAAGGTCGCCACTTATCATAATCACCTCTGACATACTTGTCTTTGTGCTTAGGAAAGTAACGACCCTTACTACGTGTATGTATTAATCAAAATATACACGCTACTACATGTGGGAATGAAACTTACCCAGCAGTGCTATCCATAATAGATGTTGAACCAGATTTTGCTAATACCGCTAAATCCTTATCGATAAAGAATAGCGCTTTACCGTCTTCACCTACCAAGTCAATTTTATCTAAAATACCTTTGAATAATTTCTCTTCTTCGTGCTGCTCTGCCACATACCACTGAAGAAAATTAAACGTTGAGTAATCTTGCGAAGTAAACGCAACGTGAGCCAATTTATTGATCTCTTGTGTGATCATTTGCTCATGCTCAAATGTGGCACGAAACACATCACCTAACCCAGAAAACTCTGATGTTGGTGCTTCAATCGCACCTAAAATAGGCATTGAACCGGTCTCACTTACATACGTAAATAAACGCTGCATGTGTTCCATTTCTTCAGTTGCATGCGCTCTAAAAAATGACGCAGCACCATCAAAACCTTTATCTTCACACCAAGCACTCATTTGTAAGTATAGGTTAGATGAGAAAAATTCTAGGTTAATTTGTGCATTTAAATGATCAACCATCGTTTTAGCTAGCATATATCGATTCCTTTATGAGCTATTTATATTCAAATTTTATACAACTATAACATAACTCACCCACGACTTGATTAATCAATAATCATCAATCAGAACGAGATCTAGGCGACAAAAAAAGAAAACAACGGGTGATAATCTATAGTCATAAATAAATTCAATATTGAATTCATAGGAGAAACATTATGAGTTACCAACATATTCTTGTCGCTGTCGATTTAACAGAAGAGAGTAAATCATTGGTTACTAAAGCTGCGGGTTTAGCTAAAGCGCTAGAGGCAAAAGTTTCTTTTATTCACATTGATGTGAGCTATGCAGAACTATATACCGGCTTAATTGATATCAATCTCGCTGAAACCCAACATCAAGCGATGGAGGCTTCTAAAGAAGCGATGAAGCATTTAGTTGAGTTTGCTGAGTATCCAATCCACAAAACATTGGTCAGCAGTGGTGATTTAAGTAATGAGTTATGCGAGGCGATTGATAATCTCGATGTTGACCTTGTCGTTTGTGGTCACCACCAAGATTTCTGGAGTAAGTTACTGTCATCAACCAGACAAGTTATCAATACTTGCCCAATTGATGTATTGGTTGTTCCATTTAAAGACTAAGACTTCATTCCGGCGTTAACATAAACATCGAAGCGGTTCTTTTTAGTTTCGATCGCCATTGACGGTTTTTGATTATCTAACCACTCAGCATAATCCGGGCGTTTAACCACAACCCGTTTAGTGGCCATCAATAATGCCGGTGCTAATAATGCATCGGCATCATTATCTGCACCCACCAATGATTGGAAGACTCTCATCTCTTTTTTCACTAATGCACTTTTCTTTTTGTTTTCAGGGTGTGGGTACATTGGGTCAAGGTACACAACATCTGGCTGAACAAAATCATCTTGTGCCATTAATTGCTCTAAAGCATCGTGACTTGACGCATGCAATAGAGACATACGTTGCGATACCCAACCACCAATATCGGCATCTTGCTTTGCTCGAGCTAAACCATCATCAAGTAAAGCGGCGACAACAGGGTGACGCTCTACCATTTGAACTTTACAACCTAAAGATGCCAGTACAAACGCATCACGACCTAGCCCTGCAGTTCCATCAAGGATAATAGGTGTCGCCCCTTTATTAAGCCCTACCGCTTTAGCAATAGATTGGCCTTTGCCACCACCAAATTTACGACGGTGCCCAACGGCACCTGAAACTAAATCAACGAAGATCGCACCAAGTTTAGGCTCATCTCGTTTACGCAGTTCAAGCTGTTCTGTGGTTAATACCAACGCAAACACATTTTCTTGGTCATGGGCTAACCCCCAGCGAGTGGCAATAGCCTCTAACTCAAGTTGACGATTTGGGTCTTCACACAATAACGCTATTTGCACAGGGCACTCCAACAAGCTTAATCAATTAGGAACAGCAAGCGCCTATGGTAATAGATATTAATAAAAACGACTAGATAAAGTGCTCGCTGAACGCTTTATCTTAGGGTAGTTTAAATACGTTATACCAATGTCATTAATTAAATAATTAGTAGAATTGATATTTTTCACATGAAACACTTTTGGGTACAGGGATAAGACACTTCATGAACAATACCAGCAAAATCGATGATCTTGACCGAGATATTTTACAAGCATTGATGAATGACGCTCGAACGCCCTACGCTGAATTAGCTAAACGCTTTAATGTTAGCCCTGCCACTATCCATGTTCGTATTGAAAAAATGAAAGCGGCAAAAATCATTGAAGGCACAGAGGTTATCGTTGACCCAAAAAGCTTAGGCTATGATGTGTGTTGTTTTATTGGCATTAATTTATATGCAGCCCGTGACTATCATTCAGCACTCGCTAAACTAGACGCTTTAGAAGAGGTAGTAGAAGCCTATTACACTACTGGAGCTTACAATATTTTCGTCAAATTGATGTGTAAGAGTATTCAAGAACTACAGCATGTATTGATTGATAAACTACAAGCGATTGAGGAAGTGCAATCGACAGAAACGTTAATTTCGTTACAGAATCCGATTAATAGAAATGTGAAGCCGTAAAGACTATACGCTGCGCTAACTAGAACGCTTCGCTCTAGAAACTATAGAATCAAAAGCACTAACGATGTAATTAAAGACGCTTCACATTAACCGTACTGGCTCTTATAGCCTCTAGTTAGCGCAGCGTATCGTTTCTAGTTTCCAAAAAAAACCGCAGGTGCATCAACACCTACGGTTTCAAATTTTCAAACAAGTTACAACGCTTTTACTCGCCCCTCGAAGGACGAAGTCCGTTCTCGCATCTCGTCTCTAGATCACTCTAGAAAACTGCTGTTGACGCGCACGGCTTCGCAAGTACTTATCAAAACACATACAGATATTACGGATCAATAAACGACCACGCAATTCAACGTCAATACGCCCTTCGTGCATCGTGACTAACTCATCGTTAATAAATGTTTGCAGTAATTTAATGTCTTCAGCAAAGTACGTATCAAAGTCTAAATTAAACTCCGCTTCAATCGCTTTAGTATCTAGCGTGAAATTACAGATCAGTTGTTTAATCACTTCACGACGGATTAAATCATCTTGGTCTAGCGCAACACCACGCCACAGAGCATGACGTTTCTCGTCAACCTGAGCGTAATATTCTTTTAAGTCTTTTTTGTTCTGTGCGTAACTGTCGCCAATCATTGAGATAGCTGATACGCCCATCCCTAACAAGTCACACTCACCTTGAGTGGTGTAACCTTGGAAGTTACGGTGAAGAATACCTTCACGCTGTGCGACCGCTAGTTCATCATCAGGTAGAGCAAAGTGATCCATGCCAATGAATTGATAGCCTGCGCCTGTTAGGTTTTCGATGGTTTCTTGCAGCATGATTAATTTTTCAGCGGGCGCTGGTAAATCGGCATCTTTAATTTTACGTTGTGCAGCAAACAGCGTTGGCATGTGTGCATAGTTAAATACAGATAAACGACCCGGTTCCATTTCTAGTACACGCTTGATCGTTAATGCCAAAGATTTTGCTGATTGCTTTGGTAAGCCGTAAATCAAATCAAGGTTGGTTGAGCGGAAACCTAAGTCTTTTGCTCGTTGTACCATAGAGATAATAAAATCTTCATCTTGATCACGATTAACCAAAAGCTGAACTTCTTTATTGAAATCTTGTACACCAATACTTAAACGGTTGAACCCTTCATCACGTAAGTGATCAAGCATATCCAATTCAATTTCGCGCGGGTCAACTTCAATGCTGATCTCTGCGCCTTCTTCAAAGTTAAACTCACCACGTAATAAATTCATTAAGCGAGTGAATTGGACTTTAGTTAGGAAGGTTGGCGTACCACCACCAAAATGCAATTGCGTTACTTTACGTTCAGTAAACAGTGCTGCACGCTGACGGATCTCAAGCTCTAATGAATCTAAATAGATATCTGCTTTATGGTGGTGACGAGTGATGACTTTATTACAACCACAGAAGTAACACAGCTTATGACAAAATGGGATGTGAATATAAAGAGACAGTGGACGGTCTGGATACTGAGTACACGCCATATCGAATTCAGCAGGAGTATACGCTTCGTGAAACTCTAAAGCAGTTGGGTAAGAGGTGTAACGTGGGCCTGAGTAGTTATACTTCTCAATGATCTCTTGGTCCCATACTATTTGTTGATTTGACATGACTACTTCCATCTCTTTATATCTGCATTGACACTATTCTCTGCATCATAAAACATTTGCTCAATAAAGCCGATGACTTCAATGCGATAAGAAATAGAAGTGTCGATCAGATCATTTTAATATCAATTTTTTGATTCAGTGGTTTGATGCGATCATGTAATTGTTGGATCTCAACTTTTACAGTATCTTGCAAGCGCGCTTCGGCTTTAGTTCGAACTAAGTTATCTTTCATTCGATCTTGCTTCGCTAATTCTTGTCGCTCATCACCACGCGGCATATTTTTCACAACATGATATAACTCAGACAGCGCAGGATATTCAGCCTCGACATCAATACGATCACCTTCTTGTAGATAATCCATGATGCAATAGATACGAATAGACAATTCAGAGTAATCACATTGCTCTTGTAAACCAGCTTGGCAAAGCAGCACCACATTATCAAAAATATTGGCGTTACGCTTTTGTATCGCCAATTTTCTGTGTTGTTCTTGCAGTTCCTTCTGCTTTTTTAACTTCATCAGTAAGCTGCCAGCATAGCTAGCCAACGCAAGAATAATTGCACCGCCAAGCAGCGCTAACAGGGTTACTGTAGACATAATTATTTAAAATCATCCATATTGAAGTTATCAAATTCTGCCAGTAGATCATCATCGCTTTTCGCTTTACGATCTTCAAATTCTGGGAATTCTGCAATTTCTTCTTCTGACTCTTCGTCTTCTAATAAGCCTAAACGACCCATTAAGTGCTCAATACGCGCTAATTTTTCATCTACGTATTTTTGCAGACCCATACCTAGGTTTTCACCATTATCGATACGATCTAAAAGAACCATTAGCTGTGCGTCATTTTCTAGCATCGCTAATTCTTGTTCGTTAGTCAGACGACGCTCTTGCTTACTTGTCTTCGTTTTCTCTTCAACGACAAGTTGAATTGGTTTTTTACTGCCAATACGAGGATCTTTTTTAAGACCAAAACGGCGCGCTTGTTCTGCATTACTTTCTGCATTACGAGCACCGGCTTTTAGGCCTTTACGCTTTCTTTTACGCTTGATTTCGCGGCTGTCTACGTCACGATCAGTACGGTTACGTGTTACAACTACTGGCTCACTCGCCATTCCCGGAGTACGGGCTTTTTTAGTACGGCTCATTACTGGGTTTTCCTCAGTAAAATGACATCATCTCCAACAAATTCCATCTCAAGTTGATAGCGCTTTGCTACAAACTCAAATGTTTCTTTGCTGAAAAAGCTGACATGGGTTAAATCACTCTTGTAATGCCAAGTGGCAAACGCGCTTTCGTCCCTGGCTAGTTTCGTCATGATACCTAACCAACCACCAGGTTTTATCAAACTCAATAACAATTCCAATTCGTTTTGAGGCTGATAAAAATGCTCAATAGCTTCTGTACAACTGACGAAGTCATACTGCTTATCTAGCACGGACTTATCTGGTGTGTAATAAATATCATAGAGTTCGATATGGTGACCGGCTTCTCTCATCATATGAGCAAGCAATGGTCCAGGGCCACATCCAAAGTCTAGACCTTGCTGAGGTATCTCACCAACACGCTGCAACAAAGGCTCAGAAAATCGTGATAAGAAGGTTCGGTACCCTTCATCCTCAAGACTATTTTTATGACAATCGTAGTGAGCTTTTTCAGCTTCAGCGTCGAAACGATCCGCCTCATCCACATAAATAAGATAACATTGCTGACAGCGATAATAGCGTCGATGCTTATCTTGGTGGAATTTATCAGCGTGTGAATACTGACATAAAGGGCAAGATTGCATCATAAGCTCACTCCACTCCCTGAAAATTCTAGGGCGGGAAGTATACCCGATACTGGTGCAAAGATAATCGTTTTAACGTCTTTTTCATAAAAAAAAGCAGCTACAAGAGCTGCTTCTTCAAATTTAGTCTTAAATTAGTGCAACAATTACAATAAATATTAATGTAGACCACCAACGTACTGAGACAATGTTGTAATGTCATCATCAGTAAGTTTTTTGGCGATATCACGCATCATACCATTCATATCATTTGCACGATCAGCTGAGCGGAATTTTTCTAATTGTGCTTTTACATAGTCAGAATGTTGTCCTGATATTTTAGGAAAACCTGACAGTGACGTTCCATTACCTCGAGGTCCATGACAAGCGACACAAGCCGTAATCCCTCGTTCCATATCACCCGCTAAGTACAAAGCTTTACCAGTAGGAATTGATTCTTCTGGTGTTGTATTATCAGCCATCGGTAAAGAGGCATAATACGCAGCGATATCTTTTGCGTCTTGATCGCTTAATGGCATTGCCATTGCGCTCATCACCGGTTCCATACGACCTTGCTTACCTTGCGTTTGCATGCCCAATTTAAATTCATTGAGCTGCTTTTCAAGATAACCGGCGTGTTGACCAGCTAAATTCGGATATTGAGTCAGAGTACTATTACCCTCTTGACCATGACAAGCCGTACAAGTTACAGATTTTTGCTTCCCAGCTTCGATGTCTCCTTGAGCCCATGTTGAGCAACTAGCTAGGAGAGTTAATATCAGCGCTAATTTTTTCATGACATTCCATTTATTATTATCGTTCCCTCACAATGAGTTACCCTTTTTAACAAGGTTTCTTCGCACTGTGTTGAATATTAAGCTTCCAGTACCGCTCTAAATTGGCTACAGCATGATATAATGAGCGACCTTTACCGTTTTTGTTCTAAGTTTGTCACCAAAAAGTTAATAGTGACAACCTTGATGCGGTTATTTTACACATTTTCACAAAAAAGTAATCAGCTGACTACAATAATCCTACTTGGATCATTATCTACAGCTTGGTTTCACTCGAGACGGAGTTAACAGTGAGCAAAATCATTCACTATCAAAAGACACACTTTATTACCAGTGCACCAGATATTCGCCATCTACCTGAAGACGAAGGTATTGAAGTTGCCTTTGCTGGCCGTTCGAATGCGGGTAAATCAAGCGCATTAAACCGCTTAACAAACCAAAGAGGCTTAGCAAAAACATCTAAGACTCCTGGCCGTACGCAATTGATTAACTTATTCAAAGTCGATGAAAATTGTCACATTGTCGATTTACCAGGATACGGCTTTGCTCAAGTTCCTATTGAGATGAAGAAAAAATGGCAGAAATCTTTAGGTGAATACCTACAGAAGCGTCAGTGTTTAAAAGGTTTAGTGGTATTGATGGATATCCGTCACCCATTAAAGGACATTGACCAACAACTTGTCTTTTGGGCTGTTGACCAAAACATTCCAGTACAGATCTTGTTAACCAAAGCTGACAAACTGAAAAGCGGCGCTCGTAACACTCAAGTACTAAAAGTACGTGAAGCGGCGGCTGATTTTGGTGGTGAAGTCGTTGTTGATGCCTTTTCGTCATTGAAAGGAATTGGCGTAGAGGTTCTTCGAGCTAAGCTAGACACATGGTTTGCACCAGCGTTTGAAATTGACGAAGAATTCATTGAAAATCTAGATGCTGAGTAATCACATCTAATATCAATCAACACGTTTGATTGATAAGCAGGCTTGCCTGTAAGAAATAAAACCCCCACCTTAACGGGTGGGGAAATGGGAGAGATAAAGAGGTGTTATTATTTTTCTGTCGCGAATCATGCACCAAACCTTCTTATGAAACAAACACCACTCCCCAGCAGTTCCCCCTCTAATTACCCAAAACCTCACATCGTCTTTATTATTGTATAAAAACCAATACAATAAACCACATTAATCCTTTAAAAACATAAAGTTAAGATAATAATATAAGTGAATTATCAATATAGCAACGTGTAGTAAAAATTACATTTTGTGGGAAAGTTACAGAAAGAAGTATTTTAGAAGGAAATGATAAAATATTTTTTGAAGGCTTAGAAAGAAAAAACGCCCCAGTCAAAAAGGTTGACTGAGGCGGCTGAATTTAGCCAAATCCAATAACGTGAAACAAAAGGTCTGAAAGATAGAACATCTTTACCTCTGTACCCTACGCAGATAAATGTACAACAAACGAACAGTTTTGAAAACCTTTTTTTGTAATTTTTTTTCAGTTTCGTTCATAAAAACACAACATTCACCTGATGAAGGTCACTTTATTTTAGGTAAAAAAAAGCCAACGCGTGCGCTGGCTCATAGTTTTAAATTTAGATGTAACTTAGTTACAATTCAGTCAGTAATAATATTTATCATTTTTATAACAAAATCGTTAGCTTTAGTGGGCTTCATCCCAGTTGTTGCCAAAGTCACTATCTGCAATTAATGGGACATCTAACTCTACAGCACTTTCCATTAATGCCGTTACTTGCTTAGTCACGTCTTCTAATGCGTCTTCTTTCACTTCAAAGACCAATTCATCGTGTACTTGCATTAGTAAGTTAACTTGACCATTCCCTTCCGCTTCAATCCAGTTATCCACTAAGATCATTGCTTTCTTAATAATATCAGCCGCAGTACCTTGCATTGGCGCATTGATTGCAGCACGTTCAGCCGCTTTACGACGCATCGCATTACGAGCATTGATTTCAGGTAAATGTAAACGACGTCCGTATAAGGTTTCTACATAACCTTGCTCGGTTGCTAATAGTCGCGTTTCTTCCATGTATTGCATTACACCAGGGTAACGCTCGAAGTACACATTCATGTAATCTTGGGCTTCACCACGAGAGATACCAATTTGCTTAGCAAGACCAAATGCACTCATGCCATAGATCAAACCAAAGTTGATGGCCTTAGCACGACGACGATCTTCAGAGGTTACCTCTTCAATTGGCACGCCTTTCACTTCAGCTGCTGTTGCTGAGTGAATGTCTTTACCTGCAGAGAACGCTTCTAGTAATGCTTTATCTTGAGATAAATGCGCCATGATACGCAATTCAATTTGAGAGTAATCGACTGCTAAGATTTTCCAACCATGAGGAGCTACGAATGCCTGACGAATGCGACGACCTTCTTCGTTACGAATTGGAATATTTTGTAAGTTTGGATCGGTCGATGATAAACGACCCGTAGCGGTTACCGCTTGATGATAAGAGGTATGCACACGACCCGTCGTTGGATTGATCATCTTTGGAAGTTTATCGGTATAAGTCGACTTTAATTTTGCTAAGCCACGGTATTCTAAAATCAGCTTAGGAAGTTCATAGTCTAACGCTAGCTCTTGCAGTACTTCTTCATTGGTTGATGCTGCGCCTGATGGTGTCTTTTTAATGACTGGCAGTTCCATTTTCTCAAATAGAATAGCTTGAAGCTGCTTTGGTGAATTCATGTTGAACTCTTGCCCTGCAACTTCATACGCTGCTTTTTCTAGCTCATCAAGACGTTGACCAATCTCGAGTGATTGTGCAGAAAGTAGCATGTCATCAATATAGACGCCTTTTCTTTCCATACGAGAAAGTACAGAGATTAAAGGAAGTTCAATATCAGTAAACACGGCATTCAATTTGTCATCTGCTTTTAATTTTGCATTTAATACGTTATGCAGACGCAGCGTAATATCAGCATCTTCCGCCGCATAAGGGGCTGCTTGCTCTAATGCAATTTGGTTAAACGTAAGTTGTTTCTTACCCTTACCCGCGATCTCTTCAAATGAGATGGTGTTATGTTGCAGATAACGTAGAGCTAGGCTGTCCATGTTGTGCTTGCCTGCCACACTGTTATAAACGTATGACTCCAACATGGTATCGAACTTAATGCCTTTCATTTCGATATCATAACGAGCTAATACACTTGCATCGTATTTTAAGTTTTGACCCACTTTTGCTTTGCTATCATCTTCTAAATACGGTTTTAATTGCTCAAGAACCCAATCACGATCAAGTTGTTCTGGTGCATCAAGATAATCATGAGCAACAGGAACATAAGCGGCTTCGCCTTCTTCGATAGCAAATGACAGACCGATAAGATTAGCCACCATGTAATCTAGGCTGTCAGTTTCTGTATCAAATGCAACGATTTCTGCATTATTTAGTTTTTCTAACCAAGACAGAAATGCTTCTTTGGTTAAAATTGTTTCGTACTTTGAGCGATCAACTTGAGCTGCAACAATCACTTCATCTTGAGTTTCACCACTGTTCTCTGATGATGACTCAATTTTACGATTGGCTGATGTTTCATGTGAAACGATCTTACCGTCACTGCCATCTAGCATTTCGGTTAACCAACGCTTAAAGTTCATTTGACCAAACATTTGAATTAATTCATCTACATTTGGATCTTGTTTTACAAGCTCTTCAGGTCTTTGCTCTAATTCAACATCAAGTTTAATAGTCGCAAGTTTATAAGAAAGGTAAGCCCCTTCTTTATTCTCTTCTAGCTTCTTCGCCATGCCTTTTGAGCCACGGAAACCTAATGGCGCAATATCATCAAGATTGGCGTAAAGGGTATCTAAACCACCAACGCCTTGTAATAATGCTCTTGCTGTTTTGTCACCAATGCCAGGAACACCCGGAATGTTATCTGAGGTGTCACCCATCAATGCAAGATAATCAATAATCAGCTCTGGTGGAACGCCGAATTTTTCTTCAACACCTTCAGGTCCCATGATCACATTAGTCATGGTATTAATTAGGGTGACGTTTTCATCAACCAATTGCGCCATATCTTTATCACCGGTACTAATAAGTACAGGGATACCCGCTTTAGATGCTTGTGAAGCAAGAGTACCAATCACATCATCGGCTTCTACCCCTGAGATAGATATCAGCGGTAAACCCATTGCTTTGATCAGTTTATGCAGAGGTTCAATTTGGCAGCGTAAATCATCTGGCATTGGTGGACGATTCGCTTTGTACTCTGGATACATATCATTACGGAAGGTTTTTCCTTTCGCATCAAAAATAACCGCAACACGATCCGTTTCAAATTGTTTTAGAAGACTACGTAGCATATTGATAACGCCATACACCGCACCCGTTGGTTGGCCATCGCCATTAGTAAAATTAGGCGCTGCGTGATACGCACGGAAAAGATACGAAGAGCCATCCACTAAGATGAATGGATTATCAGGAATTCTTGCCATAGTCGGTATTATCCAGAGGTTATTATGATCAATGAGTTTCATTTTATACCCAAGCCACATCAAAATGCTGCTCTTCATTCCTTTTTTCTTCTTTTATTTATCAAAAGTTAAGATATACATCCTCACCCATCTGTGGATAACTCTGTTTGTAATTATTTTTCGCATAATTAATAACTATTTTATCAATTCAAAAAAAGTAGATTAAAAACTAAAAAATCAAAAACTTAGATCAGGTCAAATGATCAACAAAGAGATCCTTAATTGATCATGCTTTGTGGACAATAATATTAACCGCCTACTTTTCTATAAAAAAAATCCCTATTTCAAAGTGCATCATTTGTAATAAAACTTGCAAATAACTCAAAAAATAGACAAAAAAAAGCGGCGTCTTCGATAAGAAGCGCCGCTCAGCAGAAAAAGAATAATGGCAAATAATTAACTTAGAAACCTTCACCATTAATCATCAAGCTGATTTACACTGGAAGCAATGTGAGCAATGTCGTGCCTTCTTGAAATAGTGCGGGGTAAACCACAGTGCGTTATTCCCTGAAGACAATGTAATAATAACCATTCTCATTTAAAATACAACATCTAAATGACATTAATTCTCAACTAATAATTAAAAACTATTATTTTCAATCAGATATAACAAAAAAAGGTCAGCTCTTTGCTGACCTTTTCATACTGTATTATTTTTCAATCTACGGCTGAGAAGCTTGAGTCGCTAATTGATGCCCTTCAGAAGTTAATTTACGAATCAGATAATTCAATAAGATGCCATACATAGGAACAAACAGCCCTAAACTGATAACTAACTTAACGCCATAATCTACTAATGCTATCTCTGTCCAGTGTTCAGCCATAAAGGCATCTGGGCTGTGATAAAAAGCAATAGCAAAGAATGCTAAGGTATCAATCGCATTACCAAATAGAGTTGAGCACGTTGGTGCTACCCACCACTGTTTTAGCTGACGAAGACGATTAAATACATGAACATCTAATATCTGTCCGAGTAAATAAGCCATGAAGCTTGCGATCGCAATACGAGCAACAAACAAGTTAAATTCACCCAGTTGTGAAAAACCTTGATATTGACCTTCAAAGAAAATAACCGATAAGAAATAAGAGACCGCTAAGGCTGGCAACATAACAAAGAAGATAATACTTCTTGCCATCTTGGCACCAAAGATCCGAACCGTTAAATCCGTTGCTAAGAAAATGAATGGGAAGGTAAATGCACCCCATGTGGTATGAAACCCAAACAAAGTGAATGGGATCTGAACCAAATAGTTACTAGATGCAATAATTACAAGGTGGAATACCACAAGGAAAGATAAAGCGTTGCGCTGTTGCGCGGGCGTAAATGTACTCATATAAGTACCTTTTTGTCATTGGGGGCGAGGGAACCCAAATTAAACACAAAGCTAAAATCACCGTTTATTTACGTAATGACTCTAGCCAATTTTCAAGGCGGCGATTATACATTAACCACTTTTGATCACAAGAGCCGCTTAAAACAAACCTGCAATAAAAGTTAACTCGTCTTGACTCTCGGTACGAGCCAATGCTTCAAGCCATACCGAATTCGAATAATGCTCAGCGCGTAACATAAATTGTGCACCTTCAAAGTCGATTAACCACGAGTGAAGGTCTGCATCGATTTGTTGCTCAGTGATCTTCGCATCCATTGCGTTGACTAACTGCTTTCCTATCACTTCAAAAGAATCAAAATCAAATTCTGGAATAGAAAAAATAATGCGTCCCGCTTCTTTATCAAACTCAACCACTGAAAATAGGCTCATGATTTATCCTTGTCCGGTAATGTGCATTTCAATCAAATCTAAAAATGGATCAGCGTATTTTTCTAGTTTCTTCTGCCCTACTCCATTAACCGCCAACATTTCGCCATACGAGGTCGGCGTTATATCTGCCATGTCCATTAACGTGGCATCACTGAAAACCACATAAGGAGGCAAATCATCACGATCAGCAATCGATTTACGCAGTTTTCGTAACTTTGCAAACAGCTGTTTATCGTAATGACGGTTATTGAGTTTCTCTGATTTAGCCGTTTTAGCTGCGGTATCCAGTCGTGGCACAGCAAGCTCTAAAGATTCTTGGCCTTTTAAGATAGGACGTGCTTCTTCAGTTAATTGCAATGTCGAATTTCGAGTAATGTTTTGCGCTAATAACCCTTTATGGATCAGCTGTCGAATAACACTAACCCAATACTCATGGCTGTGTTCTTTACCAATACCATAAGTCGATAACTTGTCATGTCCATGCTCACGAATACGGGCGATCTTTAGCCCTCGTAATACTTCCACCACATAACCCACACCAAAGCCTTGATTCACTCGATATACGCACGATAGCGCTTTTTGAGCGGCTTCTGTACCATCAAATTGCTTTGGTGGGTCTAAACATACGTCACAATTGCCACAAGGTTTCGGGCTGTATTCCCCAAAATAATTCAACAGTACTTGGCGACGACATGTTTGCGCTTCAGCAAAAGCCGTCATGGCATTAAGCTTATGGCTTTCAACCAGTTTTTGAGGCCCTTCTGGCTTTTCTTCAACCAGTTTACGCAACCATACTATATCCGCAGGATCGTAAAGCATGACAGCTTCTGCTGGTAGGCCATCACGCCCTGCTCGACCGGTTTCTTGGTAGTAAGATTCAATGTTCTTTGGAATATCAAAATGCGCCACAAAACGGACGTTGGATTTGTTGATCCCCATACCAAACGCAACGGTCGCGACAACGATCTGAATATCATCACGTTGAAACGCTTCTTGAACATAATTACGCTCATCCAGATCCAAACCTGCATGATAAGACGCTGCTCGGATGTGGTTATTACAAAGTTTTTCTGTCAGCATTTCTACTTTTTTACGACTGCCACAGTAGATGATGCCGCATTGATTCTTCTGCGTTGCAAGGTAATGCACAATTTGACTGACTGGTTTGTGTTTTTCTAACACGGTATAACGGATATTAGGGCGATCAAAACTGCCCAAATACTCATGAGGGTTAGGTAACGAGAGACGACTTAGAATATCTTTTCGGGTTGCTTCATCAGCCGTCGCCGTAAGTGCCATAATTGGAACGTTGGGAAAGCGCTGTTTGATTTGGCCAAGTGACGCATATTCTGGACGGAAATCATGACCCCATTGCGAGATACAATGCGCTTCATCAACGGCAATCATGCATAAATTCAGAGACTCTAAACGCTCCATAAAATCACGCATCATTACGCGCTCAGGTGAAACGTATAACATCTTAACTTGGCCTGAATTGATACGATTCCAAATCGCGACTTGCTCATCACGATCAATAGTCGAGTTCAAACATTCCGCCCTAACGCCATCGGCCTTAAGTTGATCAACTTGGTCTTTCATTAAAGAAATTAATGGCGATATAACTAACGTTAATCCATCAAATACTAATGCTGGGATTTGATAGCAAAGTGATTTACCGCCACCCGTCGGCATAATAACCAAGCTGTCTTGACCATCAAGAACAGCATTAATGACTTCTTCTTGTCCAACACGAAATTTTTGATAGCCAAACACGTCTTTTAAAACAGTGTAACTCTGTGAACCCTGTTCAATTGGCTGTTCTGCGATAATGCTGGACATAAAAAACTCATCAATACTATGGGAGGCTCATTCTACCTATGCTTATTGGTGAGGAAAAGAGCAATAGGAAAATACTAGGCACATTCGACACTGAGCTCTATACTCCATCGAACAACAATTCATACAAGGTGTGATCATAAAGACACCTTTTCTATTACATTATTTCGTTAAGAATCTATTTATGCCAACCACAGAACTCGAACAACAACGCACCCGCCAGGGCGTTTTTTTGGCTCTTAGTGCCTATACCATGTGGGGCATCGCACCTATTTATTTCAAAACTATTAGTGAGGTTTCCCCGTTAGAGATTTTAAGCCACCGTGTTATTTGGTCTTTCTTTTTTCTAGCGGGACTATTGTTTTTATCTAAAGGTTGGAAAACGGTTGCGAACACCCTAAAAGATAAACGGAAAATGGGTTACCTAATGACAAGCAGTGTGTTGATAGGCGCTAATTGGTTAATTTTCATTTGGGCAGTCACTGCTGATCACATGTTGGATGCCAGTTTAGGTTATTTCATCAACCCCATTTTTAATGTCATGCTTGGGATGCTTTTTTTAGGCGAAAGACTAAGAAAATTGCAATGGCTTGCGGTTTGTTTTGCTGCGATTGGCGTACTTATTCAACTGTTCACTTTTGGTTCAATTCCCATCGTGGCTTTAGCATTAGCCTGTAGTTTTGGTTTCTATGGCTTATTACGAAAAAAAGTCGCTATGAATGCACAATCTGGTTTATTTATTGAAACCTTAGTTCTATTACCAATAGCAGCTACCTATTTATTGTTTATCGCGAATTCCCCAACCTCTGACTTCGCCACGAATTCAACAAACCTGAATTTATTATTGATTGCCGCCGGTATCATCACCACCGTTCCTCTGCTTTGTTTTACTGGTGCCGCGACTCGATTAAAGCTAACCACGCTAGGTTTCTTTCAGTATGTCGGTCCAAGCTTAATGTTTATTCTTGCTGTTGGCTTATATGACGAGGTATTTAGTGCAGATAAAGCCATTACATTTGGTTTTATTTGGGGAGCATTAATCATATTTACAACTGATGCATTTATCACTAATAAAAGAAAAAATAAATAACAGCCAAAATTAAATACACCAAACAAACAAGATTGCAATATTTGCATTCTAATTTCATGAATTGCATTTCAATTTTGTTATTTTTATGAAGAAATCAAAATGCAGCCGTGAAATTTATTTCTCAATATGTGACACTAAGCCAATAATAAAACTACAAATAATTGACAATATTGTAAATAGGTTATAACTATGGCTAGGTGTAAAAATTGTAAAGCGGAACTACCGCTATTACCGTCAAAAAGAAGCCTTGTAGAAAGGCACATAACACAACGTAATACAAAAAAATTTACATGTCATAAATGTAATGAATTACAATTTATAAATCCCTTTGATTCAAATAAAAGTGGCATAACAAAATAAAAAAAAGAGAGCGAATTCGCTCTCTTTTTTTATACTGGAAATATAACGCTATATTACATTGACTCTAATTTCGCATACTGAGTCACAAGCCACTTAATCCCTTCCCCATTAAAAGCCACCTGAACTCGTCCTTGTGGCCCAGCTCCCTCAAAGTTAATGATTGTTCCTTCACCAAATTTAGGGTGCTTCACACGCTGACCTAAGCCATAACCAGTTTCATTAAAGTTATTATTCATCGCTTTCTGACCAAATCGACTGTCAGATGAGCTGTCTTGAGAACCATAGCTTCCATAAGATCCTGTTCGGCTTACTTTGGCCTTCATACGTACTTCTTCAACACAGTTCGTCGGTAGTTCTTTAATAAAGCGTGATGGTTTGTGGTATTTCTCTTGGCCATACACTCGGCGCGTTTCTGCATAAATAATATACAGCTTTTCCATCGCACGCGTCATACCAACATAACAAAGACGACGCTCTTCTTCTAAGCGCCCCGCTTCTTCTGCTGACATTTGGCTTGGGAACATACCTTCTTCAACGCCCACCATAAATACCAATGGGAATTCCAACCCTTTCGCGCTGTGTAATGTCATTAGTTGAACGGCATCTTCAAACTCATCCGCCTGACCTTCACCAGACTCTAATGCTGCGTGAGTTAAGAACGCCGTTAAATCCGTCATCTCTTCGGCTTCTTCTGGTTTATCAAACTGACGAGTCGCCGTTACTAATTCTTCCAAGTTCTCAATACGGGCTTTTGATTTTTCGCCTTTCTCTTGCTCATACATCGTAAACAGGCCTGAGTTTTTAATCACTTGGTCAGTTTGTTCATGTAAGCGACAATCACGAGTATCGTCTTCTAATGCATTAATTAGCTCGATAAAACGGCTTAATGCGCCAGCCGCACGACCCGGTAATACTTGCTCTTCAATCAAAGCAAGACTAGCTTGCCACATGGTCGCCCCGCGTTCACGCGCAGCAAAACGCACGGTTTCGAGTGTTTTATCACCAAGACCACGTGTTGGCGTATTCACTACACGCTCAAAAGCCGCATCATCATGACGATTGTTCATTAAACGTAGGTAAGACAAGGCATCTTTGATCTCTTGTCGTTCGAAGAATCGCATACCACCATAAATTCGATACGGTAATCCTGCTTGAATTAAAGCTTCTTCTAATACACGAGATTGGGCGTTGTTACGATATAGGAATGCAGAGTCTTGCAAAGCACCACCATTATCACGCCACTCTTTAATTTTCCCAACCGCAAAGCGAGCTTCATCCATTTCGTTATAAGCAGAGTAAATAGAGATCAGATCGCCATCTGCATCTTCAGTCCATAACTTCTTACCCATACGCTCAGTATTGTTACTGATCAGTTCATTGGCAGCATTTAGGATATTAGCGGTTGAACGGTAATTTTGCTCTAAACGAATGGTTTTTGCACCCACAAACTCATCTAAGAATTTTTGAATATTTTCGATCTGGGCGCCACGCCAACCATAGATAGATTGATCATCATCACCCACGATCATCACTTTACAATCAGAACCGGTCATCATGCGTAACCATGCGTATTGGATGTTGTTGGTATCTTGGAATTCATCGACCAAAATATGCTTAAAGCGCGCCTGATAGTGCTCACGAATGTGTTTATTATCACGAAGAAGTTCATGAGCTCGAAGTAGGATCTCAGCAAAATCAACCAATCCAGAGCGATCACACGCGTCTTGGTATGCTCGGTATACTTTTAGCCATGTTTCAGCGATAGGATCATTAAATGAATTAATTTGATGTGGGCGTAGACCTTCGTCTTTCTTACCATTAATAAACCAAGCCGCTTGACGCGCAGGCCAGTTTTTATCATCCAAATTCTGAGCTTTGATCAACCGCTTTAATAAACGTTGCTGATCATCTGAATCAATAATTTGGAAACCTTCAGGTAGTTTTGCATCAAGATAATGCGCACGAAGAATACGGTGGCAGATACCATGGAAAGTTCCGTTCCACATTCCACCCGCACTGCCATGCATTAACTCTTCAATACGGCCACGCATTTCTGCCGCCGCTTTATTAGTAAATGTCACTGACATAATAGAGAAAGGAGACGCTTGTTCGATTTGCATTAACCATGCGATACGATGAACAAGTACTCGAGTTTTACCACTACCGGCACCCGCAAGTACAAGCATGTTTTCTAACGGAGCAGCTACGGCTTCGCGCTGTTTGTCATTAAGACCATCAAGAAGAAAAGAAACGTCCATCACATCACACTGGTTATTTATACATGTGAGTGAAGTATATACTGAAATGAAGTGAGACCCAACCTAGAGGCTAGATTTGCTTTTGAATTGAGCAAAGCTAAGACAAAATACTCGCTTAGCTTTGTTATTTTATGCTTTATTTAAAAATCACTGCACTTGTTTTGATTTACACTGTTGCTGCCCACTGCGATAAGAAAGCACTGAGGCTTCTTTTGTTTCACCGTAAACCACCTCATAAAATTGAGGTAAATTAAAGTTCACTTTATCAGGGAGATCTAAATCAATGTTATTACGGCTTGAGGTGTAGTAATGGTTAATGCTGTTTACCATGTCATCTTTACTGCCATAACACTCATGATAAATCTCAACCTTATTCTCTTCATCCAAGACATAAATATTGAATCCATCATCGTTCTTATCTGATACATCAAAGAAAAATTGAATTAATCCTTCACTTGCAAATGAATCCACGACATCTGGGATAATGACACCGCTGCTATCACCTAAAGGAATAGTCGTTGAACCAATGGCTTTATTGGTTGAAATACTTGAGTAAAATTGCACCGAATCTTCTAACTTTTGAATCGATACGCCACGACGTTCAAAGAATAGACCGTACATGGTTGAGCCAATTTTAATGCCTTTAAACCGACGGCGTTTTTCGTTATTTTCAACCGGTTTTAGGCGAAGTTCAATACACTCAGCCAATAACTGATAAATGTTATTACGAATGATGCCACGCATTTGTTTGCTATAGCAAAATACGTCAACAGATTCAGGACGAGCCGCGTCTTGGTGCATTTTACACAGTACCGTTTTTAGTGCATCAAGAATGGCCGTTTCACCACTGAAGTTAAGCGTTCTCACTTCATGCCATGAATTTCGGTAAACCAAATCAACACTTCCGATCAAATTATTTTGATTACTACCACAACTGAAAATATCTGCATCTGCTTGATTCATTCGCTCAGGCTTCATTTTCAATGTTTCAGTCGGGTCATTTTCTAAATTGATAAAAATTGAAAGTTGACGAACTTCACACGGGCTACCTAATTCTTCTTTGGTTGGTTGCGGCATATGAACAGAAAACGTATTTCTTAAGTCGCTTACCATTTGGTAAAACTTATCAATATTCAGATCAGCTTGGCGTACAACGGCATCTAAACGTGTTGATTCAGTAAGTAATCCATTAAAGAATGCCCACGCAACCAACTTACTTAAGTATCGGTTGTGTTCTAAATACTTCGCACCCATCAATTCTTTAGCGATTAGCGGTTTTTTGTATACATACCAACCCGCGTTATTAATTCCGGTATCTTGCACTTCAATAAAGCTTAAATCACTTTCATGCAAGTCAGGTGAAATTTGCGGATTTAATAGCGTAACTTTACCAGGAAGTTCTTCAAATGCAGCGTAGAGCTTACGAGCAAGAATACTAATGTCTTCAGGGCTTATCGATGACGTTATATCGTTGTTACGTGCAAATCTGATCAAATTACGATAGCTTTGCATTAATGCTTCAAGCAAATCATTATGTGATTTTTTAACTTGCTCCACTTTCCACGAACGACGAGAATCAAGCTCAATAATTGTTGCTTGAGACCAACCCCATCGTGTGGTTAGTTCTGTTAACGCTTTACGACGCCATTCCACTGAGTCTTGCCCCTCTTTTCGAGACAATTTTTCATGTGTTTTTAAATAAAAACTACGGCGAACAAGTTCTAAACGAGCCATATCATTGGTTCGTTCAAGGTAACGAGTTACTTTTTCTAGCATTAGATAATACGCATCCATGCCATAGAGATCGGGCTCTTCAGCAAAGAAACGGCGTTTACTATCAATACTTAATAATTGAGTGTGCGGATATTCCCAAGAATAGGCTTCCAATAAGATGGCTTTTAACACCGACTTAAATGGGGAATCTATGCTTTTATAAAGTTGCCATAGACTAGAACCAAAGTATTCTTCCGCAGGGATATGATTTAGACGACCAAAATCGATCCACTCATCTTTACGAATGACACCTCTCTGACAAAGCTGATCAACATATTCATCATAGCTTTCTTCCATTTCTGGAGGAATTATCTGCCATAATAATTGCTGTCCGCCTAAACAAACTGCGGTTCTATAAAATTCATCAAGCAGCAAAAGATGCTGTGAGGACCCACAGTTATCTCCTGTCATTTCTTCAGAATACGCTTCACGAAAACGGGTTTGTTCCATTAAGAAAAAGTTAGCTTCAATATAGAATTGTGCCGCCCACTTAGTCAGAGCGTCACATTTTTTCTGTAGAAGTACTTTTTTATCAAGAGGGAGTGATTCAGGAATACATACCCAAATATCAAGATCACTGGCGACAGTTTGCCCGATAGATGAAGTACTACCCATAGAATACAAACCAAGGATGTTTTCTTGATTAGAAGTAGAAAGAGGATAGCGAAGCGTCAGTTGAGCCATCCACTCACGCTGCTTCTGATTTGCATGAAATTGCTTAATACCACTAGGTGCACCTTCAATAAACCCCGGGAGTTCCGAGTGATTGAAATGCAGTAGCAATGGCAATTGATGGAAGATCTCTTGCCCAAGTGGTTTCATTAATGCTAACGCACGCTCTATACGTTGTTCAGTAAGGCGTTGTTGTCGAGCAATTAAGGTTTCAATATAGGTTTGCAAATAGAAAGCCTAGTCCATCTTTTGTCATCAATGATGACGGTTAATATTGGATAGAACTCAGCCAATACCGACTATAAAACGTGATCAAGATAACACTTTTCATTACTGCCGTAAAGTTCACGCATTAAGTGTAATCATAGATATCCCTATAATTTTCGGTGTTGTTTTTAACCTATAATCACACTGTTGTCATCCTGTATTTTCACCTCACCCTCAAGTAGTGGTAGGATAAGGTAATTATTTTGATCGGATACTATTATGTCACAGCAATTACCAGTTCGAATTGCCACTCGTAAAAGCCCTTTAGCGCTATGGCAAGCTCATTTTGTTAAAGACGCACTGCAATCTATCCACCCTGGTTTGGAGGTCGAATTAGTTACGATGGTAACTAAAGGTGACATCATTCTAGATACCCCTTTAGCAAAAGTGGGCGGAAAGGGGCTATTCGTAAAAGAACTTGAAGTGGCAATGTTAGAAGGTCGTGCTGATCTTGCGGTTCACTCAATGAAAGATGTTCCAGTTGAGTTTCCTGAAGGGTTGGGTCTGGTGACCATTTGTGAGCGAGAAGACCCGCGTGACGCATTTGTCTCTAATACCTACAACAATATTGAAGAGCTACCGCAAGGGGCTGTCGTTGGTACTTGTAGCTTACGTCGTCAATGCCAGTTAAAAGAAGCGCGCCCTGATTTAATTATCAAAGATCTTCGTGGCAATGTCGGTACTCGTCTACAAAAATTAGACGATGGTAATTACGATGCCATTATTCTTGCTTGTGCAGGCCTTATCCGTTTAGGTTTAGAAGACAGAATCAAAAGCTCTATTGAACCAGAACAATCTCTACCTGCTGTTGGCCAGGGCGCCGTTGGTATTGAAACTCGCCTAAATGACGATCGTATCCGCGCTTTACTTGCACCACTAAATCACCCAGAAACGGCACACCGAGTACTGTGTGAACGTGCGATGAATAATCGTCTTGAAGGTGGTTGTCAGGTGCCAATCGGCAGCTACTCACTCATTGATGGCGACCAGATTTGGTTACGAGCACTGGTTGGTGAACCTGATGGCTCTATCATGGTCCGTGGTGAAATTACGGGATCGGTTTCTGATGCAGAAGCATTAGGCACCCAGTTAGCTGAACAACTGCTTAATAATGGCGCGAAAGATATTTTAGATCGCCTATACGCTGACGCTTAACATGACGATTTTGGTGACTCGCCCAGAGCAAGAGAGCCAAGCACTCTGTAATGCCCTTAATCAATTAGGGCATTCTGCTATTTCTCACTCTTTACTCACCATACATCCAGGTAGAGAACTGTCTCAACTACCGTCATTATTCTCTTCTTTATCTGATGGGGATTTCATCATATCCGTCAGTCAACATGCCGTTGAACATGCTCAACTTTTCCTTAAAAAGCAGCAAAAAGAATGGAAAAAAGGCGTTAATTACATTGCGGTTGGCCAAAAGAGCGCGCAATACCTCAAAACCTATATTTCAGATCCAGTACACTTCCCAACACCAAGCGACAGTGAACATTTACTTGCACTCCCTGTCTTAAAAAACGTGACTGGAAAAAGAGCTATAATTCTGCGAGGTAATGGCGGTCGAGATCTTATTTATCAAGCACTCGAAGATCTTGGAGCCAAAGTCACCTATTGTGAAACTTATCAGCGACAATCAACGTCGTTTGATGGTTCAATAAAAGCTAAAGAGTGGCAAGAGAAAAACGTAGATACGCTGGTGGTCACGAGCGGTGAACAACTTACTTTTTTCACCTCGCAATTTACCAATACAGATTTAGATTGGGTATTAACGTGTCGATTATTAGTACCTAGCGAACGAATTAACCAAATTGGGCAACAACTTGGTTATCAACATATTGAAACGGTTGGCGGAGCCTCTAATTCCGACTTGCTGCACTATCTCAGTGAGCATCATCATGATGGGACTTTCAAATGACAAAAAATAACAATAAGCCACAGTCTGCCGAAGAAAACGCAGCACCGGTTATCGTGCCTTCTTCGGCAACACAAGACCAAACTACGCATTCAACTTCTACGACTCCACCTAAAAAATCAGAAGAGCTTGTCGATAAAAAAGGCCGCCGTTTAGGCACTGTTGCTATCATTATTTCTATCTTATTAAGTGGCGGTGCTTTTTTAACGTCGCAACAACAAGTAACTCAGCAACAAATTCATATTGCTCAACTTGAACAGCAATTAAAAAGCGCCGACAGTACCTTTGATGCAAAATTAGTAACTGCTGAACAGCGTATTACAGATAAAGCTGATGAAATTGTTCGTAAGGCTACCGTCTTAATGCAACAACAAGACAAGAGCATTGCTAGCCTTCAATTAGCCATTGCAGATGTTAAAGGTCGCCGTCCAAATGATTGGCTACTTGCTGAAGCTGATTACCTAGTAAAAATGGCTGGCCGTAAATTATGGCTTGAGCATGATGTTGTAAGTGCCACGCGCCTAATGGAAAATGCAGACCAGCGCATCTCTGCCTTAAACGACCCAAGTTTAACACCACTACGCCGAGCAATGGCAGATGACATTGCGACATTAAAGGCCATTCCATTAATTGATCGTGATGGTTTGGTACTGAAACTGAACAGCCTAGAACAACAAATCAATAAACTTCCCCTTGCTAGCGCGGTGCTTCCTGAAGCTGAAGCGGTAGAACAGAAAAAAGTGTCAACCAACATTAATGATTGGCAATCAAACTTAATGCAGTCTCTGGATAACTTTGCTGGTCATTTTATTACTTACCGTGTACGTGAAGGTAATGTCATTCCTTTGCTTAGTCCCGAACAACATTTTTACCTAAAAGAGAACATCAAAGGTAAGCTACTGCTTGCTTCTAAGGCGTTATATCGCGAACAAAGTGAAGTGTATGCAACCTCATTAGAAAGTGCGAAGCTATGGTCTTCTCAATACTTCCAACAAGATGACCCTGCAGTTAAGAGTTTCATGGCTCAATTAGACTCACTAGCCAAATTCAAAGTTGATGTTCGCTACCCACAAAAAATGGAAACACAGGCTTTATTATCAGACTTCATTTCTGAACGTTTACGCCGAAATGTTCAAGCTGTTGGATCCACTCCAATAAAAGCAACACCAGTAAAGAAAGCGGAAACGGTTGAAGGAGATAAATCATGATCCGATTACTTCTTCTGGCAATCGTTTTAGTCGGTGGATTAATTGTAGGGACGACGTTTGCCGATCAACAAGGTTATGTCTTAATTTCGGTTGCAGATACCACAATAGAGATGAGCTTAACCACGTTAGTTCTTTTTATTGGCGCATTAATAGCAGGTCTGTTCTTACTAGAGATCCTCGTAAAACGCATCTTATCAGTCGGTAATTTTACTCGCGGTTGGTTTAGTGCTCGTCATTTACGTAAAGCTCGCTATAACACCTTTAAAGGCATGATTAAATTACATGAAGGTGAATGGAAAGAAGCTGAACGCTTAATAACTAAAGGTGGACGTCATAACGATTTTCCATTATTAAACTATCTTGCCGCAGCAGAAGCAGCACAAGGTCGTAAGCAACTTGAACAACGTGACCGTTATTTACAACTGGCTTCTGAACAATCAGACAGCACATTAGCTGTCGCATTGACCAGTGCAAAATTGCAAATTCGTGAAGGTCAATATGAGTTAGCTCTTGCGACACTACAATCAGTAAAAGTAGATTACCCGCGTAACCCTGTATTGCTAAGCTTGCTTAAAGAGTGTTATTTAGCTCTAAATGAATGGCTGCCATTAAAGAATATTATTCATCCATTAACGAAGGCTAATCTAATTTCGGAGCAGCAAGCTTTAGAATTAGAAGAAAAAGCAGAGTGTGGATTAATGGCCTTCATTGCGACAAATAAAGGCACTGCTGGGTTATTAGATCATTGGAACTCTTTACCTAAAAAGCTAAAGAAACACGTTCCTATATTAGTCTGTTTAATTAGGCAGTTACACAACCGTAAAGCGGATTCTGAAGCCTATATTATTTTACGAGATAACCTAAAAAAACGCGCAGATGATCGCTTAATAGAATTACTACCAACATTGAACCTTGCTGATTATCATCCTGCAACCCTATTACTTGAAGACATGGTAAATTACGATGCTCGCAATCCTGTCATCCAAAGCACACTTGCACAACTTTATATGCGCACTCAAAAATGGCAACCTGCTCGTGAACATTTTGAAGCCGCATTAGAGATACGTGAAAATATGTCTGATTATGCTTATCTTGCGCGTGTTTTAGATAAACAAAACAGAAAACAAGCGGCGGCGGATCTTTCGCGTAAAGCATTAACCATGGTTGATGATAACAATTAGCTCTGATTAAACAATGCATATAAAAAACGCCACCCCTTAATAGAGTGGCGTTTTTATTTGTCTATAATCCATAACAGATTAAATAAAAGCGAACGCATCACCAAATAACTGCTCTTTTTTCGCTTTTTTCTCAGTAATAAATTGATCACGAGCTGCACCCGCCATCTCAAAACGACCGGCAATATAAATATCCATCTCAGCTAATGAAGTAAAGTCTTCTTTAACCGCTTCAAGTACATTACCTGTTTTTCCAGCCCAGCCTTCTGTTTGTTCGACAACGGGTACAAACGTAATATGGTCATGTGTAGCTGCAATGGCTTCTATTTCGGCTTTTGCGTATAACTGGCACTCATCACGACCACCCCAATAAAGATAAATGGGCTTTTGAATCTTTTGGCTAATGCTGTGATCAAGAATTGAACGTACGTAGCTAAACCCTGTTCCTCCCGCGATTAAGAGCATTGAACGATCACTGTCTTCGCGGATCCAGGCTTCTCCATGAGGAGCATCAATTTGAATATCTCCGCCATTTTCTAGTGCTGCTTTCATTGATTCGACCACTTCACCCGCATAAGCGTTATGTTCTGCTGCGCCAATATGAAGCTCAATTTCGCCTTCATGGCGACAAGGGCTGCTAGCGATTGAAAATGGACGTTTGTCTTTCTCTCCCATCACAACCATTAAGTATTGACCAGCTTTGAACTCTACGGGTTGTTCTGGATGAAGTAATATTTGAAAAGTATTACAAGCCAACGGCTCGATAGACTTTACTTTGCAATTGATTGGCATGACTTTCCTTTTTCAGCTGATATCTATTTTTAAATGATATTTATACGCTGTAATTATTATGAGAATTGAGCATTAAACTCTAATTATACGGGGAGGATTTATTCTAACAACAGTACTAAATCACTTTTTGCTGTTGCCTGACACGCAAATATCCACCCTTCTTGTTGTTCTTTGTCGGTTAGAAGTGGTTCTAAATCGTATTCAATTTCCCCTTCTAACTTTTTACATAGGCACATAGCACACGCACCTACTTGGCATCGATTCGGGTAATTAATCCCCGCCTCCAATGCTGCATCTAAGATGGTTTGCCCCTCTTCAATGCTGAACTCTTTTTGTTGTGGTAATAAGGTTATTTTTTTCATCACACTTTATCTTTTTCAGAGCTTAATGAAATACCTAATTCATCCCAAATAGAATCAATTTTAGCGACAACTTCTGGGTCTTTCTTGATTGGTGTTCCCCACTCACGAAGACATTCAGAGCCCAATTTATTGGTCGCATCTAATCCCATTTTCGAGTGTCCGTCGCCATCTTGCAAAAATAACGTATCTCTTGCAGGATCCATTCGAGTAGTTACTGCCCAAATAATGTCGTTCCAATCACTCACATCGACATCTTCATCACACACGATAACAAACTTGTTCTCACTAAATTGAGACCAAACCTCTTGCATGATTTTCTTACCATTACCGACCGCTTGCTTATTGATAGACACGACGACCATACTGGCGTTGTTGTTTTGCAAATGAATATCGATAATCTCAGGGCATGCTTTGGTTATTTCAGCTAGGCAGCCTTCAATCTGCTCACTGTCTGTCAGTGAATATTCTACATTAGGTGATAATGCTAATTCGGCATCCCATTTTTTTGTGATATCCAAACCCATCTTTGAGCCTAAACCCGCGACTGGCGAAGCAAAATCTAATGAATCGATTGGCGTGTTCTCTATCATCAAGCTATCACGTGATGGGTCCATATGCTGAGACATTGCTGCTGTCACTTGTGACCAATCTCGAGCATTCACCTCTTCATCACACACCAATACAAATTTGGTGTACATGAATTGACGCAAGAAAGACCACACACCCATCATCACGCGTTTTGCATGACCAGGGTATTGCTTCTTCATCGTCACGACCGCCATGCGATACGAACAGCCTTCTGGTGGCAAGTAGAAATCAATAATTTCAGGGAATTGCTTTTGTAGAATTGGCACAAACACTTCATTTAATGCCACACCCAATACGGCAGGTTCATCTGGCGGACGACCGGTGTAGGTACTGTGATAAATGGGGTCTTTACGCATCGTAATGTGAGTAACAGTAAATACGTGGTGCTTTTCAACTTCATTATAATAACCGGTGTGATCCCCATAAGGACCTTCATCGGCAAATTCTGTTGGGTCAATATAGCCTTCAAGCACAATTTCAGCACTGGCCGGCACTTCCAAATCGTTACTAATAGATTTGGTTACTTCGGTTCTACTACCACGTAGAAGACCAGCAAATGCATATTCAGATAAGGTATCCGGTACAGGAGTGACCGCACCAAGAATTGTGGCAGGATCAGCACCAAATGCGACAGAAACAGGGAAAGGTTCACCTGGATTGGTTTCCATCCAGTCACGCAAATCCAAAGCTCCACCACGATGCGCAAGCCAGCGCATGATGACTTTGTTTTTACTCAATTTCTGTTGACGATAAATCCCCAAATTCTGACGTTTTTTATTTGGGCCTTTAGTAACGGTTAGACCCCAAGTTAATAACGGGGCAACATCATCAGCCCAACAACTCATTACTGGAATTTTATCTAAATCAACCGCATCGCCTTGCCAAACAATCTGTTGGCAGTTGGCCTTACGAATATTCTTGGTTGGCATGTTTAAAACTTGTTTAAAAACAGGCAGTTTATCTAACGCGTCTTTAAAGCCTTTTGGTGGCTCAGGCTCTTTTAAATACGCCAGTAATTTACCGACTTCACGCAGCTCAAGAACGTCTTGACGTCCCATACCAATCGCCACTCGTTCAGCAGTACCAAAGAGATTCGTTAATACGGGGATATCGTAACCGATAGGATTTTCAAACAACAATGCTGGACCACCCGCTCGTAAAGTACGATCGCTGATCTCTGTCATTTCATAATGAGGGTCAATGGGGTGTGAAATGCGTTTTAACTGTCCGATCCCTTCCAAGTGATCAAGAAAACCGCGTAAATCCTTATATTGCATCGCTATCTACATATCGTGAAGTTTGACTAGATTATACCCAACCCAATTCAAACTCACACTCTCTATTTATCTTTACCTACTTTTCTCATTATTAACGTTGTGACAGCGCTAACCTTACGTGTTGTTTTCGAACTTTATTTCGCGTTATCGGTAAACTTTCTAACCAAGATTGATGCCCATAATTTGCTAAATGCATGGCAACAGCACCACCGTCTTGAATATGATCGATTTTAGCTAATAAGAACTGCTGAACATCTTGAGGGAGAGGATGGAGTTGCGCTAGCGAAGCAAAAGCACTCTGTTTTAATGACGGATTATTGGTGGCCGACATTAATTGCTGAATCGCAAATGGATCGGGAGCAATGTTTGATAATCGACCCAATTCAGCCACGCTGTATTGATCCGTTCTCATTTTCCATAGAATTTTATACACATCAGAATTTTGAGATATTTGAGCTAAACGAACCATTACTTCTGTTGTTGGTAACCAAACAGATAATGAGCCGTCTGTAATCTGTGAGACTAAATAATTCAATGCTTCTGGCGTTAAGCTGTCCAATTCAGCTAATACAATTGATTGGCGAACGCGAACCTGATGAGGCTCACCCACTAGCCATTCAGACAGCACCAATTTATGTTCTTCCGCTGCAAGAATAAAATCTAACACTTGTTGGTCTTTCGACATTTGGTTTAATACACGAGAAGCAATACTGCTGTAATCAAACGCAAGTTTCGTCACCACATACCCATTACCTGCTTGTTTAATGGTATAGGTTGGATGAATAGCTAATTGCTCCCTTAGCCAAATAGTGCCTTTCGGATCTAAAATTAATTGTTGTTGCTCTATCTGTTTTACCAACATGAACCGAACAGCTTCCTGTTGTGGCATAGATAAACGATTGAGAGAAAAATTAAGCGTGATGATATCGCCATCAATTAAATATTGATGCAGTTCATCGACCTTCTTATTGAGTTGCTGATCAACCAATAAACTATGAACAAAATTAGGTTGAACTTCAGAGGCTGATACGTGACCAACCAGCAAACTTGCAGAGAGGAGGATCGATGCCAACAGTCCTTGTTGCATATGTAGCTCCTTAAATTAACTAAGTTTATATTACACAACCTAGTACAAATGATGATGCCGTCAAATTAACAAATAAGCAACAAAAAACGCTGCCAATTTGGCAGCGTTTTATTATTTATTGAGTTAGATATCAATAATTGAGGAGAATCTCAATTACTGGCGACGCATCGCATCAAAGAACTCATCATTCGTCTTCGTCATTGATAATTTATCAATTAAGAATTCCATCGCATCACTTTCACCCATTGGATGAACAATCTTACGTAAGATCCACATTTTCTGTAGCTCATCAGTCTTCGTAAGTAGCTCTTCACGGCGAGTACCTGAACGACTAAAGTCAATCGCTGGGAATATACGTTTTTCCGCAATTTTACGGTTTAAATGCAATTCCATGTTACCAGTACCTTTAAACTCTTCGTAGATAACTTCATCCATTTTAGAGCCAGTATCAACCAATGCCGTTGCAATGATAGTTAAACTACCACCTTCTTCAACGTTACGAGCTGCACCAAAAAAGCGTTTAGGACGGTGTAATGCGTTTGCATCAATACCACCAGTAAGAACTTTACCTGATGATGGAATAACGGTGTTGTATGCACGAGCAAGACGAGTAATTGAATCCAATAGGATAACCACGTCTTTTTTATGCTCAACAAGACGCTTCGCTTTTTCGATTACCATTTCAGCAACCTGTACGTGACGAGACGCTGGCTCATCAAACGTAGATGCAATTACTTCACCTTTAACAAGGCGTTGCATCTCAGTTACTTCTTCTGGACGTTCATCGATAAGTAGAACCATTAACTCACACTCAGGGTGGTTATGAGCAATACTTTGAGCAATGTTTTGAAGTAGCATTGTTTTACCCGCTTTTGGCGGAGCAACAATCAGACCACGTTGGCCACGGCCAATTGGAGAAGCTAAATCAAGAATACGCGCCGTAATGTCTTCTGTTGAACCATTACCACGTTCCATACGTAAACGATCGTTTGCGTGTAAAGGGGTAAGGTTTTCAAAAAGGATTTTGTTACGAGCATTGTCTGGACGGTCATAATTAACAGCGTTTACTTTAAGAAGAGCGAAATAACGTTCGCCATCTTTTGGTGGACGAATCTTTCCGCCAATCGTGTCACCAGTACGCAAATTAAAGCGACGAATTTGGCTTGGAGAGACATAGATGTCATCCGGGCCAGCCAAGTAAGAACAATCTGCTGAACGAAGGAAACCAAAGCCATCTTGAAGAATCTCAAGTACACCATCTCCAAAGATGTCTTCACCGCTTTTCGCATGTTGCTTAAGGATGGAGAAGATGATGTCTTGTTTTCTTAGACGAGCTAGGTTTTCTAGGCCTAATGATTCGCCAAGAGCAACAAGGTCAGACACTGGTCTGTTTTTAAGTTCAGTAAGATTCATAGTGGTAGGTAGTTGTTTAGTCAAAATCAGATTCTATCTTTAGTTGATTTAAGAATGGATGACCTTCGAGCTCGGTCAAGAAATGAAATCGTATGAAATACGCCCAATAAATTATCACTTATTTGCATTTTAGTCTAGGGCTTGGCCCTGATTTCTAAGCTTAGCTTAGCTCAGAAAAACAAAACCGCACATAATTTTTCATTACATGCGGTTCTATCTGACTTAATTGCACCCTATATTATAGGTTTGCATCAAGAAACTCTTTAAGCTGAGTTTTTGAAAGTGCACCCACTTTCGTTGCAGCTACGCCGCCATCTTTAAACAAAAGTAGCGTCGGAATACCACGGATACCAAACTTTGGTGGTGTTCCTGCATTCTGATCAATATTTAATTTACCAATCGTTAATTTGCCTTCGTACTCATCTGCGATTTCATCCAGAATAGGTGCGATCATTTTACATGGTCCACACCATTCTGCCCAGAAATCTACTAGTACTGGGCCTGCTGCATTGATCACACTTTCTTCAAAACCGCTATCTGTAAGCTGCAAAATTTTGTCGCTCATCGTCAACTCCAACGTTAAATTTAAAGGCTGATTTGATGATAACCAGCAAATTGATGCCCTATTTGAATGGAATACGTTTCGTATTGCAAGCTTTAACTGATATTCTATAGCAATGAAAAAGACGCACATCACAGAGCAAAAGTTTGCCGACCTAGGTTTAGAACCTCAGGTCCTTGATGGTTTGAATGCAAAAGGGTTCATTAATTGTACTCCTATTCAAGCTAAGGCATTGCCGGTACTGCTCGCCGGCCAAGACATTGCAGGCCAAGCCCAAACGGGCACTGGTAAGACGCTCGCGTTCCTTGCTGCTACTTTTAATCACCTATTAACGACGCCTGCTCCTGAAGGTCGTAAAATCACGCAACCACGAGCTATTATTATGGCTCCTACGCGTGAGTTAGCGATTCAAATTCATAACGATGCTGAATCTCTAATCGCAAGTACTGGCTTAAAAGCGGCACTTGCTTACGGTGGCGAACGTTATGAAAAACAACAGAAAGTTATCGAAGCTGGTGTTGATATCCTAATCGGAACAACTGGCCGTATTATAGATTTCTACAAGCAAGGTCAAATTGACTTTAAGATGATTCAAGTCGTTGTTCTTGATGAAGCCGATCGTATGTTCGATTTAGGTTTCATTAAAGATATTCGCTTTATCTTCCGTCGTATGCCTGCGCCAACAGAACGTCTAAATATGCTGTTCTCAGCAACGTTATCTTATCGTGTACAAGAACTTGCATTTGAACACATGCAAGAACCTGAGCACGTAGTCGTTGAACCGGATCAAAAAACAGGTCATCTTATTACGGAAGAATTATTCTATCCTTCAAATGACCATAAAATGGCACTTCTTCAAACGTTAATCGAAGAAGAATGGCCTGATCGTGCAATTATTTTCGCCAATACTAAACACAAATGTGAATTAGTTTGGGGTCACCTAGCTGCCGATAAACACCGCGTAGGTCTTCTTACTGGTGATGTTCCACAGAAAAAACGTGAACGCATCCTAGAAGAATTCACTAAAGGTGACGTAGATATTCTTGTTGCTACCGACGTAGCGGCTCGTGGTCTACACATTCCACAAGTAACACACGTATTTAACTTTGATTTACCAAATGAAGCCGAAGACTATGTTCACCGTATTGGTCGTACAGGTCGTGCTGGTGAAAGCGGTAACTCGATTAGTTTTGCTTGTGAAGAATATGCAATTAACCTTCCTGCAATTGAAGAATACATTGAACATTCAATCCCACAATCGGATTATGATTCTTCAGCTCTATTGGAAGAGTTACCTGCACCAATCAGACTTCAACGCCGTCCGCAACAAAATCGTCGTAACGGCAGCAATAATAATGGTCAACGTCCAGGCGGAAATCGTAAATATTCACGCCCACGTCAACCTCGTAGCCCTCAAGCGTAATTGAGAACTATGGAAAAACAGTAAAGGGATGTTATGAAAAGTTCAACAATATCACCGATGTATGCCGCCATTGATTTAGGCTCCAATAGCTTCCATATGCTTGTTGTGCGTCATATAAATGGTAGTGTGCAAACCATGGCTAAAATCAAACGTAAAGTACGTTTAGCTGCGGGATTAGATGAAAATAACACACTCAGCCATGAAGCTATGCAGCGTGGGTGGGATTGTTTGAGCTTATTTGCAGAACGTCTGCAAGACATCCCAGTAGAAAATATTCGCATTGTCGGTACTGCAACACTGCGTGTGGCGACCAATGTGGATATCTTCTTAGAAAAAGCCAATAAAATCTTAGGTCATGATATTAATGTGATCGAGGGAGAGGAAGAAGCTTGTACTATTTACCAAGGAGTTGCACACACTTCCGGTGGTAATGGCCGTCGACTCGTTGTCGATATTGGCGGAGCAAGTACTGAACTTATCATTGGTGAAGGTTTTGAAGCACAAGCACTCACAAGCCTAAAAATGGGCTGTGTCACTTGGCTTGAAGGCTACTTTAAAGACCGTGCATTAACTCAAAAAAACTTTGATGCTGCGATTACTGGCGCAAAAGAGACTTTAGCTCCTATTTTAAAACAGTACACTGACCTTGGTTGGCAAACCTGTGTTGGAGCTAGTGGCACGGTACAAGCATTGCAAGAAATTATGTTGGCGCAAGGCATGGATGAGGTTATCACCTTAGCCAAGCTTAAGCGCCTTCAAAAACAAGCAATGCAATATGAACATTTAGAAGAATTAGATATTGATGGATTGACCCTTGAGCGCGCCTTAGTGTTCCCAAGTGGTTTATCCATCCTTATCGCTATATTTGAATTACTCAATATTGATTCAATGACATTGGCTGGTGGTGCTCTGCGCGAAGGCTTATGCTATGGCATGATTGAAGCATTACAACACGATGAAGTATGCCAACGCACCATCAGTAGTGTTCAACAACGCTATCAATTAGATTTTGCTTATGCCGATCAAGTTACCGAATTAGCAGAACAACTTATCGCGCAATGTGGCACTAATTGGCTGAACGAACCTCAAGCATTACCCTTATTAAAAGCGGCGGCTCAATTGCATGAAATTGGTATTTCTATTGATTATAAAAAAGGCGGCGAACACTCAGCCTACCTAATCAATGCACTAGATTTACCGGGTTATACACGAGCGCAAAAACATCTATTAGGTGAATTACTGCGTCGTTATCGTGAACAGTTCTCTGCCATACCAACTCAGCACGCAGTTTCTGATTTATCAGCTCAACGTATGTTACGCATTTTGCGCTTGGCTATTATTCTGACTCATCGTCGTGATGTTTCTTTAGCTCCATCGGTCACTCTTTCTGAAAAAGACGATGTTTTATCGTTGTCTATTGATAAGAAATGGTTAGCGGAAAACCCCCTAACTAGAGCGGAGTTGGAAATAGAAGCGGATAAGCAGACGAATATTGGCTGGGATTTAGTTATAGAGCCAAGAAACTAGAACGCTTCGCTTCTAATAAGAGCAAAATCAAGAGCTAGATTGATACTAGATACTAGATTCAGGATTCAGGATTCAGGATTCAGGATTCAGGATTCAGGAAAAATAAAAGCATGATGATTAACTAAAATCATCATGCTTTTTTTATTTTTTAGAAAAAAGTTAACAACACTGAGTTCAATGCTCTTATAGCCTCTAGTTAGCGCAGCGTATAGTCTCTAGTTAACACCAAAGCTCACCACACCCACCCCTGAAACCTTTAAGCGAAGCGATCTGAACCCTGATCTTATTTCTTCTCTTCCGCCAACCACTCTGCTACATCTTTTGCAAAGTAAGTTAGGATGCCATCAGCGCCGGCACGTTTGAAGCACAATAACGACTCCATCACCGTATCACGCTCACTCAACCAACCATTCATAATAGCGGCTTTGTGCATCGCATATTCACCTGATACTTGATAAGCAAAGGTAGGCACTTGAAGCTCAGTCTTAACACGACGCACGATGTCCAAGTAAGGCATACCTGGTTTCACCATCACCATGTCTGCGCCTTCATTAATGTCCATTGCCACTTCGTGAATTGCTTCATCGCTGTTGGCTGGATCCATTTGGTAGTTCTTCTTGTTGCCACCTTTAAGATTCGACGAAGAACCAACGGCATCACGGAATGGGCCATAGTAACAAGAGGCATATTTTGCAGAATACGCCATGATTTGCGTATGAACGTAACCCGCTTTTTCTAGCGCTTTACGGATCTCACCGATACGACCATCCATCATGTCAGACGGAGCCACCACATCAGCACCCGCTTCAGCATGCGATAATGCCTGCTTAATCAGAACTTCTGTCGTTACGTCATTCATCACGTAACCATCTTCATCAATAATGCCATCTTGCCCGTGAGTCGTGAATGGGTCTAATGCGACATCAGTGATAACACCTAACTCAGGAACATGTGCTTTTAACTCTTTCACAGCACGCTGAACTAAACCTTCTGGATTGTGAGCTTCTGCTGCACATAAGCTTTTCGCATCTTGAGACACTACTGGGAATAAGGCAATCGCAGGAATACCTAAGTCATATAAACGTTGTGCTTCTTCAAGTAATAAATCAATCGATAAACGCTCAACACCCGGCATTGAATCTACCGCTTCACGACGGTCTTTACCCATAAGCACAAACATTGGATAGATTAAGTCATTGACGGTTAATTGGTTCTCAGCCATTAGACGGCGGCTAAATTCATGCTTACGCATACGACGCATACGACGGTTTGGAAACGTACCTTGAATGGATACAGACACACTGAGCTCCTTTTGTATTTATGATGCGTTCAATATATACCCATCGCCTTTTGAATCCAAATTTTCTTAGGGATCTGATTTTTACGATTAACTTGGTATGATAGGAAACATAACTTGAATAAAAGACCCTTAATTATGATTGATACCCACGCTCACATATATGCGAAAGAATTTGATGAAGACCGAGATTTGGTTGTTCAACGTGCCTTATCACAAGGTATCAATCAGATCTTATTGCCTAACATTGATTTAGAGTCTATCGAACCAATGTTAAAAACCGAGGCGACTTACCCTGAGATTTGTCGCTCAATGATAGGGCTACACCCATGCTATGTGAATGCTGATGTTAAGCAAACCCTAGCGACAATCCACTCTTGGTTTGAGAAACACAACTTCATTGCGGTAGGTGAAATAGGTATTGACCTATACTGGGACAAAACCTTTAAAGCTGAACAAGAGATGGCTTTTATCACTCAGTTAAACTGGGCAAAAGAGATGAAATTACCGGTAGTGATTCATACTCGTGACTCTATTGAAGAGACATTAACCCTGCTAAAACAAGAGCAAGACGGCTCGTTATCAGGCACTTTCCACTGCTTTGGTGGCTCTGTTGACGAAGCTAAAGCGATCAATGATTTAGGCTTTCACTTAGGTCTTGGTGGTGTTTCTACTTTTAAAAATGGCGGTATGGATAAAATCATTCCTCACCTTAATATGGATTACTTAATCTTAGAGACCGATTGCCCATATTTAGCACCAGTACCTCACCGTGGTAAGCGTAATGAGCCTGCATATACGCAGTTGGTTGCTCAACGCGTCGCTGATTTACGTGAGATGAGTCTGGCGGATGTGGATGCGGTTACGACGGCGAATGCGAAAAAACTTTTTGGGATTTAAGAGAAAACAATAGAGTTCAGATCGCTTTGTTTGAAGGGTTCAGAGGTGATTGTGGTAAGTGATTAATACGACTAGAAACGATACGCTTCGCTAACTAGAAACTATAAGATCAAAAAAATACTGAACAATTAAACCCTGCACTCACAACCCCTCCTAGCCTCCCCTTATATCAACAGTAGTGATCACATAAGATAATTACTCAAGGGGAGGAGCTGTCTTGTGATCGCTAGAATAACAATACCAAAGAAGGTTCTCCCCCCTTTATCTATGAATTACTGGGATCGATAATATCAATATAAGGGGGAGTTAGAGGGGGTTGTTGATACCATATTTCATCAAGATTCTGAATTGGCTCTGCTCTTATAGAAGCGAATAGGCTTTGGATTTTTCTCTTCCTCGCTCCTCGAGCGAAGCGTCCTCGCCTCTCGTCCCTGCTCTTTTACTTTGTCCCAAACAAGAAAAACCCCGCTAGACTCTCGTCCAACGGGGTTATAACTTTACTCGCAGCAATCCGGCTACTAATGGTGCTCCATGCATCAAATCCTTGATAGTATGCTGATTCCTTCAGCTTATTCCTTTCTCGCCATCCTAGCGGTGTCCTTGATCTTATCCTGATCCGTTAACAATCCGTAGTTAACTCTCTTCACTTGTTCCTTGAGCGGTGTCCCTTACATCATCCTGATGTGCAATCCATTTTCCTCAATCCTAGAGGTGTCCATTGTCTTTCCTTAGTAGTAACCATCCTAGCTACTATTGCGTCCATTCAATGTCCATTTCGCTATCCATGCCGATTACTAATCCTAAGTAACCGAGTGCCTCATCCTGAAGCGTACCAAATCCTTGGCTAGTTCCTGTTCCGTGTCAGCATCCTTCCGACACCAATAAGATTACGCTTTTCATTATTTTCAGCAATAGACTAAATTCAAACTTTTGCAAAAATAATTATCGCCCTTTTGTTGAAACACACAAAGGCATTAAATATCAATAATTTAAATTATCACTGGTTATCTTTATCCATAAATAAAGCGAAAAAGCGCACTTGTTTGTGAGAGATCTCGCACACGGGTCATGGTGTTTTGGGAGTAAGGATTCAGATCGCTTCGCTAGAGGTTTCAGGAAGAATCTATACGCTACGCTAACTAGAGGCTAGACCGCTTCGCTTCTATAAGAAAAAAAGCTGATTCTTTAACGCTGTTATTCCAACGTCACAATAGTCGCTCTTATAGTATCTAGTTAGCGCAGCGTATAGTTTCTAGCGAATATAGATAAACTAATCACACATCCCCCTGAAACCTTAAAGGGAGCTTGCGACCGATCTGAACCCTGCTCTTTTACTTTGTTCCAAACAAGAAAAACCCCGCTAGACTCTCGTCTAACGGGGTTATAACTTTACTCGCAGCAATCCGGCTACTAATGGTGCTCCATGCATCAAATCCTTGATAGTATGCTGATTCCTTCAGCTTATTCCTTTCTCGCCATCCTAGCGGTGTCCTTGATCTTATCCTGATCCGTTAACAATCCGTAGTTAACTCTCTTCGCTTGTTCCTTGAGCGGTGTCCCTTACATCATCCTGATGTGCAATCCTTTTACCTCAATCCTAGAGGTGTCCATCGTCTTTCCTTAGTAGCAACCATCCTAGTTACTATTGCGTCCATTCAATGTCCATTTTGCTATCCGTGCCGATTACTAATCCTAAGTAACCGAGTGCTTCATCCTGAAGCTTACCAAATCCTTGGCTAGTTCCTGTTCCGTGTCAGCATCCTTCCGACACCATTGAGATTACGCTTTTCATCTATTTCGGCAATAGACTAAATCCTATTTTTTGCAAAAAAATATATACAAAATTAACCACAAAATAAAAAGAACTTATTTTACATGAGCTTAGGTTGAAATAATGTATTTATGATTACAAATAAAACGATAAATCTCACTCATTTGTAAGAGATCTCGCACACGGCTATTCCACTTTGTCCCAAACCTCTATAAAGAGTATGCGTGAGCAAGATCACTATATAAAAGACGTTAGCTAAATTGACCCCATAAAAAAAGCGCTGACATAACATCAACGCTTTTCATATTACCCAATTTATCAAGCGTTACGCTTCATCTTGTTCCATATCATCTTCGTCTTTCTCTCTCACATAGAAACGAGAAAAGAACAGTCCAAACTCAAATAGAATACACATAGGCACTGCAAGTAAAGTTTGAGAAATAATATCTGGCGGTGTTAGCATCATACCGACAACAAAAGCACCCACGACAATGTATGGACGTTTTTGCTTTAACGTTTCCGGCGTTGTCGCTCCCGTCCAACATAATAAAATGATGGCAACAGGAATTTCAAACGCAATACCAAACGCTAAAAACAATGCTAATACAAAATCAAGATAACTGGCAATATCAGTCGCTACTTGAACACCTTCCGGAGCAATGTTTGTAAAAAAACTAAACACTAATGGGAAGACGATAAAATAAGCGAAAGAAACGCCGGCATAAAACAGCATTGAGCTTGAGAACAATAATGGCATGACGAGTTTCTTTTCATGCTTATACAATCCAGGAGCGACAAATGCCCACACTTGATAAAGAATCACTGGAACAGCGACAAATATCGATGCCACCAAAGTCAGCTTTATGGGCGTGAAAAATGGTGACGCGACATCAGTTGCTATCATCGTTGCACCTGCAGGCAGTCTTTCTACCAAAGGCGCTGATAAGAACTCATAAATGTCATTAGCAAACCAGACTAGACCTAAAAACACCACTATGACGGCAATTAATGCCTTTAGTAATCGATTCCTTAGCTCTAATAGGTGAGTTAACAACGGCTGAGAGTGTTCAACTGATGACATAATTACTCTGCTTTTGTTTTAGAAGTTGAACCAGACGCAACCGGAATCTCTGTATCTACTTTTGGTGTATCTACAGTTTCTTCTGGTTTGGCATATGGACGAGTGACATCAGCTGCCGCTTGTTTTAACTCTTCTACTGACTTTTTAAGTTCAGGCGATAAGTCATCCATATTCATCTGTTCTGCTTTACGCAAATTATCTTGTAACTCTTGTATTTTCAGTTCCTGTGTCAGCTCATCTTTGACGTTATTCGCCATGCTTTTTGCTGCCCCAACAAACTGCGCTACAGAGCGAATCGCTTTTGGTAAGCGCTCCGGCCCTAATACAACGAGTCCAACAACAGAGATTAGTATCAGTTCCCAAAAACCGATATCAAACACGTGTTATGCCTGCTCTTTGTCGTTTTGCTTTTGCTTTTCTACTGTCTCTGCTTCTTTTTTCTCTAAGTTTTGAGGAGCAGTAAAATCAGCGTCTTTTTTCGCATCTTTTGCTGTATCTTCTTCACTTATTGCTTTTTTAAAGCCTTTAACTGCAGAACCCAAATCACTGCCTACACCGCGTAATTTTTTCGTACCAAATAACAGAACGATAATTACTGCAATAATAAGAAGTTGCCAAATACTAATACCACCCATGCTTGTTTCCTCAGCGTGTTAGGGTTAAAAAATTGCTAATAAGAATAACGCTTATCGACGATATGCTCGCCAGCTTAATAGCCAAAACGTGATTCCTGTAGCAGCACTAATTGATGCTAACGCAGTAATGTTACTGGTTAATAACACCGCAGAACAAATCAACAGAGTTGCTCCAGCATTAAATAGAAATTGTCCTTTCGCTTGTTGACGCTTACTTTGACGATAACCTGCGTAGAGTTTATCCATTCGTTGATTGAGAACTTTGCCCTGGCGCAAACTGTCATAAACTAACTCTGGTAGCTCTGGCAATTTTTCAGCCCAAAATGGCGCTTTCTCACTCAAAGCAGTCAGGAAGGCTGCCGGTCCAACTTGTTTTGCCATCCACGTTTCTAAAAACGGTTTGGCGGTTGCCCATAGATCCAATTGAGGGTATAGCTGTCGCCCTAATCCTTCTACGTACAATAATGTTTTTTGCAATAAAACCAATTGCGGTTGCACTTCCATATTAAAACGTCGTGCTGTATTGAATAAATTCAACAGCACATGACCAAAGGATATCTCACCTAATGGCTTCGCAAATATAGGTTCACACACCATGCGGATCGCAAATTCAAATTCTTCGACATTAGTGTCTGCCGGAACCCAACCTGAATCAACATGCAATTGTGCGACTTTACGATAATCACTATTAAAGAAACCTAATAGGTTTTCCGCTAAATAACGCTTATCTTCTTTATTGAGAGTTCCAACAATACCACAGTCTAATCCAATCCATTGTGGATTATCTGGATTATCTGGATTTACGAAGACATTCCCTGGGTGCATATCCGCATGAAAAAAGCTGTCTCTAAACACTTGAGTAAAGAAAACTGACACACCACGTTCTGCTAACAGCTTCATGTTGGTGTTATTTCTTTCTAATTGTTCAATATCAGAAACTTGAATACCATAGATACGCTCAGACACCATCAAATTTTCAGAACTTAAATCTAAAATAACTTCTGGTACATACAACTCTTCACTGCCTTCAAAGTTACGGCGCAGCTGCATCGCATTACTGGCCTCTCTTCTTAAGTCTAGTTCATCGATTAAAGTTTTCTCATATTCTTCGATAACCTCAACCGGTTTAAGACGACGGGCTTCCGGAATGTGCTGCTCAACTAACCCAGCCATGCGGTACATCAATCGAATATCCGCTTCAATCACTGGGCGAATATCAGGACGAATAATCTTGAGAACTATTTCACGACCTGACTCTTTTAGTTTTGCAGTATGCACTTGAGCGATAGAGGCAGACGCTAATGGAATAATATCAAACTCAGTAAACCAATTTTCTAGTGGTCCACCAAGTGCAATCTCCATTTGGTCTTTAGCTAATTGGCCATCAAACGGAGCAACTTGATCTTGCAGTAACGCCAGTTGATCAGCTAAATGAGGCGGAAAAAGGTCACGACGCGTCGACATCATTTGACCAAATTTAATCCATACCGGCCCCAATTCTTGCAGCGCTAAACGTAAACGTTCACCCAACGGTTTTTCTGGATGTTTATTTTTAATCCAAAAAAGGCCTCGACGTAAACGTTTCGGTAATTGAGTTAATGCATGATCAGGCAGCAGTTCATCTAATCCATACTCAAGTTGTACCTTGGTAATATGATATAGGCGTTTTAGCTCTGATGGGGTCATGCGCTCTCCACTGAATTACGATTTAATAGTCGAGTTAAACGAGCATCAAGCTCGGCAAGTTGAGCGTCAACATCAGACACTTGGTCACAAAAATGTGCAATTTCTAACGGCGCAGGTGCAATCTTCCACTCTTCGGTTAACACTTCTGCCGCGTGACGTGTTTGGCGAGAAATTTGTGTTTTTACCCAACACGCACTGTTTTTTACGCCACTCACTAACGTATGAGCCACGATATCACCGGTGTATTGAGAGAGTTTTTCTTCCACATCTGGTTTCAACTCTGTTAATAATGCAGAAAATTGTTGAGCGAGGTTAAGATCACCTTCAAGCACCAACTTATCTTGTTTTATTAATTGAGTAATATTATTTTGCTCACGCAATTGAGGCAAGACAGAAAGATTTAAAGCAAGATAGCAATCTACCTCACCTTCAAACTTGGACAGAATGTCCACTTGCTGTTGGCTAAAGATGAAATACAGATCTTTATTCACTTCGTTTAAATGAACATGAATGATTTTACCTTTTAAGCGCAGCAAAGCAGCTTTACTGTCCGGTGATTCTTTCAACAGAGTATTTAACCCCGTTTCCATCACGCCAGTTACAAACGGTTCTAATGGCATCGTTTTATCCTTTAAAACTTATAACCACGGTGCAATGCAACAATACCACCAGTAAGGTTGTAATAGTTTGCTTGCTCAAAACCTGCGTCTTCCATCATGCTTTTTAGTGTTTCTTGATCTGGGTGCATACGAATAGATTCCGCTAAATAACGATAGCTTTCAGCATCATTCGCGATCAATTCACCCATTTTAGGAAGTAAATGGAAAGAGTACGCATCATAGATTTTAGATAATGGTTCAATGATTGGTTTTGAGAACTCCAAGACCAATAGACGACCGCCAGGCTTTAATACACGAAACATCGAACGTAAGGCTTTATCTTTATCCGTGACGTTTCGTAGGCCAAAGCTAATAGTAATACAATCAAAGAAATCATCTGGGAAGGGTAATTCTTCAGCATTTGCTTGTACGTAATTTACGTTACCAACAATGCCCATATCGCGCAGTTTATCTCGACCAACATTCAACATTGAGTTGTTGATGTCCGCTAAAATAACTTGGCCCGTGTCACCAACGATACGTGAAAATTTAGCCGTAAGGTCTCCAGTACCGCCCGCTAAATCAAGAACTTTATGACCAGGACGTACGCCACTGCAATCAATCGTGAATCGTTTCCAAACACGGTGAACACCACCAGACATAAGGTCATTCATGATGTCGTATTTTGCTGCTACAGAGTGAAATACTTCTGCAACTTTCGCGACTTTCTCATCTTTCGCGACTGTGGTGAAGCCAAAGTGCGTTGTTTCTTCAGCAATGTTCATCTTGTCCGTCATTTTTCGTCCTCTAGAGATTGTTCGCTGAATCCCTACACTCTGAATTCAACAGCACTCTAGTCTACTTTATCCAAGCCGTTATCTCCAAGCGTTTGAATCGTATCTGCGTCAAAAGATTGCTCAATAAATTTACGATTTATGTCTCGCTTTACTTCGACACCTAGCTCTTTAAAGCTTTCAGCCTGACGAATAATATTGCCTCGTCCACTTGCCAATTTATTCATCGCACCTTGGTAGCTTTGATTCGCTTTATCTAACGAACTGCCTACCGCTTCCATATCATCGACAAACAAACGCATTTTGTCGTATAACTTACTGGCACGATCGGCGATGATTTTTGCGTTCTGATTTTGTCTTTCGTTTCGCCATAAATTACTGATGGTTCTTAATGCCACCAACAAGGTTGTTGGACTAACGATAATAATGTTCTGCTCCATTGCATCTGATATCAACGAGGGATCCGCTTCAATTGCCACTTGGAATGCAGGCTCTACAGGAATAAACATCAAGACATAATCTAAGCTGCGTAAGCCATTTAACTTATGATAATCCTTTTTACTGAGCCCTCGTAAATGTGCACGAATTGCCATTAAGTGCTCATCAAGCGCTTGCTCTTTTTGGTTAAAGTCATCACTGTTAAAAAATCGCTCGTAGGCAACCAAGGTCATTTTTGAATCGACCACGACATCTTTCTCGTCAGGTAAGTGAACAATTACATCGGGATAAAAACGCTTACCGTCTTCATCATCCATACTGACTTGGGTATCGTACTCATGGCCTTCTCGTAACCCTGACTCTTTTAGTACTCGGGCAAGGACGACTTCACCCCAATTACCTTGCTGTTTGTTGTCACCTTTTAGTGCATTGGTCAGGTTTACCGCTTCCTGTGTCATTCGTTCATTCAGCTGTTGTAAGCTACGAATTTCATGCACTAAAGTATGTCGCTCTTTGGCTTCAAAACCAAAACTGTCGTTAACCTGTCTTTTAAATCCTTCTAACTGCTCTTTTAATGGTGACAACAAGCCCTCTAAACTGACTTTATTTTGCTCATCAACGGTTTTGGTTTTTTGTTCAAATAACTGATTCGCTAAGTTTTCAAATTGCTGCTTTAAGCGCAACTCTGCACGCTCTAGCATCTCAAGTTTTTCTTGGCTCGATTTACGCTCTTCTTCATGACGCGCTTCTTGCTCTCGCAGTTCCGCTTCTACATTAGAATTCGCTTGGCGTGAAAACTCTAATTGTTGAGTTAAAAATTCTTTCTCTTTTTGGATGGCTTCAAAATAACGCAGCTTTTCCATGGCGGCCATTAAACGACCATGAGATTGTTTTTGTTCTTGGGCAAGCTTATCTCTTTCGAGATCCAGTTCATCCAACTCATTCTGCTGTTTCTCTAATTGCAGATTGAGTTGGTTTAATTGAGTTGATGCGAGTTTTTTTTCTGATTCTAATTCATGCTCTAATAAGGCTAATTCTTGTTGATTACGACTTTTTGCTAAGACATGTGCTACGGCATAAGCAATGCTTGCTCCCGCAAAACCAAACAATAAGTGCCCACCAAATTGATTAAAAAATTCCATAACTTACTCAATACAAAAACTTATTCTTATAGGATATTTTGATACTGGATAAATGTCCAGTTAACACTATTTATCAAGCGCAGGTACACTCCTGATCTAAATGGATTTCTAACTGAGAATAATAACAATGAACGAACGTCGTGCTTTAGGATTTGGTATCGCAGCGGTTCTATTATGGTCCACTGTTGCTACCGCGTTTAAAATTACTTTAGAACACTTTACACCAATTCAAATGCTCACCATTGCCAGTGCCGTTTCTATTCTTGCTTTGATTGGTGTTGCTGCTTATCAAAAAACATTATCGAAACTCATCGGCACCTTTATTGCCAACCCTTTGTATTACATTTTACTTGGCGCAATTAACCCTCTGGCTTATTACTTAGTTCTATTTAAATCTTACGACCTATTACCGGCTTCGCAAGCCCAACCAATAAACTACAGTTGGGCGATAACCTTAACGTTAATGGCCGCTGTTTTTCTTGGTCAAAAAATCAGAAAACAAGATTGGATTGCTTGCGTGTTGGGTTATTTTGGTGTGATCGTAATTGCAACTAAAGGCAATATTTTAGCACTAGAGTTTGATAGTCCATTAGGTGTTGGTTTAGCGCTATTTTCAACATTATTATGGGCGAGCTATTGGATCTTAAATGCGAAAAATAAAGCAGACCCAATTTTAGGATTACTACTTGGTTTCTTAGTCGCACTTCCTGTTGCGATTGGGTTGAGTATCTATGAAGGCGCACCTTGGGCACAAATCCCAATGAGTGGTTGGTTAGCGGTGTCTTATGTCGGTTTGTTTGAGATGGGCATAACGTTTGTATTGTGGTTATCTGCGTTGCGTTTAACTCAAAATACAGCACGTATCAGTAACCTAATTTTTGCGTCTCCGTTTATCTCTTTATTGCTTCTGGCAAATATCATTGGTGAAGAGATCCACCCATCAACATTGATTGGCTTGCTTATGATTGTGTGCGGATTATTAGTACAACAATTTTATGGAAAGAAAAAAGAGAAAGAAATTACCGGTAAAATTTAGTCGGCAACCTTTTATTTGATATAAAAAAAGCAGCGACTAATCGCTGCTTTTTTTGTTTACTCAAGCTATTTATTTACTTGCCAAATAAGCTTGGAAGTCTTCTAAAGAGACACCTTCTTTTGCCATCTCTTCAGCTAATTTCTTAGTCGTTTCGCCTTTGCGCTCTTCTATTACCACTTGAAATTGGTAAATAAGATCACGCAATGTTGGAACTGACACTTGTCTCGCAGCGCTTCGCACGCGCTCTTGGCTTTGGTTTCCTAACTCAGATAGAAGTTTACCAAACATTAGTTTTTCTGGTGACTCTTCCATCTGCTCTAGAACACGAGCCATTTCAATAATAGACATCGACATTGCGCGTTTTGCCTTTCAGTTGTCAATATTAGTAATAATGCTGAATATACACTGAAAGTCACATTAACTGAATATATTACGAACCAAAATCGTTCTTTTTCTGTTCAATTTATAGGAATTACTTCTCAGTAATGCCTGAATGCCAGCGTTGGCCTGTTTTAGTCAATAGGATCAGCAAGCCTGGGATAAGAAGCCACATCATTATCGTTAAGAGTTGTGCAGAAGGGAGTGCTAATCTTTGCATTGTGCCAACAATGACGCCCGCACCACTCATTTGAAATAACCCTAACAATGCAGCAGCAGTACCCGCTCTATCACCAAAAGGTGCTAATGCTTTACCTGCCGCCGAACCCAGTACCCATGCGAAGCCTACTGACGAGAAAAAGATCGGGACCATAAACGCCCAAGCTTGCTGAATATGTTGAAAACCAAGCATTAAACCACCAGCAATAACAAGTATGCTTAGGCCGAATAATAAGGCGTTTTTCGTTCCGAATCTGACCATGAATTTAGGTGCAGCAAAACACGCCGCGATATTTAATACCGCATTTACCGCAAACCAATTAGTAAATTCTTGCATTGTCAGTCCAAGCTTATCAATCAGAAATACTGGCGCTGAAGTAACATAAGCTAAGATAACTCCCATCGCTAACATACATAAGGTTGCGTGGAATAAGAAGGTTGGGTGCTGTAGTACCGACCAATAACGAGATGGACTGATTAAGCGCCCTGTTTGTACTGTGTCTTTCGGTTTTGTTTCTTTGTAATTAATCGCGATCAACGCTAGAGCGACAAGTGCAAATCCAGCCATAAAACTGAAGTTTGAACGCCAGCCAAAATGAATGGTTAAGTAACTGCCTAAAATAGGTGCTAATGCCGGAATAAAGCAGATTGCGCCATTAAGGTAACTGATCATTCGACCACTTTTCTCTGCACCAAATGAATCTCGCACTGAAGCAAATGCAGCAACTGACGTAGCGCAAGCACCAAAGCCTTGTAATAAACGGGCAATTAATAGCATTTCCATTTCTTGAGCTGAATAAGCTAATGCTGCACTCAAACCATAAATAACAATACCCGTTAATGCAATTGGGCGACGGCCATAACGGTCAGCTAATGGGCCTGCGAATAGTTGCCCAAGACCCATACTAAACATAAACCACGTAATCGTATCTTGACCTAGGGTTGAAGGCACTTGAAATTCGCTTACCATCATAGGTAAAGCAGGAAGATAAATATCAATCGCTAACGGGCTAAATAAAACCAAGATGACCATGAGAGTAATGATTTTTTTATCTGATTGTTGCGTAAACGGTGTTGCTGGTTGAGCGGAAACTGGCGTGTGCATGTGTAACTCCTAAAATAGTTCGAGGAGTGTACTCAATTAGAGATATGAACAGAAATGGTTTATATTCAGATCTAACATTCTCATTTGGAATATCTCTATGTTCTTCGAAAAGTTAGCTAAGATTGATCTCAACCTCCTTTTAACTCTGCATTTATTATTAGAGGAAAAAAGCGTAACACGCGCATCTCAACGCTTATGTTTGAGTCAATCCGCGGTCAGTAAAAACTTAGCTAAATTACGAGATCAATTTAATGACCCCCTTTTTACTCGTACTGCTTATGGCCTTCAACCCACAGCAAAAGCGCGCAATCTACAAGCACAACTGCATACCTTATTAAGTCATTTAGAGACCATCACAGAAGCATCGAGTTTTGAACCTCGGCACAGCCATTATCGATTTCGATTAGGGTTAGTAGAAAGCACCTATCCGTTGTTACTGCCACACTTCATGTCTTACATTTTAAATAAAGCGCCTAATGTCATGTTAGACACTCATCCTTGGGATATGACCACCTTGAAGAAATTGCAATCAGGAGAGATGGACATTGGAATTACAGGGAAAGATTTAGATCCAAAATACGCCAATATCACCATGCAAATGCCAGCGGATATACGAGGAAAAGAGATTTATCGAGACAGTCAAATGTGCTTAGTTAGACCAAACCATCCCGTATTAACACAAGAATGGACGTTAGATACTTATCTTCAGCAGCGCCACGTTCAAGTTCGCTGTGATGGTAAAGACCAATGGCTACTCGATTACAAATTGGCAGACCGAGGACTTGAGCGAAGCATTGGTATTATTGTCCCTGATTTTAATAGTGCAGCAAGTTTATGTACCCATACAGACTTAATATTTACGGCCCCTAGCCACTTTATTAAGCTGATTGCAAAACAACTTAATTTAGTCGTATTGCCTTTACCTACCGAATTACCTCAAATGGCCTATACACTTTTCTGGCATCAACAAAAAGAGAATGATGCTGCAAATTGCTGGCTGCGTAATACCATTATTAATCGCTGTAAAGATTTATCAGCATCAACAATTGCAGATGCGCTATAAAAGCGCTAGGTTATAACTCGAATAATAATCCCGCTTTCTGCCTCGCCATATACGGACAGAACACCAATAAGGATACTCAGATGCACCCACAGACTTCTCAACGCATTGAGCAACTTCGCTCATGGCTTGTTAAACAAGATTTTGACGCACTTATCATTCCACATGAAGATGAGTTTTTAGGCGAGTACATTCCTGAACATAATGAACGTTTATTATGGGCAACAGGATTTACAGGCTCTGCTGGTGCAGCGGTGATAACCAAAGATAAAGCTGCGATTTTTGTTGATGGTCGCTATACCGTTCAAGTTCGTAAACAAGTGCCTGCGGATGTGTTTGAGTACCGTCACTTACATGAAGAACCATTATTAGAATGGATTAAGGAAACACTTGCTACTCATTCAAAAGTCGCTGTAGACCCTAGAATGCATACTGCACAATGGTTAAAAAATGCCACGATAACGGTTGATGGTTTTGTTTCCTTAGAAACGATCACAACGAACCCTATTGACCTTTGTTGGGCAGAACGTCCAGAAGTAAAAGTGTCAGATGTTCGTTTAATGCCTATTGATCTAGTTGGTCAATCAAGCGCCGATAAGCGCAATGAGATAGCAGAAGAAGTTGCAAAGAAAAATGCGGATGCCGCACTATTGACGCAATTAGATTCTATTTGTTGGTTACTGAACGTTCGTGGTTTAGACGTATCTCGTTTGCCAGTGCTATTATCTCACGCCATTATTCATGCCGATGAAACCGTCGATTTTTTCTTAGATCCAGCTCGCCTACCTTCTGACTTTAGTCAACATGTTGGTCAAGGTGTTAGAGTACATAAACCTGAAGAACTACAATCAATTCTAGAATCACTTACAGGTAAAAAAGTATTAGTAGATTCTGCAACCTCAAATGCATGGATGTCACTTGTACTTTCAGCTGCTGGTGCCACTATCATAGAGGCATCTGACCCATGTTTATTGCCAAAAGCCGCTAAAAATGACACTGAAAAAGCAGGCATGAAAGCGTGTCACGTTCGTGATGGCGCAGCAATGGTGAAATTTTTAACGTGGTTTGATGCAGAAATCGAAGCGGGTAATTTACATGACGAAGCGGTGCTTGCTGATAAACTTCAAGGCTTCCGTGAAGAAGATGAAACATTAGCTGATTTAAGTTTTGATACTATCTCAGCGGCTGCAGGCAACGCCGCAATGTGCCACTATAATCATGAAAACCAACCTGAACCAGGCAAGCTACAAATGAACAGCTTATACCTTGTTGATTCAGGCGGTCAGTATCCAGATGGGACAACAGACATCACTCGAACTCTTGCGGTTGGCACTCCAAGTGATGATATTAAACAGCAGTTTACTTTAGTTTTAAAAGGTCACATTGGTTTAGCTTCTGCTCGCTTCCCTAAAGGTACATGTGGTCATCAATTAGATATTCTTGCTCGTCAACATTTATGGGCTCAAGGCTATGATTATGATCATGGTACTGGTCATGGTGTTGGTCACTTCTTAAGTGTTCACGAAGGCCCACAACGCATTGCTAAAGTCGTCAATAATACAGCTTTGCTTCCTGGTATGGTGTTATCAAACGAACCAGGTTACTACCGTGCAGACGAGTTTGGTATTCGTATTGAAAACTTAGAGTTGGTTGTTGAGATTGAAACTAAAGGTGATTTTTCAGTGCTTGGCTTTGAATCGTTAACTCGTTGCCCTATTGATAAACGCTTAATCAATATCGATATGCTAAACCGTCCAGAACTTGCTTGGTTAAACAATTACCATCAAAAAGTATGGAATGACGTCGGCCCATTAGTTGATGGCAAAGTGAAAGAATGGCTAAGAAAAGCAACGGCTGAATTAAGCTACGAAAGTTAATCAACGTAAACTAATTATTAAAAATTAAAATGCCACGAATTAACGTGGCATTTTTGTATTCATTTTTTAAATAGGTTTCACGTGAAACACTCAATTGTCATGAGAGCTAACTATCCCGAATAACTTCGCTCCCAATCTTTCCATACCGGTTCAAAACCCCTCGCCTTAACCGCTTGTGCAACCGCAGACGCTGAGCGCTCATCACTAATAGCAAATTGCTCTAATGCCTCTTCGTTATTTGCATAACCTCCAGGTTGAGTTTTTGATGCTGCAGAAACAGAAGTAATTCCAAGCGATAATACATTATCTCTAAAGTATTCAGACTCACGAGTAGACAGTGACAATTCAACTTCCGAATTTAATAAACGGTATGCACAGATTAACTGCACAAGCTGTTTATCACTCATGATTGATTTGGGTTGCAAAGCGCCTTCACATGGACGCAAACGTGGAAAGGAAATCGAGTACCTTGTTTGCCAGTACGTACGCTCCAAGTAATCTAAATGCGCAGCCACATAAAAACAATCGGTGCGCCACTCTTCTAAACCAATCAAGGCTCCAATGCCTATTTTATCAATCCCTGCTTTGGCTAATCTGTCCGGCGTTTCTAAGCGGTAGTTAAAGTCCGTTTTGTTACCTCGCAAATGATGTTCCGCATACGTCGATGGATGGTAAGTTTCTTGGTACACCATCACGGCATCTAAACCCAATGTTTTTAGTTCTGCATATTCGTGTTGATCTAATGGTTGAACTTCCATGGCCAAATAATTAAATGACCGCTTAATTTGAGGAACCGTATCACGGAAATAATTCATCCCAACTTTGGTTTCATGCTCTCCAGTCACCAAAAGTACACTGTCAAAATTCATCGCTTTAATCGCATCAATCTCGTTAGCAATTTCATCTTGATTCAAGGTCTTTCGTTTAATTCGATTCTCCATCGAGAACCCACAATAAGTACACGCGTTTGCACATAGGTTCGAAAGATAAAGAGGAATATAAAACCCCATGGTATGGCCAAATCGCTGGCGAGTCAGCCGCGCGGATTCTTGAGCCATTTGCTCTAAATACCCTTCTGCGGCTGGTGAGATTAACGCTTTAAAATCGTCTAAATTACGCTTTGGTTTGTTCAACGCTCTTTCTACGTCTTGCGCTGTTTTACTGTAGATGGAGAGTTTGACCTCATCCCAATTCAGTTTTTTCCATTCATCAGTAAACGTCATCGTCTTTCCTTAGCCTCGGGAGTTAATCCAAAAATGCCGTTAATGGGCTCGATGCCACCGCTTGAGAACTCACAGACGCCAACCCATTTTCATACGCTAATCGTCCAGACTGAACCGCCAACTTAAATGCCGTAGCCATCGCCACTGGATTTCTTGCTGCAGCAATCGCGGTGTTCACCAATACCGCATCAGCACCCAACTCCATCGCAAAGGCCGCATGCGATGGTGCGCCAATTCCAGCATCAACCACAACGGGCACTTTTGCTTGATCGATAATAATCTCTAAAAAATCACGACTCACAATGCCTTTGTTTGACCCAATAGGCGCACCCAACGGCATCACTGCCGCACAACCGACTTCTTCAAGTCGTTTGCATAACACCGGATCAGCGTGGCAATAAGGCAATACAATAAATCCTTGGCGAACTAATTCTTCCGCCGCTTTTAATGTCTCAATCGGATCGGGCATTAGGTATTTTGGATCTGGGTGGATTTCCAATTTCAACCAATTAGTTTGCAATGCCTCTCTGGCTAACTGAGCCGCAAAAATCGCTTCTCGGGCATTTTTAGCTCCAGATGTATTAGGCAGTAAATTTATGCCCGCTGTAATAATTGGCTTTAAAATGTCATCCTCAGGATTGCTCACGTCCACTCGTTTTAATGCCATCGTTGCGAGCTCAGAACCCGACTCAATTAATGCCTGCTGCATTATTAACGAATTGGGGAATTTTCCTGTTCCAGTAAACAACCGAGAAGAAAATGGTGTATTTGCGATAATCAATGGTTGTGTCATATCAGCCTCCTGCAATGGCTTGGAATAAGGAAATAGATTCACCGTCAGATAAACCACGTTGTTGCCATTCACTTCGAGGAACGATTTGTTGGTCAATAGCTAACGCACACCCTTGAGTTTCTATTTGTTGATGAGATAGAAACATGAATAACGTCATTTTCTTTTCAACCCGATGCACAACCCCATTTAATTCCACACTAATTAAATTATTCACTGACCGATTCTCTCTCTTTATTACATGTTTCACGTGAAACATCGTTAAAATCACTTGGTGACTGACAGACAGGACAACAATGATCTTTGGGAATACCCATCGTCGACCAAGATAATGACTTACCATTAAATTGATGCAGTGAACTCCATGCCATCCACTCAGGTTTCGTTAAATACTTAATTGTCTCTAAGGCTTGTAGATTGCCTATCATGCCAACCACTGGCCCAATAATTCCGAAAGATTGACAGTTTTTCGTTTGTTGGCTTTCAATAAAAGGGAACAGACAGTGATAACAAGACGACGATGTGTTGCCTAACTCATCACCCTTATTTGAAAACAACATCAATTGTCCTTGCCAACCAATCGCTGCGCCAGAAATTAAAGGCACCTGATGTTGAACACAGGCGGCATTAATATTGTGACGTGTTGTTAAGTTATCAGTGCAATCCAGAACAACATCGACCTGAGTAATGAATCGTGAAAGCGCAGGTTCTGTTAGGTGCTTCGTTATCACCTCAATCGTGATCGTCTTGTTTATCGATTGCAGTTCTTGAGCCATCGCTAACGCTTTATTCTGTTTTATACTCTGCTCACGATAAACCACTTGCCTCTGTAAGTTACTAAGTTCAACGTCATCGCCATCGGCAATAATCAACGTTCCCACGCCAGCAGCAGCCAAATACATTCCAACAGATGATCCCAACCCTCCGCAACCAACCATTAGCACGGTGCTATTTCGAAGAGACAATTGTCCTCGCTCACCAATATCAGGCAACATGATTTGTCGGCTATAACGAAGGAAATCTTGATCATTTAATCCTTCCATCAATAAATTACTCATCCATCACCTCAAGTGCATTTTGCGTTTTAAGAAGGTAATCGGATGTTCTTGGTTGGGCTAAAATCGCAGAAAACTGATTGACGGCTTTTTCAATATTATCGGCTTGAGTGATAGCTCGAACGACCGCAATGCTATCAACGCCTGTTTGCCACACTTGCTCAGCAACCGTTAAATCAATACCACCGATAGCAACGGTTGGTATATCACCCGCTAATTTTCTGTTGTTCGCTAAGTTAACTAAACCTTGAGGTTCTGATGGCATGTCTTTGGTCGGCGTAGGGAAAATATGACCAAGAGCTAAGTAACTTGGGTTCAGTGCTTTAACGGTCATTAACTCACTGTCATCGTGAGTAGATAGCCCTAAACAAATACCGGCATCAGAGATGGCAAGTAAATCGGCCACTTCAATGTCTTCTTGTCCAAGATGAATACCAAACGCGCCATGCTTTATTGCTAGTTGCCAATAGTCATTAATAAAGACTTGGGCATCATATTCACGGCCGAGTCTAATCGCTTTGATGATCTGGTTTTCTAAATCAGGGTGTTCTGGGTTTTTAATTCGTAATTGAATGGTTTGAACATTAAGTTTAAGTAAGGTTTCTATCCATGCCACATCATCTACCACAGGGTAAAGGCCAAACTTTTCTCTATCTATTGCTGGGAAAAAATACATCGTTTGAACTCCATATCAGTGTTTCACGTGAAACACTGATAGTAATTTTATGGGTAAAAAGAGAATTAACTTTCCAGTGTTTCCGCACCAAAAGCTGGATGATAAAGCTCAGAACCGGACGCCTTAAACTCTGCTGATTTTTGACGCATCCCTTCAAGTGGATCGTCAATCATCTTAATGTTTATCGCTTGGTCTAATGCAACTTGATCAATATCTTTGGCATACTCACGAACCTCTTGTGAAATTTTCATTGAGCAGAATTTAGGTCCGCACATTGAACAAAAGTGAGCTACCTTGCCCGACTCTTGAGGCAGCGTTTCATCATGAAATTCACGAGCCGTAATCGGATCAAGTGACAGATTAAACTGGTCTTCCCAACGAAATTCAAAACGGGCTTTTGATAAGGCGTTATCTCGAATTTGAGCACCCGGGTGACCTTTGGCTAAATCACCTGCATGAGCGGCTAATTTATAGGTGATCAAACCAATCTTAACGTCTTCTTTATTCGGTAGGCCTAAGTGCTCTTTTGGTGTGACATAACAAAGCATTGCACAGCCGTACCATCCAATCATGGCCGCACCAATTCCCGACGTTATATGATCATAGCCAGGAGCAATATCAGTCGTTAACGGGCCTAATGTATAGAACGGTGCTTCATGACAATGCTTGAGTTGCTCGTCCATGTTCTCTTTGATCATGTGCATTGGCACATGACCCGGCCCCTCAATAATCACTTGAACATCGTATCCCCAAGCAACCTTAGTTAACTCACCGAGCGTTCTCAATTCAGCAAACTGTGCTTCATCATTGGCATCCGCAATTGAACCCGGACGTAAGCCATCCCCTAAAGAAAGAGAAACATCGTACTTTGCACAAATCTCACAAATCTCACGAAAATGCGTATATAAGAAACTTTCTTGATGATGCGCTAAACACCATTTTGCAATGATAGAACCGCCGCGAGAGACAATTCCGGTGACTCTTTTCGCCGTCATTGGTACATAACGAAGTAATAATCCAGCATGAATCGTAAAGTAATCTACACCCTGCTCCGCTTGCTCAATTAAGGTATCTCGCATCACTTCCCAGTTTAGGTTCTCAGCCACGCCATTTACTTTTTCAAGTGCTTGGTACATAGGAACAGTGCCAATGGGTACTGGGCTATTGCGTAAAATCCATTCACGAGTTTCATGGATATTTCGACCAGTAGATAAGTCCATTACGGTATCGCCGCCCCAACGCGTAGACCAAACCAACTTCTCGACTTCTTCTTCAATCGACGAACTGACCGATGAATTACCAATGTTGGCATTAACTTTAATTAAAAAATTACGACCAATGATCATTGGTTCTGCTTCTGGATGATTGATATTGGCAGGAATAATCGCTCGCCCTTCGGCGACTTCGTTACGTACAAATTCAGGGGTAATTTCTTTTGGAAGGTTGGCACCAAAACTGTGGCCAGCATGCTGATGATTTAGTTGTTCATCTGCAAATTTTTGACGTCCCATGTTTTCACGGATCGCGATGTATTCCATTTCTGGGGTAATAATACCTTGGCGAGCATAATAAAGTTGGGTAACACATTGTCCTTTTTTCGCTCGACGAATGGTTGGTAGATTGCCATAACGAAGCTCATCTAATGTGTCATCAGCCAATCGTTCTTGGGAGTAAACCGAACTAACCCCACCTAGCATTTCTGTATCAGCTCGTTCCTCTACCCAACGCTCACGCAATTTTGGCAAGCCTTGATAAACATCAATGTCGTAATTTGGATCGGTATAGACCCCAGACGTGTCATACACCTGGATAGGTTCATTTGGTTCAAGAATTGGATTTTCTTTACTGCCACCGACTAAGCTATCAGCCAGAGAAATTTCACGCATAGGCACGCGAATATCAGAGCGTGAACCTTGAATATAGACTTTGCTTGAGTTGGGGTATGGTTGAACCGATAACGATTCGATATTAGTTTTAGCATCTAAACGTGCTTGTTTACGACTTGACGACATAGCAAAATTCCTTGGTAAAAATAGAATAATTGCTTGTCGGATTTGAGTTGTAGCAAGAGGTTCTCAGTATGAAATAAAATGTATCTGTAAGCTTTTATCACTCACGCCGATGTTACTTTCAATAATAATAAAATTATAATGATTCTATTACCTATCAAATAATTCAGCTATTTTTCATAACTAAGATGTAGATTATCTCTTGTTCCCTTCGCAGGTATTAGCCTGATCAGGTTCTACGGATCCCGCAATGCGGTCTCAGCTCGTACTTTAAAAAAGTACTAAGCACTCCGACAAGTTTCTTTCAGAATTTCTTGGTGAAAAACTGAACGTTATCGGAGTATAAAGAAAGTAAATTGAAATTGAAACGAAGAAAGGCATTGTTTCACGCTGGTTGGTGGAGTTTGCGAGTTAAAGCATGTCCAACTCTAACTCACAGACAACGGTAAATTAGATTCCAATCTACCGTAATAGCAATGTTCCACGTGAAACTACTTATCACCTTTCATCAATTTTTTAGCCATGTGCTTTAACGTCGATGAATTATATTCTCGATATGACCCAATTTTATTAGAGCCATCATGATCACGACCATGCTCTAATGTTTTAGATACCGCTACACGTTGAGATGAATAAATCCCAGTATGACCACTGAAGTAATAAGCGGTATAACACGCTAACGCAAAGTAAGGTAAGTAATCCGCGCCAAACAACTCAACCCCCATGATTGTACACGCTAGCGGAGTGTTGGTTGCTGCTGCAAATACGGCTAAAAATCCTAAAGCTGCAAACAGATCAACTGGCGCTCCCATCACCCAAGCTAAGAAGTTACCGAAGGTTGCACCAACAAAAAACAGTGGTGTTACTTCTCCCCCTTTATAACCAGCAGCTAACGTTATCGCGGTAAGCAATAACTTCAAAATCCAGCTATACCATTCTGCTCCGCCAGCACTAAATGCGGAGGTAATACTCACACCGCCATCCCGACTTGGGTATACCCCTATACCAATATAATCGTAGTTACCAATAAGTTGAGTGATACCAATCACCATTAAACCGCCAACAACCACGATGAGATATGGATTTTTTAACGTGGCATTAAATAGGTCTTTAAAACCATGGGTTAATTCGCCAAACAAATAACCCACAAAACCAAACGCAATCGCAGCAACAATTACCTTAGCCATCAATACCAGATCAATATCAACCACATGACCAAACAAGGTACTGACTTGATCAAAACTAATTAAGTAATGAGTATGATGAGCACCCCATGCAGAGGCGACGACATTCGCTAAAATTGCCGCTAACAAAGCAGGAATGATTGCATTGAATTTAATTCGACCAATAAATAACACTTCAAGCGCAAAGATAGCGCCAGTAAATGGGGTACCAAAGATAGAAGCAAAACCCGCAGCAACACCAGCAGTCAGCATCATTCGTCGGTCATCTTCAGATAACTTAAATACTCTTGATAACCAATCCGTTGTTGCACCACCAATCTGAACAGCGGTCCCTTCTCGACCAGCAGAACCACCAAATAGATGAGTAATAACGGTTGTGATCAGAACTAAAGGCCCCATTCGAACTGGAACCCCCTCACCAGCCTGATTTATCTCATCCATAATCAAATTATTACCACCGGCTGAGTTCTTACCCCAGTTACGGTAGCTATAAACAATCACTAACCCTGCAAGAGGCAAAAGGTAAATTAACCAAGGGTTATTGATTCGAGTCTGAGTTGCCTCGCTGAGCAACCATAAAAAGAAGGCATTAAATGAACCAACGAGCAAAGCAACCGGAAGTATAAGTAAAGACCAACGGAATACTTGGAAAATATTTTGAAAATTTCGATTAAGAGGATGTGCCATGAATTTCTATCTTTTAATATATGGTTAATCAAAAGGATAGACTATCTTAGAAGAGAAGAGAAATAACAAACAGCTCTACTATAGACGGATCTATCCAAAAACTATCAGAGTTATCTGATAAGGATACGCTACAGTAGGAATCATTATCTCTAAATTAGAGCGGTTAAAGGTGGAAATCCATCACCTGATGAACGGTACGCATACCAATCAACAGAAGAAATGCTACTCCTATCATTAATAAATGGCAAATAAAAAGGCGCTTAATTATTTAAGCGCCTTTTTAGTAACTCTTGTAAATAACTTACCAAGTAAGTACAGGAGTGTAACCACTCACCGCATTAACCATTTTAGTATTTACACTTTCGAATCCTTTCCAAAGTTTTTTAGTTACGTTTGATTTTTTCTTTCTTGATTGCTGTTTGCCATACATTTCTTCGTTCAGCATATTTTTTGCAGCAACTTGACCAAGATAGACAGAACCTAAATCGTAATTCATTGTTATAAAACCTTAGCGATTAATTAAGCAACGAATTGTACTGCTTACCTTCCAAAAAACAAGATCTAGATCACACTTTATTTACATAAAAAAATGAAATTTATCGCTTTGTTGGTGTTGCTAAGTATGTAGACTTACGAACATCGTCTCCAAATGTACTCTGGATTAACGCCGTCATCTCCTGCGAATGTATAGAATCAGCTGTCTTTTGAATATTCAATAACGCATCAATTCCATAGCCATGTATTGTGTACCTCGTAAATAGCCAGGCTTGTTGTGATGAGTTATTTTTCATCGGGGACAAATCAACCACTAACTGTTTTGCAGCAGAACGGGTTTCCTCTTCGGACACTCCATTTAATAAATCAGCAATCACTTTATCTATCGCTGATTCAATAAGCTCCGCATTTTTTGGGGCAACTTGAGCACCAACAATCCAATTACTTCGTAACTCACCATCAAAATTTATGATTTCTGCATAAGGTGCATAATCTAAGCTCAGCTCTTCACGCACATAAGACATCAAACGTTTAGATACAATGCGTTGCATCATATCGTTCATAAACAAGGTTTTTGCAGATAGCTTCTCATCAGCCTTATTCGCAATAAAATGAGCGATATAGTGACTGTTGTTTTCGGTATTAACTGCCATTGTAAAGCTAGGCTCAAATGATTCTTTGTAGCCTGCGGCATAGTTAACTGGTTCAGAATTAGCGAATTGAATACTAGCCACATATTGGCGAAGTAATGGTTTTAACTCTGTTGGTTTAAGATCAGCAACAATCACTAACTGATAATTTCTATTCTGTTGGAATAATAATTGATGTATTTGTTTTATTTGATCATCAGTTACGTCAGCCACTCCAGTGCCTTCCAGTAATCGATGGCTACTCGTTACTACATACGTATTGTGGTTAATCGCTTGAGTAAATTTACCTAATGGCGTTTCTAGGTATGCACTGCGGTTTTGATTAAACTCCTGTTTTACTGCTTTAAGCTGGTCAGCATCGACTTTTATCTCAGACATCAACGTTGATAAGATAGCAAAACTTTCTGCAACCCCTTCTCTATTGGTGAAGACTTCAATGCCATGATGAGTAAAGTTAATATATGGATAAAGCTCAATATCATTACGTCTTAGATGGGCATCTAATTGAGACCCAGTAAGGTCGCCTAATCCACTGCGACTAACAACAGGAATCGCAATGTTTGCAGCCGGGATTAAGTTTGAAGTCAATGCTGCCATTCCCCCTTTGCTTGCTAACGAGATACTGATGTCATCCCCTGAGTTCACATCTCTTAAATACAGTACATTAATGCCATTATCTAACGTCCAGCTTGTTAAGTTTCTTTCGCTCGATATTAATTCTTCTGAAAGAAGACTTCCAGAAATAGCAGGAACTGGGAAAGCAGAGGTAACATTATTAAGTAAAGGCTTATTACCCTGCTTGTTATACAGAGATCTTAATTCAGGAATTCTTAGTTTAGTCGCATCAATACTTTCACTCGCATCTAAACCAATACCAAATTGGTAAGTGCTTGATAGCAAATCATCCATATGTTGATTAACAACCGTAAGATCTACCATAGAGATAAAAGCTTCCAAGCTTTCTTTATAATCTAAAATAGACTGACTTGGTTGCTGGTTAACGATATTCATTGATTTGTTTTCAGCATGATCAACCGCGTTTAAATCATCTTGGTTTTTACCAATATTATCTAATTCATATTGATAATATTTTACGATGTCTTCTAGCTCATTGGCCGTTGCACCATAGTCACGTAAAGAAGCCAACACCTCTAAAAATTGCGTTTCACTTTGCTCTCTGTAACGTGCGGGGAATGATACTGAAGAAATTGAATAGCGACGGTCTGAAACAAAATATTCTGTCGAATAAATCCACTGAGCTGGCATTGCTGCATCTAAAAATGCAGCATTCATTCTTTGTTCAATTAATTTTTGAGTAATGTAATCTAACCAAAGCTGATGTTGTTTTTCTCTGCTTTGAACATTCGCGTTTCCACGATCAATAATCATATTGATGCTTGGTGCTTCGCCACCCGCAATATAACCAATAAAATCAGATGTATTTAATACCTCCTTTTCCATTGTTGTTACCGTAGTGGTGCCTTTTTCCCAAGAAGTGAAGTGTTTTTTAACGAGTTTAGTCGCTTGCGCTAAAGTAACGTCTCCCGAGATAATGATTTCAACTAATTGTGGTTGATACCATTTCTTATAAAACTCGCTTAATGTTTCTGAAGACGCTGACACAACCGATTCTTTATCACCAAGAGGATCATAAGCATCATATGAATTGTTAGTCATGTGCTCATAAAATTGTGTCGATATGTTTTTCTCTTCAAGCCGAGAATATCGAAATTCACCAAGGATAACGTCTTTCTCTTTTTCTACTTCTTTAGAAGAAAGTTCAATACCATCTCCAATATCTCGCATCCAAGTAAGTGCGTTGTTTAATTCACTATTATTTGGAAGATCTAACTTATAAACGGTTTCCTCATAAGAAGTATACGCATTAATATCAGCACCGAAACTGAGTCCCGCATTTTCAAATAAAGAAATTACGTCATTTTGAGAAAAATGTTCACTTCCATTAAACGCCATGTGTTCTACGAAGTGCGCATATCCCTTTTGGTCTTGTGTCTCTTGAAATGAGCCAGCGTGAATAATCAGTCTTACTGAGACCTCTTTTTCTGTGTCTGGATAAATATGGTAACGAAGTCCATTATCAAGTTGTTCACTGACCCAATTAGGATCTGCTTTTATTGGGGTCTCGGGGTGAGTTGCGCAGCCTATAACGAATAAAGAAAAAGCTATTGGTAACCAATAAGTTTTCATAATGCATCCTGGTAATTATATTTATATTTTATAAGATCGTAATCTAAATATAAATCACACATAAATGCAACAGATAGATCTAAACGATTATTATTACGGACGTTTATTTTGTAATTTGCGAGATAAGTACTCCCAACACGCGTGTTCTTATAGTGGGGGGGATCCGTGGCTCTTT
>NZ_MAJV01000001.1:0-202652 GCF_001691065.1 Aliivibrio sp. 1S128 | reverse complement strand
AGCTCAAAAGATGAGTATGAAAGCGGGCTTAAAATTTGGAGCATGAAAACCGACGGAACAGATTTACGCTTGGTGACGGATGCAACCATGGATTTAACTGCGGTGCGAAATTTAACTCGTTCGCCAAATAATCGTTATGTCGCTTGGGCTGGCTCTGGTGGTCATAAAAGTGTGTATGATTTAAAAACAGGTAAAGTGACAGTTGTACAGAAGACTACCTCTCCACTTGATATGCTTTGGTCTGAGGACAGCCGCTATTTGTATCATGAGAGATATCGTAATCGTTATTCTCATTGGGATTCTGAGACTGGTGAAATTAGTGAGATTGATTTCGATATAGAAACTTCGGCAGTAAGCTATGGAGGTAATCGTATTGTAGTGTATCCATTTGGCGTTACTGTTTTTGATAGCATCACAAATGAAAAGAAGCTCTTAATCGATGTTGATGAGACTCTTCCCTTTAAAGAAGCACGAATGACAATTCGTTCTATTGATCCTACTGGTCGTTATGCTTGGGGATCTAATCCTTCTTTTGGATTCTTTTTTGATATAGAAAAAGGAACCGTAAAACAGATGGTTGATGATTTTGTTCCTGCTCAAATTTTAGGTAAAGATGCACATTATAGCGCTCTGAGTAAAATGACTTATGTCACTATTGTTGATCGTGTAGAGGATAAAGTATGGTCATGGCGTGCTTTCTCACATGGTGCCATGTCAGGAGAAGGGATCCTTTATAATGGATTGGCAAATAATGGTTTATGGTTCAAGGAGAACAAATGATGTCTGCTTTGAAAAAAATACTATTACTTGCACTATTTAGCATCACTTTAATGGGATGCAATGACCCTGAAAGTGTGGCAGCAGAAGCGGCTCAATTAAGGGCTGAACAACACCCAGATCGTACCTATGTGGGTGAGCATAATTATTACACCATGGAAAGCAGTGGTGATATTGAGTTTGCGAACAAAAAAGATCTAAAAATAATGTATCAAGATTTTCCTCGTTACTTTATTGAAAAAGCCAAAGAGTGGCCAAAAGAAGATCTTAATGATGCCAGCTCATACGATTTACCGCGTTTTCAATTTGCATGGGCGAACTCAAGCTCAGAAGATGAATATGAGAGCGGGCTTAAGATTTGGAGTATGAAAACCGACGGAACAGATTTACGCTTGGTAACGGATGCAACCATTGGTTTTGCATCTATTCGTAATTTAGCTCGTTCTCCAAATAATCGTTACGTTGCTTGGGCGGGATCTGGTGGTCAGAAAGGGGTGTATGATTTAAAAACAGGTAAGGTTTCGAATATGCATAAATTTACCTCGCCACTTGATATGCTTTGGTCGGAAGACAGTCGCTATTTGTATTTTGATGATGCTATAAACAGTTATGCTCGTTGGGATTCAGAGACTGGTGAGGTTAGTGATTCTGATTTGAAAGTTCGTACTGAAGCTGTTTTGACGGGAAATAAAATTATAAAAGTCACTGATGCCGCAGTTGTGGGTTATAACTTAAAGACAAATGAACGTTTATTTGTTTTGAGTTCAGACCGCTCATTAAGTGATAAAGAAAGAATTTTTAGAGTTAAATCTATTAGCCCAACAGGACGTTTTGCATGGGGTTCAAATCAAAGTTTTGCTTGGATGTTTGATACTAAAGAATTAACTGTTAAACAAATGACCACAGACTATACGCCAGCTCAAATTTTAGGGAAAGATGCTCATTTTAGTGCATTAGATAGTTTTGCTAAAGTTAGAATTGTTGATCGCGTTGGAGATCGTGTGTGGTCATGGCGTGCATTTTATTATGGGGCGCTATCTGGGGACGCTATTTTATATAATGGTTTAGCTAACAATGGTTTATGGTTTAAGGAGGACAAGTAATGTCAGCTTTAAAAACCTATGATCACGGAATTTATTTATTAGGGGCTTACTTTACAAGTTATCTAGATGAAGAGGGCGAGAGAATTAAAGCAACTTGGCATCAATCATCTGATGTAACCGAGGCTAATTTACACAATGTTCGCCCAATCCCTTTCACACCTGTTTTGATTAATGATGCTGAAAAGCCAGTATTATGGGGAACTAATAAAGACGGTTTACTGTGTCAACTGGGTTATTTTGATGAGGATGCCGTACCTGAAACTGTAGCAAGGAAGCAAACCTTCTTACGCCATAAAGCGCCATTAACCATTAATGAATTAAGTGAAAGTGAATCATATCCATTGACGTTTCCGCCGTTAAATGTGATTGGGCAGCTTGCTGAAAAACACACCAGTGTTAAATCATTGAATGATGCTTTAACTGATATCTATTCAAATAAATTAAAATTAAAGAATAAAAAACCGATTGAATTTACCATCAGTAAAATCAAAGTTAGCCAGTTAGCTGAACCCTATAAAAAACCGCTGACAGATGAGCAGAATGACTACAATGCTTGGTATGATAAAATTAAAGCGAGTAAAGTAACAAAAATTCAAGGCATTATTACTCCTGTTGTTCACTCAATTGGGGTGGTGTTCAGCAGTGATTTGTATGTGGGTGCAGAAGTTTCTCTTATTCAAGTGAAATCAAAACAAGACAATTCAGGTGAAGTAGAAAAAGTCTTGGCCACGAGTTTTGTCACTAAACCTGATCCCAGTGATGATAAAACAAATAACCCAGAAGATTATAAGAAAATAACACCTAGTGTCGTGTTTAATTTTGATCCTACATTAATTGATGATGGCTATTTTCTGCTTCGCACGCGTTTTTGGGTTGAAGAATATTTAGATAAACAAAAAGAAATATTAGAAGAAGGTATAGACGCTATTTTTCCTGATTCAGTAAAGCAAGGGCAATTAAAATTTGAAGCAAAAGTAAAACATCCAGAGAGTGAAACGGTACAAGACGTCTATACTTATGAGCTGCATGAAAAAGTCACTTTTAAACCAATAAGTGGTTTTGGTAAGCTGGCGATGGTATGCGGTGATTTGATCTCTCTTGAAGAGTGTCTAATTTATCAATATCCAACGGCACTACCTAGCTATTCTGATTTTATGACACAGCAAGGAAACCCCGTTGCGTTAAAAGGCACTGGTGTAGCCACGCTTGGTGTTGCATCCGCAGTGCAAAAGACAGCGCAATCTTACGCTCAAGGTTTTGCGACAAAAGGCATTGGTGTATTTGGCGATTTATCTAGCCAGCAAATTGCAATCAGTGTGGCAAAAAATATTTGGGGTAAATTAACCGTTGAGGGTGTTTTACCAGAGCCGCTTACTGCAGGGGCGAGTTTCTTATTTGGGTTGCAATCGGTCAAAGATGCACGTGATGCCTTTACAAAAGCGGTCGAGACAGCAGAAACACTGCAAGAATTAGCACCGTCTCAGGTTGCTCGAAGTGTGGTTCGAACTCGTTTTGCCAATACGCCTGTTATGCGTGATTTCTTTATTGATATGAGAGAGCATCTTCAAGAGCACGGGGCATCGGTTAGTACTCGAAACCTTGCGGCAAGTTGGTTTGAAGGAAGCGCCTATACAAAATTAGCTAAAGTCTTACCGATTATAGACAGTATTGGCAGTATGTATGATTTTTATCAGCTAGTAGATAAACAAGGAAAGCTAGAGAAAAAATCGGATGAAGCACAAGAAGACTTTGATAGTGCAACCACTGATTATTTGCAAAAAATTGTGATGGTAAAAGCAGAGGCGGACTGGGCTAAGCAGCTTTCAGATGCCACTAAGATTTTGAATAATGACGGTAAGGAGCAAATAGCGCGTATTATTACGCAAGGTACTCGTGCGATTATTCATATTAACTTCAAATTTAATTCGTCGGAGTTACCAAATACAGGTACGACATTACGCAGTGATATTGATAAAGTTTGTGAGAAAATTGCTGAGCTACTCAAAACACACCCAGACTATCGAATTCAAATCGATGGGCACGCAGGGCGAATTGGCAGTGATAAGGCGAATAAAACGATTGCTGAGGATCGCGCGAAGCAAATTGAACAGGTGATTTTAGATAAAGCGAAAGAAGATAAAACATTATCTGAGCGTATTATTACTTTGTCACATGGCAACACTCAACCAATAAGTGCCTCCAACGCCAAAGTTGCTATGAGTGAAACTGGGGACGATTCAGCGTTAGCGGAGGATAGACGTGTTGAAATCAGTCTATTGCCTCCAACGTACTCATTGGCTTTACCTCCTAGCCGAACGGGTATGATTGACTTAGAGAAAGTTCGTCAAGCAAAACAGGCGATTGATGTTGGGTTAGATAATAATCAAAAAGAGCAAGTGTCAGCAGTATTCAACTCTTTAATGGGAGTAGCAATGTTAACCCCTATCGCCCCTGTTGCGGCTGGGGTTCTGTTAATTAAAGAGGGTGCTACTATTGCTGATAGTGGGTTAAGCTTTTTAGATTCAATACTAACAGAAGGGGCTTACAAGGATTTTAAAGCCAAATATAAGAACGTTAATGAGCTAAACCAGTTAGGTAAAATTCACATTGATGTATTGCAACAGTATCGTGGATTTAAGGTAAAAATCGAACAGCAGCTAACAAAAAAAGAAGAGGTAGAAGCGTTTCTAAAGGCGAATAAAACATCAGAAGAATTACAAAAACGCTTCTTACTTCGAGCTTTGGCGTTAAATGGTTTAATTGAATTGTTTGCCAGAATATCACTAGGGAGCAGCTCAAATAGTGATTATAAAAAAGAACTCATAAGCGATCGAGTTCAAGACTACATAGAAACTTATATTCTTAATGATAATTGGGAAGCCCCTCAGTCATCTTACAATACCATGGCTCAGAATTGGCTGAACCGAGTGAGAGATGATAAAACTGGCGCATCGCAAGCACGTTCTTTCTTTGTGGAATATGCCAATAAGAATAAGAAAGCAACGTTAGATGAAGCAACGAAACATTTAGTTAAACGAGCTAAAATCCAAGGTACGTTTAATACTGGATTCCCTGTGCAAACCAGTTTGTATATGGATGACAAAGAGAATGGTTTTGTTGATTTTGCTAAGTTGTTTGACAATACCGCTCAAGATGTAAAATCAGACGATATTGGTTTTAGTCGTTTATTGGTGCTTAACGATCGAGATGATGATAAATCATGGATGCCTTATTCAGAGTGGAAAGAACCAAATAAAACGAACCGTATCACGCCATTTACTCGTGTTAAGTTGCAAGTTGTATTAACCAAAGACGCTTCAGAAGATGCGAAGAAATTCTTTAAAGCAACATTAAGTTATGGTTGTGATCGTGGTTGGCTTGATGTTGATGGCCCTCAATATCAAGTCTTGTTATCAGCAAAAGAAGTGTCTGATTTAACCGTGTGCGGGTCATCAGATAAAGAATTGATTTCATATTACACACAGCAATTAGGCGATAACTATGCTGCGAATAAAGAAGGAACACAAACGTTAACCGCTGTTGAATTTGAACCAACCTATTGGTTTGGTGAGTATGAAATCCCCGGTCTTAAACCTCTATTTTCTGGTTATTGGTATGAAAATTTTGATACGTGGAAACAAGATGGTAAATACAAAGCTCTGTCGTATTTCTTTAAGCTAAATCAGCATAAAGTTTCGATAGAAAAACTGGACGTTGGTGGCGTACTTTACGATATGAGCAATATTCACTATGGCATTGATGACAACAATACCTATGGAAGAGTTGATACATCAACTAAACCGTTATATCTCTTCGATGGATTAGGTAATCAAAGTGCGGTAATTAATGAAGCTGATTTACTTGTTGAAAGTTTTGTTAAAGCTAATGAAGCCAGTAAAGGAACAGGTAAAAAGCCCTATATAGAAGGAAATATCACATCGCTTGCTGCATTAAACATAGGGAATAAATTTGAATGGTTTGATAAACAAAAGCCAATAAATTCTCGACAGTTTGATTGGAGTAAAGAGCAACCAACCTCGATTTATGTGGCCTTGTTAGCAGATAAAGATAACCGTGAAGATTACAAGAGTATTGGTTTCAATCTTGATAAGATCACAATGCAGCTAAAGTTAAGTATTGAAGAGCAACACTCAACATTTAAAAAGTCTAATTCAAAAGGACCAAGTTACTTTAGTTCTGTTTATCATGTGATGGACATTAATTATGAGCCTGAAAATATAGAGAAATATTCGAAAGGCAATACCTATAAAAATATAGACTCTACTTATGTTGAATTGGATGTTCAGACTGAAGATAAGCAAGCCTTTGTCGACTTTGCCTCTCAAGTATTCGAAAGAGTTAAAGGTGAACCACAGTCAATGCTGCATGTAGGAACGCGAACGAGAAAACTCTATATCATGAAGTTTGATTTGGATTATATGTCTCCAACAGGTAAAAAGGTCAAAGGATTAAGACCGTTTGGACCGATACTAGATGACGACACTGGTGAAATTTATTCTTCTGAATTACGTCTTTTTGGATTATACCAAGAAGGTATTGATAAAGGAGAGAGTAAATATGTTTCAGGTTCTCCATTAGCGATCGAACTACCAGACAGTGAGCGTTTTTATGGCAGTGATTTACCTTGGACTCAAGAGGGAAATAAATCAGCTAACTTAGACATATCAGCACAAGCTTATTGGAAAGAGTTGCCAAATAAGAGTGAGGATGCGCAGGAAAAATGGTTGAAAGATTGGATAAACAACGAGGCTGAAACCTTATCAGCGCCAAAAAGCAGTAATTGAGAATAATATGTTTCAAGAATAACCACCTGAAATAGGGTGGTTATTCATTTAGATGAAAGCTTGCATTAGTTAACTTTCTTAAAATATGCTTAAATAACGTGCAATCAAATAGTTAAGTGAAAAAAAAGCTTTACCTCTGCGCTCAGTGTGGCATTATCTATCTCGTTCGACGATGTGCGTACATCGTATAATGGCTATTACCTCAGCCTTCCAAGCTGATGATGCGGGTTCGATTCCCGCTGTACGCTCCAATCTCTTTTTATCCTCCTCAAGAGATTGTTCCTGTTTTAACATTCCAATTTATCGAAAACGAAGCGCTTAGTGGCGTGTTTTGTCGTATCTGGCATTTGAGGATCTTTTGACCTTATTTATGATTAAATGATGCGGTGGCCAAATGGTGGCTAAATCGGTGTCTACGATGTCACTTTATCTATATGGCCTAAAGATCAATAGAAAAAATATTCAGCTGTAAGGATCGGTGCAGGTAGGGAGGATGTGATTCTGTGGGGCTAGAATAAAAAATTATGGCGCTAATGGATACAATAAAGACACCAAATTACGATAGCTTGAAAGGGATGATTTAAATGGACCAATGATCTAAATCATTAGCCCATTATTAGAATGTTTAAATAGCCGTTATTTTATTTATTTTCGTGTTATTTATCTTAAATAGTTACCATTTCAACATGTTGGTTTTTAACAATATACAACTATTATACATTGCTTCTTTAGTACTAATATCTAGAGTGCGCTTGCCTTTAAATCGTAGTGGTTCTTTAATGGCAACATCATGTGCAAAAATAACCAGTTTTGCATTCTTAATATCAAGAGGGGTTATACGGTTATTAATTCCATCTGCACCTTGTGTTTCAACTTTTATTTTAATACCTAAGCTATGAGCCGCTTTTTCTAAACTCTTTGCGGCTAAAAAGGTATGAGCAACACCAGAAGGGCAGGCGGTTATCGCCAATACATCTGCCGTACCTTCCCCTTTCACAGAACAAAAATCAAGGTTTTGCTTTTGGGGATCATCGTCTTCGACAGCATTTTTCTTTAATGAGATAACAATAAGCGCCGTTGTTAATGCCCCCATTAGCGTTCCAATGACATAGCCAAACTTCCCATCAATGACAGGTAAAACAATCCATCCACCCCAAGGGGCGTGATTCAGTACATTAAACAAGAACCCAGTAATATTACCAATGATGCCACCCGCAACGATTGCAGGAATAACACGAGCGGGATCTGATGCAGCAAAAGGAATAGCACCTTCAGTGATGCCAATCATCCCCATAATACCTGCGGCTTTACCTGCTTCGCGTTCTTCTCGTTTGAATTTCTTAGGGGATAAGAAAGTGGCAAGTGCCATCCCCAAAGGAGGAGTACAAATAGCAATGCCTACACCTCCCATAAGCCAAGGTTGAGTATTTACTTGAGTCTGAGCAAATAGAGTTGCGACTTTATTAATAGGGCCACCCATATCAAATGCGGTCATTGCGCCAAGAATTGCGCCAAGAACGATTTTTCCTGACCCTGCCATGCTAGCCAGCCATTCATTTAATAGTGTCATTGTCATGGCGATTGGTGCACCAATGACCCAGGAGACAGCAGAGCAAGTGAGAAAAGTACCGATAAGAGGGTAGATAAAAATACAGCCCAGTGATTTCATACTGGTAGGAAGCTTAATTTTCTTTAGAGCCCGAACAACAAAGCCTGCAAAAAAACCGATGATGATGGCACCCAAAAAACCTGTATTATAGTGCTGAACAGCGAACCAAGAACCGATCATTCCTGGGGCTAATCCGGGTTTATCTGCAATGGAGTACGCAATATAACCACCCAGTACAGCGGTAAATAATGTTAACCCTGCAATTCCCATTTGAGCTATATCTGCCAATATACCTTCTGTAGGTATTGCACCATGACCTGACATCATCACTGAGAGAGATAACAGCACACCACCTGCAACAATGAATGGGATCATGTGTGAGGTACCAAACAATAGGTGTTCTTTAGCTCTTCCTAATCGACGTTGTACGTTGCTTTTTTCTTGTTGAGGTAGAGGCGCTTCACTTGGTGTGTATTCTTTTTCTAATTTAATAATATCAGTAAAAAGAGATAACGCTTCTGCTTCTGTAGACACAGATTTAAGTTTTTCGGTAAAGCCATCCTCAATAAGACGACTGGATATTTGAGCTAAAACTTCAATATGATGAGTGTCATCGCCATCAGGAGAAGCGAGCATAAAGAAGATATCAGATGGCTCACCATCTTCTGCGCCATAATCAATACCATGACGGCTAATACCTACAGCGACAGCGGGGGTTATAACGGCAGAACTTTTGGCGTGTGGAATAGCGATACCGTCTTCAAAACCAGTATTACCAATGTCTTCTCTTGCCCATACATCTAATAAAAACTGTTTTTTATCAGACAGTTTACCGGCGTCATCTAAAATTTGAACCATCTCTTCAAGAATACTTTCTTTTGAGGAGGACTTTAAGTCTAAGCAAATGACATCGGTATTGATAAGAGAATGAATGTTCATGAATTACTCGTTATTGCTAATTTTATAGTTACTACTATTAATGTAAGTAAATATACGGTTTTAAAATACAGCATAAAAAAGGCTTTTACTGGATTTTTGTACCCTTAGTTGAAAAGTGTGATTCTGGTCGTTATGCATTGATATAAAGCATTTTATTATAGAGTGAGTTTGTATTTTTTAAGAGTAAATCATGAAAATTGTTGCAGTAACTGCGTGTCCTACTGGCATTGCTCATACCTATATGGCAGCTGATGTATTAATGAAAGCAGCAGCAAAATATGGTGTGTCTATTAAAGTTGAGACACAAGGTGCTATGGGTATTGAAAGCGAATTAACGACGGCAGATATTATTAATGCAGATGTTGTTATTATCGCGTCCGATATTGAAATAGCAAATAAAGGACGCTTTGTTGGGATCAATACAAAACAGTACAGTATTGAGTTAGTATTAACGGATGTAGACCAAATTTTATCCAAGCATCTTCTATGATTGAACCCGTAACAAATGATTATCGGATTACCTTTTTCGTAAAGCAAACTGGCTTGCCTCCTCAGTTGGCAAGTCAGTTAACTCGTTTAGCAAAGAAATTCAAATGCTTGGTTTATATTGACAATATTACAAGAGATCGCAGTTCTGATGTATCAAGTTCTCTTGGGCTTTTAAAGCTCGCCTTAACAGAAGGTGATTTTTGTCAGTTAGTGACGGTAGGGGTAGATGCTGAATGGGCTAATTTTGTATTAACGGATTTACTTTCTGTTGGATTTGATTTTATTGCCTCGGATAAATTATGTGATTTCTCAGAAGCCATATTGAACAAACATCCTAGGCTAACCCCAAAATGTGATATTGATTTTCATTACGTAAAAGCGCAAACACGCCTTTCTAAGTTTGAAATATTAAAAGGACTTTCGCTATTAATTTGCCCTAAAGAAACGGATGAATTATTGCTGCTGTTCATTAAACGTGAAGAACGTTCCTCAACAGCCATGGCGAAACAGATCGCTTTACCTCATGTTATTACGTCTTTAGTTGATAAACCGACGATAGCGATTATCCGTAGTGATTACTCTATTGATTGGGCTTCTAAAATGGGAGACGTAAATTTAATTATTGCGTTGGTTTTACCAGATAATCCAACAAGAGATATGATCATAAGTGCGACTCAGCTTACGCGTAGTATGTTATCGACAGATTTTAGTCAACGATTAGTCGGTACAAGACAACCAATGGGCTTACAAGCCTTATTATTGTATTCAATGTGTAAAGAATAAAAAAATAGCCAACGAAAGGAGTCACTCGTCAGCTATTAGGGGATTTATTAACGATTATTGGCGTTCTTAGTTAAATGCTCTTGCTACTTTTCCGAGGCTTTGTAATGTGTATTTGCTTGTGTAAGCGGGTACAAAGATAGAATGGCCTTTTGGAACGCAAACGGATTCACCAGAGGTGTGATTAACGGTCATATCTTCATCAATCGCAAATAAGATTTCTGCACTTTGTGTTGTTAAAGGCAGTTCAGATTTTGGCGTTAAGACTGAAAATTTAAAATCATCAACAGGGATTGGGTAATTCATCCCACCATCAATATCAATAGGTTGCATTAATAAAGCCGATTTTGGAATGCTATTAAACTCAGTACATGACATCAATTCATCAATATCCATGTATTTTGGTGTTAATCCTGCTCGTAATACATTGTCAGAATTCGCCATTATCTCAAGACCGGTACCATTAATGTAAGCGTGAGGGGTACAAGCTTTTAAATACATCGCCTCACCAGGTTGTAAAGTAATAACATTAAGCATTAATGGAGTAAATAAACCAATGTCATTTGGGTATTGCTCTGACAAATCTTGTATTTGAACGAATAAGCCTTCTGAACTGCGAGTTGCGTAATCAACCAATTCGGTGACGGCGATTTCTTTTGTCTCGCCTTCTAAAGAAAGCATCTCTTTGAAGAATTGTTTTAGTCCCTTTGCATTCGGTTCTTGTGCGAAAGCGTCAACAAGGTAAGAAATAGAAGGTAATGCCATTTGAGTAAATAATGAAATGATTTCTTCATATTCTCTAAACCCGTTCATCGCTTTGTACGTTGTTAATGCATAAACTAATTCAGGTTTGTGATTATTGTCTTTGTAGTTACGGTTAAAGGCACTTAATTCAATGCCTGCTTTTTCTTCTTTTTCATAGCCATCAACGGCTTGTTGTTTGTTCGGGTGAACTTGAATCGACAGTGCTTTTTCTGCGGCCAATACTTTAAACAGATATGGCAGTTCACCAAAGTTTTGTGCTGTAGGTGAAGATAAAAAAGCCTCTTTATCTTCATTAATTAAATCAGACAATAAAATTGACTCACCATTAATAGTGACAAGCGAACAACCATTTGGATGTGCCCCCATCCATAACTCCGCCTGAGGTTTTCCTGTTGTATTCTTAATATCAAAAAGCATTTCGATAGAGGTATGACTGCCCCAAGCATAATCTTGAATTACGTTATTCATAGGGTAGAAAAAGTGTTTTTTACATGTGTTCATAATCGACTCGTATAATATTAGGGGGGTGACACCATCAAACAAAGGGGGAGGTTGGCGATGGTGTCACAAAATAATTAAGCAGTTGCTACCGTTACGTTTTTGTTTTGACGCATCTTCTTAATAGAGATACATACAAGAGCGGTCACTACCGTACCAGTTGCCATACAAGCGATAGCAAGTACTGGTTTATTCATTGCGCCTAGTAGAGCGACGACAGGACCACCATGAGCAACGCTATTGGTAATGCCGAATGAGAAGGCCATTACTGCCGCTGTCATAGAACCAAGCATATTTGCAGGAATGACAGAGATAGGATCTTGTGCTGCAAATGGGATAGCGCCTTCAGAAATGCCCACTAAGCCCATTGCACCAGAGGCTTTACCCGCTTCGATTTCTGATGATTCAAAGATATTGAATTTACGCCCAATAACGGTTGCTAATGACATACCTAGTGGTGCTACAGGGATTGCACACGCCATTGCACCCATGAATTGAGTTTGCCCACTCGCTATCATGCCAACAGAGAATAGGAACGCGACTTTGTTGAATGGACCACCCATATCAAAGCCTGCCATACCACCAAGAACGATACCAAGTAGAACCACATTACCGGTGCTTAAGTTTGTTAAAAGCATCGTTAATGAATCCATCAAACTTGCAATTGGGGCACCAATAACGAAGATGAATAAACCAGAAATGAACAATGAACCAGCAATAGGAGCAATCATGATTGGCACAAGAGGCTGGATAAATTTATGGTAATTAATGCTTACGATAAATTTAACAAAGTAACCAACCAGTAAACCGGCAATGATGGCACCAATGAAACCAGTGCCTGCATCTGCACCATAGAAAGAACCGTTGTTGGCAATCCAACCACCGATCAGACCAGGTGTTAATGCTGGACGATCAGCAATGGCGTAAGCAATATAACCAGCAAGAACGGGGATCATTAACGTAAAGGCAACAACACCAACATCAAGAACTTTATTCCATAAACTACCAGGTGGGATCGCCATGCCACTTTCTGTTGGTTGGCCACCTAATGCCAGAGCTAGTGCGATTAATAAGCCGCCAGTAACAACAAACGGGATCATGTGAGATACGCCGTTCATTAAGTAGCGATACAAGTCTGAACGTGTTTGAGAGGCCGTGTTTTTTGTATCGTTTGAATTAGAAGAAGCGTCAGCAACAAAAGGTGGTTGAGTTAGAGATTGAGTAATCAGTCCTTTTGCATCTTTAATTGGTGCTTTAACATTGGTTTGAATTAATTTCTTTCCAGCGAAGCGAGTTAGGTCAACTTGCTTATCACAAGCAACAATAATGGCATCTGCCTGTTCTATTTCTTCTGCGGTAGGGCTGTTTTTAACGCCAATTGAACCGTTGGTTTCAACTTTAATTTTGTAGCCTAATTCAGCTGCGCCTTTCTCAAGCGCTTCGCACGCTAAATATGTGTGTGCTATGCCGGCAGGACAGCCAGTGACGCCAATAAGAAAGCCCTGATTTGCTTCAATTGTGTCTACTTCTTCTGGTTTTTGCAGAAGCAATTCCAATGCTGCTTTAGGAGACGTAGCCTTTATGAATTTTTCAATAAATCCATCTTCAATTAATTTAGAAGAAAGTTCTGCTAATACTTCAATGTGGTGGTCTGCGCCATTAGCAGGAGATGCAATCATAAAGAATAATCGTGACGGTAAACCATCATCAGCACCGTATTCAATCCCTTCTTGGCTAACACCAATCATGACTGCTGGTGAAATTACCGCTGCGCTTTTTGCATGAGGAAGTGCAACGCCTTCTTCAAATCCAGTATTACCTAATGCTTCACGAGCATAGATATCCGCTAAAAATTGTTGTTTGTCACTGATGCGACCTTGTTTGTGTAAGGTGTTGGCCATCTCTGTAAAAACGTCGTCTTTGGTTTTAGCTGTGAGGTTTAGACAAATGAGCTGTTCATTAATTAAGTCGGTTATCATGATTCATTCCCAATTTTTTGTGGATTGCTTGAGTGGGAATAGTGTGGATCCGATAAGACTTATTGATAAGTGTGTGAGAAAGACATTTACTGGATTATTGTATCTCCTTCTTCCAAGTGTGATTAAGATCTTATTTTTATAAATCGAAATGCCTATAATGTACGAATCAAAAAAGTTTCTAATAAATATATAGTTACGTTCAATTTTTATCTTTATATGGTTTGTTTTTTGTTTTCTATTTGTTACTTATTGAATGGCTTAGTGGATAAAAGTAGCGTTTGTTTTTTGTTATTTCTAATGTGAGAAAGCATGGCTGTTGTATTTAATAGTGTTTTAGAAGCGCTTTTGTCTGAACGAGAAAGCTTTAATCAGATTTGGTTTGCGGGTGATAAAGTCACACCACCGCAATTTAGTTATCAGGTAAACTTCCCTCGTTTAGAATTGGTTATTAGTGGTGAATATTTAAATCAAATTGAAGACCCAGATCTTGGAATTACAGAGATTAAAGTGATGGCGGGAGATGCATTATATATTCCCCCAAACTGTTGGAATAAACCAAGTTGGGATGAAGATTGTTCAGTGTTGAGCTTATTATTTGGCCGTCGCCAAGTTGGTTTTAGTTTGGTGGGTAAACGTAAGGGTGAATCTGGATTTTATGATGTCCAAAAATACAGTATTCAAACTCGCACAGGTCATGCGATTGATAACATTTTAGAAGCACTAAATGCACTAGCAAGAGAGCCAAACAAAAAACCGATGGATGAACACTTACTACTTGCTTTGTTAAGTTACAGTAACGCAATGCTGGGTGAACCAAGTGACGTGATTTCACCGAAGAAACGGAGTGAAGATCTGTATCAAGGGATATGTATATATATTCAAGAAAACTTCCATCGCAGTATTGATAGAAGCAATATAGCGAATCGATTTAACATTTCGCCAAATCATCTGTCAAGAATGTTTAGACAACAAGGACACATGACATTGGCAGATTACATTACGTGGGTTCGTATTGAACGTGCAAAATTTATGCTGAAGAAATATACATTTAGATTGACTGAAGTGGCAACACGCTGCGGCTTTCAAGATGTGAATTACTTTTATCGAGTATTTAAGAATAAAACCACGTATACACCGTCTGATTATAGAACCATGATAAAATAGGGCACGAAAGCGCCCTAATTAAACAATTTATTTTTTATCTTTTCTAAGAGAGCGTACGACAATTGATAGTTGTGCTCTCGTGCGATTTTTTGTGAGAAAAACAGTTGAGGTAATTCAATAATCGCAATGGCGATTAATATGCAGAATCCAAACTCTTCACCAGAGAAAATCAAAAATAACCCTAAAACTAAAGACAATAATTCCCCAAAGAACCATAAGTATTTATTTAAGTATAAATGATGAAATCCGCCTAAGAATAAGACGTTTAAGGCTGCATAAGTATCAGGGTCTTTTAAGAGTTGTGCTTGCTCTTTATAGTAGATTTTACGATCTTCATCCGATAACTCTGATACTTGTTTTCTTAGTTGTTCTTCTTTATCTTCTAATTCATTCTTCTTGATAAGAAAATTCATTATGGAACCTCATCGTAAATTATTTCAGCCAAATCAGGTTGATTACAACGTTTAATTCTTTGTAATCCTAGCTTCCAGCCTTTGAAGGCTCCATATTTTTGAATACATTTTTTTGTATATTCAGAACAAGTAGGTTCAAAGTTACATTCAATATTTAATAACTTTTTTGATCCGCCTTTATTTTGGTAGGTACGGATCAAAGTAATTGATAGTTGTGCGAGCATTAACGACCTAATGTAATAATAACGGCTTCACGTTTCCAGAAAAGAAGAAAGCGTTTTTGCTCTACGATTTGAAAAGCTAGCTGCCAACCTTCTTGGGCGTACTTGTTTAGTTCGGCTTCCATTTTTTGAATTGGAACGCCACTAGCGCCTAAGAAAATAGTGCCACAACCGCCTTCCACTAAGTGAATGACTTTGTACTCTTTGAAGCTTGTCATTGCTATTTACTCTATTGTTTTCAAAAGAAAAGAATGTATTTTATAATCTGTGAATTTACAATTTAAAAAATTAGAATCGTAGGTATTTGTGGCGTAGCTCTCAATTACTATTTTGGATGTGTTTTTTTATATTTAACTAAATGAGAAGAGTTACTTCCCATGTTACAAAAATAGAGTTAAGTTGGTTTTTATTGAGATTAAATGCTAAATAAAGGATTATTTTGAGCTGGATACTTTTTACCTTATTGGCGGCATTTAGTCAGTCATGGCGTAACGCATTTCAGAGTCGCTTAAGTAAAGAAATGAATGTGACAGGAGTGACGCTGTCACGTTTTTTATGGGCAAGTCCGCTTGCTGCATTTTATCTGTTATCCCTTTATATTTATCAGCCCGTTTCTTTGCCTATTTTTACTACTTACTCATACCTATTCATTGTTGGCGCATCGATAATGCAAATTATAGCGACTGGATTGATGGTGGTATTGTTTAAACAAAAGAATTTTGCGATTGGTGCCGGATTAGCAAAAAGCGAAGCGCCAGTCGCAGCTTTTCTCGGTGTGTTGTTTTTTGGTACTTCATTGTCATTGTTGGGCTGGGTAGGTGTCGCGGTCGGAGCCATCGCGGTTTTTATGTTGAGTTGCCCTGATGGTATTCGTAGCCTTTCATTAAAGACGGCCTTGATTGGTTTAGCGTGTAGCACTTCATTCGCACTCACTTCATTATGGATTAGAGAGGCAAGTCTAACGCTTGATATTCCATTTCCTCATCGTGCGGCTTGGGTTCTATTGTTGGTTATCACGCTCCAAACCTTGGTGCTCGTAGCTTACATGCTAGTTAAAGATCGCTCTACTCTAAAAACGATGTTTACCAAACCTAAGTTAGTCATTATGACGAGTATTGCCAGTTTTATCGGTTCGTTAGGGTGGTTTAGTGCCATGTCATTACAAACGGTACCACTAGTAAAAACACTTGGACAAGTAGAGGTGTTCTTTACTATGTTGATCTCTTTATTTTGGTTAAAAGAGCGCATAAAAAGAAAAGACATACTTGCCTTAATATTAATCGCTATCGCTGCCGTGTTAGTGATGTGGCAGTAGTATGACTCGACCTTAGTATTAACGCATGCGCTTATACTGTTCTATTAATTTTAATGTTTCAGAGAGCGGTTTTGGTCTTGATAATAGAAAACCTTGTACCGCATCAACGCCACATTTTGCAACGAACTCGTATTCTTCTGGAGTTTCAACGCCTTCAGCGACCACTTCACAGTCAGCTATTTCGCCCATTTTTGCGATTAATTGATACAACTCCCTTCCTTTTGAGGTGGTTGCGTCTAGCAGTAATGAGCGATCAAGTTTCACTTTATCAAACGGGTATTTATTTAAATGGGGAAAGGAAGCGTAACCCGTTCCAAAATCGTCCATTGATATTTTTATCCCGTGTGATTTTAAGTTTTCCATCGTCTGTAATAAAGGAAGATTATCACTCAAAATCGCTTCTTCTGTGATCTCAAGTTCTAACCACAGGGGGGAAATAGAAAAGTGGTTTAGTCGTGATAACAAATGAGAGACAAAATCGGCCTTTTCAATGGAAGCAACAGAGATATTGATAGCCACTCGATGCTGTGGTGATAATGCCATTTGTTGCATATCCAATAAAACTTTATCAATAACCAACTTATCTAACATTGGCATCATGTTTAGCAATTGAAAGTCAGAAATAAACGTCGGTGGATGCAGTTTTCCTGCATTGTCGTGATAACGCAGTAATGCCTCAAATGAGAAAAAGTGCTTATCTAACACAGATTGTAAAAGTTGGTAATGCATGACTAACTCACCTTGGTGGAGCAAGGTAGCCAGTCGCTTTTGAGCCGATGACATATTTAAACTGGTCATCGCCGACGTTCTGACACTATCGAGTAGGCTAGTAAAAATAGTTTTTTCTACAAGAGTATCTGACATGGCCTCTTTTAAACGAATAGAGTATCTCCCCGCAAAAGAAAGATAGAAAGGGCGATAAACAAAGATCCCGACAATGATAATAATTAACTGTAGCAATGATCCCTCAATATTGTTGCCCATCGCAATGTAGCCGCTAAAGAGAGGAGGAGTCATCCAATTGACCACATCGACTACAGGCGATATGACCCCGAGTGAAATTGATAGATAAGTAATCAAAAAGCTAATTAAAGGTAAACCTACAAATGGAATGATCAGAAGCGGATTAAAGATAATAGGTAAACCAAATAGCAATACTTCATTAATGTTAAACATTACCAATGGAAGAGCAGCTAACGCTAACATTATATGATTACGTTCTTTAGAAAAAATCAAAATACACAATAATAGGCTAATGCTGTTGCCTGAGCCTCCCATCGACATGAAGGCATCATAGAATCCTTGGCTAATGATATTAAGAGGTGCTTCACCTGCAGTCCAAGCGCTCATGTTTTCTTGTGTTGCAGAATAAATTGTCTGCTTTATGGAAAACAGCATATTGTGGCCATTGATGCCGATAGCACCTAACAAACCAAGTAAGGTTTGATAAATTAATCCACCAGAGAAAGTTAATGGATCAAGGTTGATCCCACTAATGAATGAAGTGAAAAATTCAATTACCTTAACCGTCACTTTAGAAAGAAATAATGTAAAGCTAATAAATAAGAAAAGGTGTGCCACATGTTTGAACAGGCGTGAGGTAAAATCGGGTGCTTGTGGCTCTAATTGTTGTAAATTGAAGCGAGTACAGTACGTAAAAGTAATTAAAGCACTTAGTAAAGCGAGCAGTGGGTTGTTTGGGAAATAATAAGACGTTGATAAGGTGCCGCTTTCAATTGAGATAAGATAAAAAAGAGTTAATGAATAAATAATAAAGAGCGCATTGTTGAAGGTTGTCTTATGAGATAAGTAATAACTGCTAACTATACAGAATGAAAGTGGGTAAATATTAATCAGTAAATTTGATAAATGAAAACATAACCCAGAGATAAATGGTAATTCTAGAAGTTGGAATGTATGACCTAAAAGTACAGCGAGCGCATTAGAGAGTGTTAAAGGCAGCAGCAATAGTGCGATAGCTGAAAGATCATAAAAATATGACTGTGAATTATGGCTGCTTGATGTCAATTTATTTTTTAAAACGGACAGTAAGTGTAAAAGTGAAATATGTAATGCACTAGGGAAGCGGTTTGTTTTCAAGGGTGGTATCCAGTAAATAAAACTATCGCGAAACTAAAGAAGTTGAGAAGCTATAGAAAGAAATCATAGTGATTAATATAAAGTGGTTTTTTATTTTATTTGTTTTACTTCATGATATAAGCTGTATTTTTGAAGGAGAATGATATCACTAAATTGTTCTTTGTCATGTTTTACTTTAAATAATCGAATGTAGAATAACAATTTTCCAGTTAATAATGTGCTTCTTTTAAGGAAAGAAAAAGGCAAACCAATTGGCTTGCCTTTATTGTATTCATAATCGGTATTATTTGCGGGGTATTATTCTTCGTAGTTATCAATGCTTGGGCAAGAACAAATTAAGTTTCGGTCACCGTACACGTTATCAACGCGGTTTACCGTTGGCCAGTATTTAGATGCTTTTGCTTGAGCTGATGGGAAACAAGCCACTTCACGAGTGTATGGGTGATCCCACTCGTTCGACATTAGATCGACTTGAGTATGCGGTGCATTCACAAGCGGATTATTGTCTAACGGCCATTCGCCTTGCTGAACTTTATTCATCTCTTCACGGATTGCGATCATTGCTTCACAGAAGCGATCCAATTCGGCTAAGTCTTCAGATTCTGTTGGCTCAATCATTAACGTCCCCGCAACAGGGAACGACATGGTTGGTGCATGGAAACCAAAGTCCATCAAACGTTTCGCAATGTCTTCTTCACTGATCCCTGTTGCTTCTTTAAGCGGACGGATATCAATAATACATTCGTGAGCAATTCGACCATTCGTACCACGGTATAAAACAGGGTAGTGAGGACGTAAGCGCTCCATTACGTAGTTCGCATTCAAAATAGCCACTTTAGTCGCTTCAGTCAGACCCATTTCACCCATCATCGCAATGTATGCCCATGAAATAGGAAGAATAGAGGCACTGCCTAGATCCGCAGCAGAAACCGCATAATCTGGACCTTGAACGCCATTTTCAGAGTGACCCGGAAGGAAAGGGGCTAGGTGCGATTTAACACCGATAGGACCCATACCCGGACCACCACCGCCATGCGGAATACAGAACGTTTTATGTAAATTTAGGTGAGAAACATCAGAGCCAATAAAACCCGGACTGGTTAAACCAACCTGTGCATTCATGTTGGCACCATCAAGGTACACTTGACCACCTGCTTCATGAACCATGTTACACACTTCACGTACTTGCTCTTCATATACACCGTGTGTAGAAGGGTAAGTGATCATGATGCTTGATAGGTTTTCTTGGTGCTTAGCGATTTTCTCAGCCAAATCGATCATGTCGATATTGCCGTTATCATCACATTTAACGACAACCACTTTCATTGACACCATTGAAGCGGTTGCAGGGTTAGTTCCGTGAGCAGAGTTTGGGATCAAGCACACGTTACGGTGACCTTCGTTACGGCTTTCATGGTAACGTTGAATCGCAATTAATCCTGCGTATTCACCAGATGCGCCTGAGTTCGGTTGCAGAGAAAAATCATCGTAGCCTGTGATTTCACACAGCATCGATTTTAGAGACGTTGCTAAGGTTGTGTAACCTGCCGCTTGGTTAAGTGGTGCGAATGGGTGAATACCACCAAACTCAGGCCACGTGACGGGAAGCATTTCAGCCACAGCATTTAACTTCATGGTACAAGATCCTAGTGGGATCATGCCGTGAGTTAATGAGAAATCTTTGTTTTCCAGTTTTTTCAAATAACGCAGCATTTGTGTTTCGCTGTGATGCGTATTGAACACTGGATGAGTTAAGAACGATGAAGTACGACGACACGCTTCAGGGATTGCAGCAAACTCATCTTGACCAATATCATTTGATAAGCTGTCACACTCTGCGTTATCAACACCAAATACAGCGAGTAACGCCACTAAATCAGAAACCGTGGTGGTTTCATCAAAGCTAATGCCAAGTTCAGTATCAAATTTACGTAGGTTGATACTTGCAGCGAGTGCTTTGGTGTAAAGAATGTCAGTTTGTTGTTCTGTCTTAACCGTTAACGTATCAAAGAAGTGTTGATGTGTTAATTCAAACCCTGCTGATTGCAGAGATTTTGCTACGATAGCCGTGAAATGATGCACACGACGAGCGATAGTTTTTAATCCTTCAGGACCATGATATACCGCGTAGAAAGAGGCCATATTTGCAAGCAGAGCTTGAGCCGTACAAATATTTGATGTCGCTTTTTCACGACGAATATGCTGCTCACGCGTTTGCATTGCCATACGCAGCGCTTGATTGCCTTTTGAATCAATAGACACCCCAATCACACGACCCGGCATAGAACGTTTTAGTTTTTCACGTGTTGCCATGAATGCAGCGTGTGGACCGCCGTATCCCATTGGAACACCAAAGCGTTGTGCGCTACCAATTGCTATATCCGCACCCATTTCACCAACAGGTTTAAGTAGTACTGAAGCAAGCAGGTCGGTAGCCACAACCACTAAGGTTTTCTTAGCGTGCGCTTGGTCGATCAATGTTGTTAGATCTTTAACTTCACCCGTGGTTCCCGGGTATTGAAGCAATGCACCAAACACATCATGTGAATCTAAATTTGAGTCAGTATCAACAACAACGTCAAAACCGATGAATTTCGCTCGAGTTTTGATTACCGCTAAGGTTTGTGGGTGAACATCATCTGCCACAAAGAAAGTCGAGCTCTTGTTTTTACCACCACGTTTACACAGTGTCATGGCTTCTGCTGCTGCGGTGGCTTCATCAAGAAGAGATGCGTTAGCAATATCAAGGCCTGTTAAATCCATTACCATTTGTTGATAATTAAGTAATGCTTCTAAACGACCTTGAGAAATCTCAGGTTGATATGGCGTGTAAGCGGTGTACCAACCTGGGTTTTCGAATACATTACGTAAAATCACATTAGGTGTGTGCGTATTGTAATAACCTTGGCCGATGTAGCTTGTGTTTAATGTGTTTTGTTGAGCGATTTGTTTTAACTCAGCAAGCATGGCATTTTCAGAAAGGCCGTGAGGTAATTGCATTGGCTGAGGCAAACGAATTGAGCTTGGTACGGTTTCTTCGATTAATTTTTCTAGTGTTTCAGCGCCAACCGTATTGAGCATATGTTGATGCTGTGAAGAAGCGGGACCATTGTGGCGACGAATAAACTCGTTATCCGTGCCTAATTGTTGAAGAAGCTGACTCATGATCTTAATCCTTTTTGTTATTTTTATTCTTCTTCGATGCTTTCAAGGTATTGATCGCCAGGAATTAAGCTTTCTAGTTGGCCTTCATCAGACAGTTTGATTTTAGCAATCCAACCACCTTCATACGGTTCTTCGTTAACAAGCTCAGGACTGTCTTCAAGCTCTTCATTGATTTCTACAATCACACCAGAAATAGGTGCGTAAATGTCAGAAGCGGCTTTAACTGATTCAACCAAAGAGAAGTTTTCTCCTGCTGTTACTTCGTCATCAACGTCAGGTAAGTCTACAAATACAACATCACCAAGTAAGCCTTGAGCGTGGTTTGAGATACCAACTGTTACCGTACCGTCGCCATTTTCACGTACCCATTCGTGGCTTGCTGTAAATTTAAGATCTTTTTCCATGATTCTTCTCCAGTGTGAGTTGCTATTAGCAAATTAGCATTAAGTGAAATCAGAAGTGAGGGCGGTATTAATTACATCCATCACATTACATCTGATAAACATACAAGTGTGAAATGCAACATTCAACGTCGAAGTTTCCAATAAGAAACTTTGTTTCCCGTTTTGCTACCTAGCGCACTATTTGAGCATCCTTGTTGCCTTTTCTCTCGCAATTTTCCTCTGTAAAGTGAATATTAAGAGCGCTATTTGGATGCTTAATGAGCAAGGAGAGCCACTTGAGTGAACCAAGGAATATAATGACAGAGGCTAAAATCGTTAAAATAGAGAAAAATAACGAAGAGCAACCGATTGCTCCTCTCGATCTTGGTAAAAGATTAAAAGACATTCGTATTCAGCTTGGATTGACGCTTGAAGAAGCCAGCAAGCGAACGGGTTTGGCTCGTTCAACGTTATCAAAAATAGAAAATGAACAAATATCCCCCACATTTCAGGCGTTGCAAAAGCTAGCCAGTGGATTGGATATTGATATCCCGCAAATATTTGAGCCGCCAAAGAAAAAAGGCGCGGTAGGAAGACGAGATATCACACTGGCAGGTCAAGGTAAGCCGCATCCAACGGCCACTTATGAACATGAACTGCTGGCGACGCAATTATCCAACAAAAGAATGATGCCATTTAAAAGCCGCATACGTGCTCGAGATTTTAATGCCTACGCAGAATGGGTTCGTCATGACGGAGAAGAGTTTTTATTGGTTCTAGAAGGAGAAGTTTGTTTTTACAGCGAATTCTATGAACCTGTTAATTTAGCGGTAGGGGACAGTGTTTATTATGAGGCAAGCATGGGTCACGTGCTTATTTCAATCAGTGAAGAAGACGCTCAAATTCTCTGGGTTACGGCCAAATAATACGTAATCAATAAACGCTTACTTAATTAGAACAATAACGACTAAATCAGCCAGTGATGGCACATGGAGAAAGAAGAATGTCAGAACAACTAAATAAAACTGCACTTTTTAATATGCACGTAGCTGCTGGCGCAAAAATGGTGCCATTTGCCGGTTATGATATGCCAGTCCAATACCCACTTGGTGTGAAAAAAGAACACCTTCATACACGAGATTCGGCAGGGTTGTTTGATGTATCTCACATGGGACAACTGCGATTAAAAGGTGAGGGCGCAGCGGCTGCATTAGAAGCATTGGTTCCGGTTGATATTATTGACCTTCCTTCTCAAAAACAACGTTATGCGTTCTTCACTAACGAAGAAGGCGGCATCATGGATGATTTGATGGTGGCTAATTTTGGTGATCATCTGTTTGTGGTGGTGAATGCGGCATGTAAAGAACAAGATATTGCGCATTTGCAAGCACACTTACCAAAAGGTGTTGAACTTGAAGTGATTGATGATCGCGCATTATTAGCACTTCAAGGACCAAAAGCCGCAGATGTATTATCAAGACTTCAACCTGTTGTGGCAAACATGTTGTTCATGGATTCAATCACAATCGATATTAATGGCATCGAATGCTATGTTAGCCGCTCTGGTTATACTGGCGAAGACGGTTATGAAATTTCTGTACCCAATGATAAAGCAGCAGAACTAGCTGAGACGTTAACGTCATTCGAAGAAGTAGAGTGGATTGGCCTTGGTGCGCGTGATTCACTGCGTTTAGAGTGCGGTCTGTGCTTATATGGTCATGATTTAGATACCACTACCACACCAGTTGAAGCAAGTTTGTTGTGGGGTATTAGTAAGAACCGTCGTGCGGATGGTGAAAGAGCCGGTGGTTTCCCTGGTGCTGATATCATTCTTAAGCAAATAGAAACCAAAGATGTGAACCGCAAACGAGTTGGTTTGGTTGGTCAAACTAAAGCCCCTGTTCGTGAGGGCTGTAAATTGTTCGATGCAAATGATACTGAAATTGGTGTGATCACTTCTGGTACTGCAGGTCCGACAGCAGGTAAACCGGTGTCAATGGGATACTTAAGAACCGATCTTGCTGTTATTGGCACTGAAGTGTTCGCTGAAGTTCGAGGCAAAAAATTAGCAATGACCGTTGAAAAAATGCCGTTTGTACCTCAGCGTTATTATCGCGGTTAAGGTTTTCAGTTAGCTATTGTCTAACTAAACCTCCATTTATGATATTCACAAAGCCCTCTATGCTTACATTAGCTAGAGGGTTTTATGTATAAAATGTAATAAATATTGGAATTATCATCAAATTTGCACTAAATATTAATAGAGGTACGGAAGAAATTGTTACAGTTTGGTTGTTCTGTATTTTTTGTGATTGGTTTATTTAATATGTGTTCTTGGACATTTTAATAATATTAATGAGTTTTAGTTCTCATTATTGATCTTTTTTGAACAGTGTTCATTATCGTCAAGTTTATGTTTACTAAGGATAATGTATGTTCTAGCGAACGCTTGTAAGCTAGGAAAGTGTTTGCATAAAAACGTGATGTGTAACACAATTATAGTTCTGGCACTTACTAAGCATTGTTTTTACGATTAGATATCAAATAAGGTTTCTCTATGAAGGTTGTCGATTTTCTAAAGCATAAGCGTGAATATCTGGCTAAACATCCGTTTGAATTAAAAGACTGGATGTCACCAACCATTAAGGATTACTGGATTGAATTTTTACAGAAAGCCAATAATATTCACATTATTTCATGGGTTAAAGAGCACAAACGCGCTGTAAATGGATCACAGCAAGAGGTAGTTCAACCTGAGCCAATAGAAATGAATCTAGATACTCAAGCTGTATTTGAAGAGTTAAACGCTCGTTTGGGCGAAGAAATCCACATTGGCGACTGGTCAATGATGGATCAAGAACGTATTAATCAGTTCGGTGCTGTCACCGAAGATATGCAATGGATCCATACCGATCCAGAAAGAGCATCAGCAGAATCCCCATTTAAAACCCCTATTGCTCATGGCTTTTTAACGCTTTCAATGCTATCTAAATTAACAGATAACGTAGGTAGTGATAATTTATTATTTCCTACTGCGAAAATGACAGTGAATTACGGCTTAAACAAAGTACGTTTTCCATATCCTGTAAAAGCAGGTAAACGAATCCGTGCTAGAAGCACACTCATGTCAGTAACACCGATCAAACGTGGTTTAGAAATTGAAACTGAAGTAAAAGTTGAAATTGAAAAATGTCGCCGACCAGGCTGTGTTGCGGTTTCAGTGATTCGTTTATACTTTTAATTACTTAAAACCACTGATTTAAAATACAAAAAAGCCGCATTAATCTTTATATTATGAAGATTAACGCGGCTTTTTTATATCGAGTAAGCTGTAGCTCACTCTATTGCTTAGGCGACTCGTTTTTTATTGTGGTTAGCACCACGTAACATAGCTTGAACTAATTCCGTTGCTTCAAACTTAGTGAGAGCTTCATGAGCACCAACTTGTTTCGCTTGTTCAACACATATTTCACTAGAAAGAGAAGTATGAAGGATAACGTAAGCGTCTTTTAATTTTGCATCATTTTGAATTTCAAAGGCCAATTCATAGCCATCTAATCCTGGCATCTCAATGTCACTAACTACGATATCAAATGGGTTATTTTCTTCTGCAGCTCGTTTTAGCATTTCATAAGCATCAAGGCCATTTGTAGCGACATGATAAATAATATTAATACTGTCTAAAGCGGTTGATAGTTGCTTACGTGCTACAAAGGAATCATCAACCAATAGAATATTAAGTGCTTTGAGTTTTTCTCTTTCTACATCGGCTAATATTGGGTAAAGGTTCGATGTATCTTCGGGGTAGATTTTAGATAATAGAAGTTCAACATCTAACAGTTGAACTATTTTATCGTCAACTCGAGTGATCCCCGTGACAAAAACATTGGAACCTGCGGTTTCAGGCGAAGCTTCAATTGTCTTCCAGTCACATTCAATAATTTTATCTATTGCTCTAACTGCAAACCCTACAACCGTTCGCATACAGTCTGTGATAATGATATAGCAGTCTTTTAATTCTTCTTTGTGAAGCGGTCTAAAGCCCACAGCAGCAGACATATCAATAATTGGAATCGCCATATTTCGATTTGTTGCTGTTCCTAATACATGATGATGAGAATAAGGGATAGACGTTAATACTTGGAAGGGAACGATCTCGCGAACTTTTAATGTACCAATAGCAAAACGTTGAGTTAACGTAAGTTTGAATAGCAACATACCTTGTGATTGGTTCGCCTTACTTTTCATCTATGCCAGCCTTTAATTGGTTAAATTGAGTTTCTTTTTATAAAGACTATTGTAGTTTTTTTGAGACTGCATTGAAAGGTGAGGGTATCATTTGTATAAGGATAAACGGTATAATTACGTGATATTTATAATGACATTATCTTGAGGCATTCATGGCTAATACAGCATCAGCACTACATATTCTTGTAAAACATAAAGAACAAGCTGAAGACATCATCAAACAGCTAAACAAAGGCGCAAAATTTCATGTGCTAGCGAAGAAATACTCTAGCTGTCCTTCTGGTAAAAAAGGGGGCGATTTGGGTGAGTTTAAAAAAGGCCAAATGGTACCGCAGTTTGATAAAGTGTGCTTTAGTGGTGAAACGTTAGTTCCTCATTTAGTGAAAACCAAATTTGGTTGGCATGTAATTAAAGTGCTTTACCGTACTTAAATTGACTGACTAAGCGTAGAATCAATAAATACAAAAAATCCGACGCATGACGTCGGATTTTTATAGGTAATAAAAACGATATTAGAGAGATTAACGCTCCCAATAGGCTTCTTCTAAACAATCTTCACGCTCTGGCATTGCTTTAGAAAGACGTGGAGAGTGCTGAGTTAACACTTCATAGCTTGCACGATTTGAGTATTTACAAATTTGAGAGAAAGAGGAATAAGTTAAATATTCTTTATCATGCTTGCTTGAGTTAGGCACATTTTCTTTATGATAGAAGTTTGCAGCCATGTCGTGCAGTAATGCTGACAATGCGGCATCCCCAGCACCGTTGGTATTTTTAATCTCCATTGGACCCCCCATGTAAGGAGCAATGTGAGAAGAGACTTTAATTGGCTTAGTACATTGTGCTTTCATCATTGGGCGACTGTATTCAAAACGATTGAATTCAGGAATGTTACCAGGAAGAAGTGGCTTATCAGTTTCACGTTTCATGCTTTCTTCAGTGAAGCCTGCCATGTAAAGACCGACAGGTCCTGCAGTACAAAGCACTAAATCAACCCATTCCAAGGCTTTATCCGCCGCGAGTAGGGGATCTTTCTCACCGGTTAACGCTTCTGCTTCTTCTTCGTTCATTGCAACAACAGTGACATTTTCCTTCAAGAATGTTTGCCACCATTCCGCTTTACCTTCAATGACGTATTTAGTGCCTAAAGTAAGAACAACAGGAACATTATGAGATTTTGCACAATCAATCGCTTTTTGAACGGCATCCATCATAGGATCGCCTTCTTTACCTCGAACAAGGTAAGACGAAATCACTAATGCAGAGGCTTTATCAAAGATATGTTCAGGTACGTGTGCAGGGCACAGTTGGTTCATGTCACCTTCATTGATTGCAAACGTACGTTCGCCATCTTTAGTGATCAGCGTATAACAGCGGCCAATAGGGCCTTGAACCGGTTGTAAATGGTCTAAGTCCATACGGCTTGTGGTGTTACATAGGTAACGATAAGCGTAAGAACCGATTTTGATGTTTTCACTCATGACACCCAATAAAATAGATTTACTGTCGGCAAGTACTGAGTAGTTATGAAGGGTGTTACCAATGGTATCGCCAGGGTATTCATGGCTTATTAAGTTTCTTTCAAAGAGTTCTTTATACAATGCTTCGGCTTTCGCTTCTTCAAGAACTAATGAATGGCCTTTACTTAATTGATGACGTTCTAAAAAATCATCATCGACTTTCGCTTCGATATCAACAATAGTTTGACCAACACCAATAAGATGAGTTCTCTCAAGTTTTGGTGTTTGGTTAATTTGATTCACTAGTGGATCGCGAGTGTGAACAGGAAAATAGTGTTTAGACTTACGTTGGCCAGGAAACTTCATGAATTAAATGTCATTAATAAGTGAATTTTCCGAGATTATATCACAACTTTTTTCATTAACATTCATGAATATAGTAAAAAATTGAGAACTAGGTCACTTTAGTTTTGCAGGACTCAATAGCAAACGTTTACTTTTATGGTTTAAGAGATGGTACTGGCGTTTTTGTGGATGGTATAAAATGCCATTTAATTATGATTTGTAGAGTTATATATCGTGTGATTTGTTTTGTTAGTCTTTTCTGCGAAATGTTGTTATTTATTTGCAGATATATCAATGGTATCACAAAAAAAAACGAATTATCAGACTTGCGAAATAAGTTTCCGGCCCTATAATATTGAAAACCGGAGCGCCTGCCAGCGCCCCGGTTTTTTTGTGCCTGCCATCTTGGTTTGTTAACTGCCTTCTGCCAAAGGCAACAAGAGATAGTAGAGCCATTATCGATAATACGAGGAATTTATCATGCGTATCGAACAAGAATTAAAGTTAGGCTTCAAAGATGTACTGTTTCGTCCTAAGCGTTCAACACTAAAAAGTCGCTCTCAAGTCGAATTAACCCGCGAGTTTACATTTAAGCACAGCGGTCGTCAATGGTCTGGTACACCTGTAATTGCAGCTAACATGGATTCTGTAGGTAGTTTCGCTATGGCGAAGGCACTTTCTGAGCATGGTGTGATGACTGCGATTCATAAGCATTACACGGTTGAAGATTGGGCTGGTTTTGTAAAAGAAAACGACGCTTCTGTTCTTAACAACTCAATGGTTTCTACGGGTACTTCTGAAGCTGATTTCCAAAAAACAAAAGATATCATGGCATTGACTGATGACTTGATCTTCATTTGTGTTGATATCGCAAATGGTTACTCAGAGCATTTAGTTCAATACGTAGAAAAAGTACGAGCACAATTTCCTGATAAAGTAATCTCTGCAGGTAACGTTGTTACGGGTGATATGGTTGAAGAACTTATCCTTGCCGGTGCTGATATCGTTAAAGTGGGCATTGGCCCAGGTTCAGTATGTACTACACGTGTTAAAACAGGTGTGGGTTACCCACAACTTTCTGCAATCATTGAATGTGCTGACGCCGCGCATGGCCTTGGCGGTCGTATTATCGGTGATGGCGGTTGTTCATGTGCCGGTGACGTATCTAAGGCGTTCGGCGGCGGTGCTGATTTCGTAATGCTTGGCGGAATGCTAGCTGGTCACGAAGAGTCAGGTGGCGAAGTGATTGAGCAAGATGGTAAGCAGTTCATGAAATTCTACGGAATGTCTTCACAAAGCGCGATGGACAAGCACTCAGGTGGTGTTGCTAAGTACCGTGCAGCTGAAGGAAAAACCGTACTATTACCATACCGTGGTTCAGTTCATACAACGATTTCTGACATCCTTGGCGGTGTACGTTCAACTTGTACATACGTAGGCGCGGCAAAGCTTCGTGAGCTAACTAAGCGCACAACTTTCATCCGCGTACAAGAGCAAGAGAACAACGTTTACGGTAAAGAGTGATTAGTTGATTTAACTTAAATTATAATAATTTAGGGCTGTGTTTTTTCAGCCCTTTTTATTTGGTTTATGACGTTAGGATATTAGTTATTGTAATACCTTTCACCATCAATAACCCAACTTGCAATGACATTCATATCTTTAATTTCAATTTTAATTTCTGACATATTTCTAGCGCCTTTACCTGTTAATTCAGAGTAAAGTGCCTCAGCTTCCTTTTCTGCAGTCGCTTGACCTGTTGAACCTAGCTCTTCAGGTACACAATATACAAATTGTGGTTTCATAATATCCTTCTCCTTTTGATAATCAGACTATAAAACCCTACCATAGAATTTTAGTAGAAAACAAATTAACGTCACAGAAAAAATACTAATATCACCATTTTGGCAAAAATAGTACTCTGTTATTTAATAATAAAGTGAATTTATTTTTTGTGTGTATAGTCGAGATAAACGCATTCGTTTAATGAATAGAGATAGGAGAGAGTTCGCATGAAGCATGAAATTATTAAGGATCTAGAAAGTCGTTATACAACGAAAAAATACGATTCAAGTAAAAAAGTATCCCAACAAGATCTAATGGTATTGTTAGAGGCATTGCGTTTATCTGCATCATCAATTAATTCACAACCGTGGAAGTTTATAGTTATTGAATCGAATGAGGCGAAGCAACGCATGCATGATTCATTTGCTAATATGCATCAATTTAATCAGCACCATGTTAAAGCGTGCTCTCATGTTATTTTATTTGCTAACAAATTAACTTACTCACGTAATGATTACGAATTGGTATTGAATAAAGCGGTACTAGATACTCGAATTACGGAAGAGCAGAAAGAAGCAGCCTTTGGATCGTTTAAGTTTGTTGAATTGAATTGTGATGAAAATGGTGAGCATAAAGCCTGGACTAAGCCTCAAGCTTATTTAGCTTTAGGTAATGCATTACATACTTTGGCACGCTTAAAAATTGATTCAACGACAATGGAAGGTGTTGATTCTACTTTACTTAATGAGATATTTTCTGATGAGTTAGAAGGGTATGAATGCCATGTTGCTTTAGCTATTGGTTATCATCATGAAAGTGAAGATTTTAATGCAGCATTACCCAAATCGCGTAAAGCGTTTGAAGATGTAATTACTGTTATTTAACCTCAATACTATATTAAATAAAAAGCCAGCATTTACGCTGGCTTTTTTAAGAATATAACAACTAAATTAATATACGTTTTTAACGGGTAGTTTACGAAGGGTTTCGTAATGCTGTCCGACCATATTTGTATAGTCGCCTGATAAGTAAGACGTAAGCATGCTGTATGTTAGCGTCCAAACAAACTTATCTGCATCAGTGGTTACAGTATAGCCATCATATAAAGCAAAACTTGCTGTCAGTAATTGAGGGTCGAGACCTGCATTTACATAAGCGAGAGTGTAGTCAATAATAACCGTTACGCTGTTTTTGCTGTGAGATTTGCCATCATTATAAGTAATCATATCAGTCTCAAGGTTATAAACGACACCCTCCTGATCTAATACCCCATTAACTACTTTCTCAAATGTTAAATTAGCTTCACCTGAGGCAATTTGTGCCTTATACGAATTTACAATAAGCTCAATAAATGGTGCATCTAATGCAAGGATCGGTGTATGGAAATTTGATTGAAATCCGGCAACTGGTTGCCATGCCGATTGAATTGAAGCTAAAGTTTCAGCCGATGCTTGATCTAGTGCTACTTTTGCATTGTAACCTTCGCTCGTAAATAGCTTAGAAGCCACGCGGTTTGCTAGAACATTATCTTTAGTAATTTTATAGTTTACACCTTCTAAAGAAACGGTAAGCGCATCATCACTTAATAAACCATAGCGATCTAATTGCTTTGTTAAACTATTTCTCTGTTTTAGAGAGGTTTCAGCAAACGTAAAGTCTCTTGTTTGCATCATGTCTGTACCCATAGATAAGATCATAGTAGACATATCGGTACGAGCATAATTACTCAAATTATAAAAATTTAAAATACCTCCAGGCAGTGGGGGCAATGATTCAACCTGTTGAGTGACATGTAAGTTCACATCAATTGTAGGCTTATAAACTGCGCCAGTATTGTCAACAAATTTTACTGCACTAATCAATGGTTCTTTAGCAACTAAATGCGCCATGATTGCATCGTATTCAGCTTTTATTCCAGGTAAATCTAGCAATGATGCGTAAGCAGCTTCATCGGTGTAACGAAAAGAATAGCGACGAGCGAGTTGGTAGCTTGCTAGTCCTTTATCTGGCCACATACCTAGAACGGAAACGGCATTTGAATATGGGTTTGCAGGGTCAAATGAACTAACTGAGTTTAAAAATTTTGAGTTAATTGATTTTGCATGGATAGTCGTAGCACCATGTAAATTTTCAATGATTGGTTTTGCAACGTCATCAAAACAATCTGCACGAGTAATATCATAGTCACTTGGAATGTTGTAACTCTGAGCGCTCAATGTCTCCCCTAGGGAGATACTGCGCATAACGCCTGCGCGGTCTGTAATAATACACTGTGTTTCTGGTGTTCTTAGGATATCTAAGAAAAATTCTGACGCTTTATTTGCACCATAAGCATAGTCACATAACCATGAATTTTCAGCTGTAAGCTCTCTATCTGGTGAATAAGTACAAATGTTTGGATTAGCCGCAACTCGTTGTAAAAACTCTGTCGGTTTATCTGAAGGCGATGCGTCACCATAGTCATGGAATAAGGTATCAATACGCTCATTATCTTCAATCATGTCTCGAACTGTATTCATTTCGCGGAATCGACGGATAATGTATGAAGGATAATCAGAATTGAATGTACCATCGCGGTATAACCCAGCATTTCTTGAATCATAACTATCGAGATATTGTTGCCACTGATACGTGGCAATTTCTTGAAGGTTAGCTCCCTCATCAAAACGGTTACAATCACTGTTTAAAGAAACATTCCCATCGGTACAGAATGCATAGGCTTTACGTGTGAAACCAAGTATGTCATCAAGGTAGTAAAGCACCCCGTGTTCTGCTCGAGGATCACCATTTAATGCCGCTGTATCTAGACGGGAGAAATCACACGTATAGTTTGATTGACCTGTTGGTTGCCCTAAATCATCAAGAATAGCGGATTGTTCAGCGCATACCATTAGAGCGTTATTATCAGTAGTTATGCCGTATTTATTATAAAATGAATCAGCATATTCTAATTCTCCACCTTCAACTGAACGCTGTTCATTCGTCATTGGTGAAGCTTCAATAAGGTCTAGTTTACGTCCATAAGCAAATTTAAATGCAGCTAAGTCGTATAGTCCCCATGTAGGGATTTCATCTAGCATACTTGGTGCATAATCCATGGTTGAACTGTATGCGGGAACATTACTCAAACCAAGTAGCTTAGATTGTTCTTTTGATAAGTAGTTATCAATGTCATTAGAACCTTTAAAGTTATGACGTAAGCCTACATTGTGGCCAATCTCGTGGACCAGTGTATTTGCATATGTCGTTACCGTAATTGCATCCGCTGCGGTTGTTTTTAGATTTTTAGGTAAATCTGACCAAGCTTTTAATGTTTTCGTTACAATGCCTGATCCAGTATCAGTAACGGTAGTAAAGTAACCTTCGTCAGTTAAAGGTAGGTTATCGATAACAGCTTTACTGGAAGAGGACACCCAAGAGGCTTCTATAGGATAAACATTGTTTTCACTCCAAAAAGCGATGCGATCTTCTTCAGCTTGAACAATTTTTTCTAAGTCCATCTCATCATGCATTTGTCCAAGCGTTGTTGGAGATACTTTATTTTTAATGCTTTGTTGAGCTAAAAATTGAATAATATCCTGCTCATCTAAAGAGGTTGTTGCATGATCATGGCCTGAATGATTTATCTCTAAACTTGATGCGACTTGCTTATTCTTTTGTAATTCGATACGAGAGGCAACTGTGGGTGTCTCATCAACAGGGGAAAGTCCATTTAACTCGAGTTGCCCGCGGTTGTATAAACGCGCCATATTATCCCAATAATAAGGTACACCGGTTCTCGCTACCCCTGAGTATTGATTGACGTGAGCTTTGATTATTTCGCCTGTGACAGGGTTAGCAATGGATGGACCATAGCCTAATAAACCATTATCTAGGGGTTCATCAACAAGGTTGATCACGTTATAGCGTAAATCACCTGGGTGAATGCCCATACCTTCAGTTTTGTTTACTATTTCAAGCATCGGTTTATTGGAGTTTGGCTCAAGCAAGCGCAACGTGTTATTCATTTTATTAATGGTTGTAATTGTGGAGTCTAAGAAGATTTTGTTTTTTTCCTCAAAGAAATTGTCCGACAAATAATACTTAATCGTTTCTTTGTTTGGATTAAAACGATTTAAGTAAGTAACCGAATCGTATTTGTTCGTTATCGGATCTTTTTTCTTAGTCGTTGTTGTAAAGAAGCCAATGTCATTCTCATCATTAACAGGGTATAGCACTGGTTGATAGTCACTTGATGCTAAATGACTTTCATGAACTAGAGAGTAATAGAAGCGAGACTTAAATGAGCCTTTTGCCATTTCTTCTTCCATTGCTGACCAATCCATATAGCGAGATAGCTTGTCAAAATTGATCTTAAATGTTTGTTCAAGCTCGAAGTTTAATACACCTTTCTTTGGATCAAACTCCCACGAGATCACTTCTGGTGAACCTTGAGGTGTTAAGCCATCTTTGGTTCCATATAACTCATCCCAGTTTAAGTCACTAACAAGTGTCGATTCAGGATCTGGCGTAAAGTGGGTATTGTTTCTAAAGGTGGTATTGCCAAGGTTTGGATCTGAATCAGTTTCTTCAACATTAGTACAATCCCCATAGCTGTCTTCACGACATTGATATTTTGCGTAGCTGCCAGGAATAGTCATGACATGAGGGAAGTTTACTTGATCGTCAGAACCAATATTGTTCGAGTCTTGTGGTAAACAGAAGCCACTTTTATCTTTCGGTAAGATAAGATCTGGATTGTTATTATCGTAACCACGAACTTCTAACCCTTCATCTGAAAAACAAAGTTCAACGTATCTTCCCATGCCTTGTAAGAAGGGGAATTGTGTTACTGCAAAGCGAGGTGCAGCACCTGTAGTTGGCGCATAGAACCAGCGACCTTCTACACGGAGATCTTGTACTTGAACTTGGGTTAAGTCTTTATCAAGCGTATCGTATTCTTGCTCTTCTGGAGCACAACCCGTGAGGGCAACCGCGATTGCTGCGGTTAGGGACAGTTTTTTATAATTCATAGAGTAACATCCTGTTTTTTATTGTTCTTCCTTAAAATGAATAGGTCATTCCAAGTGAGTAAGTGGCTTTGGCTTCATCAAAAATGTCAAAGCTACCTAGGGTTCCTTGTGCTGCGTCTGTGTATACGCCTGAAGAAGCAAGAGTTAAAGAAATTGATAAGTCGTCGAGTAGTTTATAACCAGCCCCTAAACTACCACCATAGCTGTATCCGTCAGCCCATCGTCCGTTGTAATTTATGGTCGTTCCACCTAGTGCAGATGCAAAGAAAAAGGCATCACCATAGGAATAATTTGCGGCTAATAAGAGTGATAATCCCCAAGAGATATTCACTGTTCCGGAAGGCGAGGTAGTATATTGATGAAAGTTTTTACGTATTCTTGGTGCAACAGTCATATCAATATCTAGCAGTGTAAATGAGATCGGGGTTTGGATTCTAAATGCTGTATTTAAATGGTTATCTTGTGAAAATTCAGAAGTAGGGATCGAGAATTGGCCACTCATTCCTATTTTTCCTGATCCGCCAAAAGTGAATAGTGACGAACGTGATAATCCTATAACGGTATCTGTTGAGTAATATCCCTCAGCATGCTGCAAAGTACGATAACCTCCAGAATTGGCATATAAGGAATAGTTATCCCAGAAGCTTAAATAAACTGAACCATGCAATGATACCGCTCTGTTTGAACGATAATCTGATTCTTGAAAAAAATTACTGTCATAACCAAGGGATAATGATCCACCCCACGAGGTACTGTCTTCCTTTATGTCGCTAGATTCACTTGTATCATCAGCAAACACAGGCTGTGATAATGCTAAAGTGCAAGCAATAAAGCGAGACAGTACTGACACATTTATTTTTTTTGTCTGCATGTGTGACTTCCATGTATAAATACGCTCATCTGTGAGCAAAAACTGACATTGTAATTTTAATTTGGTCTCGTCATTAAATTGACGATGTAACATACATGTAACCTTTTGTGGTAATATTACGCAACAAATTATATTTTATGGATAGTATGGTTTTATTTTTTGAGTTCGATAACACCAAATAATGAAACTGAACTAGTAATTAAGAACAAGATACAGTAACGTTATTTTTAATCATTAAATAACATCAAGGAAGTAGTTATGGGATTTTGTGCAAGTTTATTATTAAATGCGTTAAGAGTTAAATTAAAAGAGAACGATCTAACATATAATGAATTATCATTAAAGGTTAACGTGCCTATTTCAACATTGAAACGTCATTTTCATAGTAATTCAATTGGTATAGATAAATTACTTGAGTATGCTACCGTATTGAATACTAACATAGAGGAGTTATCTCAAATTGCACGAGATATTCACCATAGAGAAGAAGGGACAAGGACGGAAGTATTAGACGAAATATTTTTTAGTCACCCTTATCTATATGATTTCTTTTATGAGATCCACGTAAAAGGTCGAACTATTGAAGAGGTAGCGACAGAGTTTGAGTTATCTGAACAAAGTGTGTATATCTACTTGAGATCTCTTGAAATTCTTGGCCTGTTAGAGTTGCGTTCAGACGGGGTTCCATGCTTTTTAACACCGCCGTATTATACGTTTTTTGAAGGATCTAAATTAGACGAGCTTTTCACTGAAAAATTAAGACTTGAAGTGTTGTCTCAAAATAGTCGGCCTGAAGTCGGGATGTCACGTGTTTGTTTAACTCAAGAGCAAATAGAACAAATATCAGAAATGGTTTATGAAAAAACTCAACAATTTCATTTTCAAAATAAAGAATCTAAAGAAAGTGAATTATTAAGAAAAAATATATTATTAAGTGTAACTAAAGGTAATTATATACATCTTTCTGAGGGGTTAATTAATATAGAGCCCACTTTATTAAAAGAATTATACGAAGCAATGAATTGTGATGAAAGTAAATAATTAATCTATTATTTATTTTTTTGTTAGAGTTAGTTCATAATTTAAACAAAGATAGATAGTCGAGTTAACCGTCTTTTTTAAAGATAAGATTACCTATTAAATGGTGTAATTTAATTAAACTTGAATTGAGCTATCTATCATTTTCCACTAATATATCACCTTTGTAATATTACTAGGACGAGTGTCTTAGTTTTGATAAGGTTAAACAATGAAAACAGTTCCAACCCCTACATTCTCATGGGTGCTGTTGTCTCCAAAATATTGGTTAGTATGGCTATCTTTTTCTTTTCTTGCTCTTTTAGTCAATGTATTGCCTTTTTCTATACTTAAAGCATTAGGTTTTGGTATAGGACGCTTATCTCAACATTTTTTAAAAAAACGTGCCGATATTGCTAGAACAAATTTAAAGCTCTGTTTTCCGGATCATTCGTCAGAAGAAATTGATAACCTTGTGATTAAAAATTTCCAAAATACAGGGTTAGCGATTATTGAAACCGGTATGGCGTGGTTTTGGCCTGATTGGCGAGTTAAGCGCCATATCTCTATTCTTGGGAAAGATAAGATTTTGCAACAAGAAAAAGAGGGCCGTGGCGTTTTAGTTATTTGTTGCCATTTTTTGAACTTAGAGATGACAGCACGCATCTTTAGCCTTTTTGCTCCAGGGTACGGGGTTTATCGCGCGAACAGCAACCCTGTTTATGAGTTTATCCAGCACAGAGGTCGTACGCGTAAAGGGCATCAAATGATCGATCGCCGTGATGTAAAAAGCATGATTAAAGTACTTAAATCTGGCAATCGTCTTTGGTATTTACCTGATCATGACTATGGTAGAAAAAACTCAGTGTTCGTTCCTTTTTTTGCGGTTAATGAAGCGGCAACAACAACAGGTTCAAGCTTTTTAATTGACATGACAAAATGTGCAGTGATGTCAGGAACGAGCATAAGACAAGGTGGACATTACACGTTAGAAGTTGGTGATGATTTAAGTGGTGATATTCCACGCCGTGACGCAGTAACAGCAGCAACAGTGTTAAATCAGGAAATTGAACGTTTAATAGAAAAAGAACCTTCTCAGTGGATGTGGTTACATAAACGCTTTAAGACTTTACCAGAAGATTCGACTCAACAAGATAGATATAAAACTAAATTATTAACAAATTAAGTTATCTATCCATATAAAAAAGCCCCATTATCCATGTAGGATAGCGGGGCTTTTATATTGAAGGAGTTAACCGTTAATTCAGGTAACGCCTTTTTATTTAGTGATTAAGCTAAAAGCTCTTTTGCTGTTTTCACTGCATTTTCAGTAGTGAAACCAAACATTTTGAATAGTTCTTCAGCTGGTGCTGATTCGCCAAACGTTGTCATACCGATGATCTTGCCGTTTAAACCAACGTACTTGAACCAGAAATCAGCAATACCCGCTTCAATAGCAACACGTTTTGTTACTGCTGATGGAAGTACTGATTCACGGTAAGCTTCATCTTGTTTATCAAATGCATCTGTTGCTGGCATTGATACAACACGTACCGCTTTGCCTTCAGCAGTTAGTTGAGCCGCAGCTTCAACCGCAAGCTGAACTTCAGAGCCTGTAGCGATAAAGATTAGTTCAGGTTGGCCTTCACAATCTTTAAGAATGTAGCCGCCTTTAGCGATGTTAGCTACTTGCTCTACATCACGATCTTGTTGTGCAAGATTTTGACGAGAGAAGATAAGTGCTGATGGGCCATCGCGACGCTCAATTGCTAGTTTCCAAGCAACTGCAGATTCAACTTGGTCACATGGACGCCATGTGCTCATGTTTGGTGTTAGACGTAGAGAAGCGACTTGCTCAACTGGTTGGTGAGTAGGACCATCTTCGCCAAGACCAATAGAGTCATGTGTGTATACTTGGATATTCTGAATTTTCATCAGAGCAGCCATACGCATAGCATTACGTGCGTATTCCATGAACATTAGGAACGTTGCGCCGTAGGGTACGAAACCACCGTGCAGAGCGATGCCGTTCATGATAGCTGTCATACCGAATTCACGAACACCGTAGTGAATGTAGTTACCAGAGAAATCTGTTGCTTCAAGCGACTTAGAACCAGACCACATAGTTAGGTTAGAAGGTGCAAGGTCAGCAGAGCCGCCCATAAATTCAGGTAACATAGCACCAAACGCTTCTAGTGCATTTTGAGAGGCTTTACGTGATGCGATGTTTGCAGGGTTTGCTTGAAGATCAGCTATGATTGCAGAAGCTTTTTCTTCCCATTCAGCAGGTAAATCACCGTTTACGCGGCGAGTAAACTCGGCTGCAAGCTCTGGGTATGCTGCTTCATAAGCTGCAAATTTCTCGTTCCACGACGCTTCCTTAGTTGCGCCTGCTTCTTTCGCGTCCCATTCTGCGTAAACTTCTTGCGGAATTTCAAATGCGCCGTGCTCCCAACCTAATTGTGCTTTCGCTGCTTTAATTTCTTCAGCGCCTAGTGGAGCACCGTGACAATCGTGCGTGCCTTGCTTGTTTGGAGAACCAAAACCGATGATAGTTTTAGTACAAATCAGAGTAGGGCGAGGATCTGCTTTTGCAGCGATGATTGCGGCATTGATTGCGTCAGCATCGTGACCATCGACAGCAGGAATTACGTGCCAGCCGTATGCTTCAAAACGTTTAGGCGTATCGTCAGAGAACCAACCTTCCACTTCACCATCAATAGAGATACCGTTGTCATCCCAGAAAGCAACCAGCTTACCAAGACCTAATGTACCTGCTAGAGAGCATGACTCGTGAGAGATACCTTCCATCAGACAGCCATCACCCATGAATGCATAAGTGTAGTGGTCAACGATGTCGTGGCCTTCTTTATTGAATTGTGCCGCTAATGCTTTTTCAGCCATCGCCATACCAACTGCATTCGTGATGCCTTGGCCTAATGGACCTGTGGTTGTTTCGATGCCTGGTGCATAACCGTACTCAGGGTGACCTGGCGTTTTAGAGTGCAGTTGACGGAAGTTTCTAAGCTCTTCAATTGGTAATTCATAACCTGCTAGGTGAAGCAGAGAATAAATTAGCATAGAGCCGTGGCCGTTAGATAGGATAAAACGGTCGCGATCAGCCCATTCAGGGTTAGCAGGGTTATGGTTTAGGTGTGAACGCCAAAGAACTTCAGCGATGTCAGCCATGCCCATTGGTGCGCCAGGGTGACCAGAGTTTGCTTGTTGTACGCCGTCCATGCTTAGAGCACGAATAGCATTAGCTAAATGTTTACGGTTCATAATAGTTAACTCGAATATTTGAAAATGAAGGGCTGAGAGGTTCAACCCGATTTGAATATGGTGACGAGCTAGAAACGATAGGCGCTTCGCTTCTAGAAACTATAAGAGCATGGAATACATACGTCGAGAGTGTTACTTATAACGTAATTGCTTTTGCTCTTATAGTAGCGAAGCGTTCTAGTTTCTAGTTCTATAGCTTAGCTGCGATCATGTCTTCTAGCTTACCTTGGTCAACCGCAAAGTTACGGATGCCTTCAGCCAGTTTCTCAACAGCCATTGGGTCTTGGTTGTGATCCCATAAGAACTCAGCGTGAGTCATTGCAGCTGGACGTTCTTTATTGCCGTTAGTATCAATCAGTTTCTCAACCACTTCACCCGTTGCTTCTTCAAGCTCTTGAAGTAGGTTAGGGCTGATAGTTAGACGGTCACAACCAGCAAGCTCAAGAATTTCACCGATGTTACGGAAGCTTGCGCCCATTACTACTGTGTTGTAGCCGTGTTCTTTGTAGTAGTCGTAGATACCAGCAACAGAGATAACGCCTGGATCTTCGCTTGGTTCAAAATCACGACCTTCTTTTGCTTTGTACCAGTCCATGATGCGACCAACAAAAGGAGAGATTAAGAACACGCCAGCTTCAGCACAGGCACGCGCTTGAGCGAAAGAGAATAGAAGCGTTAGGTTACAGTTGATGCCTTCTTTCTCTAAAACTTCAGCCGCACGAATACCTTCCCACGTTGACGCCAGTTTAATAAGAATGCGATCGTTAGTGATGCCAGCATCGTTGTACATTTTGATCAGTTGGCGAGCTTTTGCAATGCTGCCTTCAGTGTCGTAAGAAAGACAAGCGTCTACTTCAGTAGAGATACGACCTGGAACTACTTTTAGGATTTCTTTACCGATGCTAACCGCAAGCATGTCACACGTATCTTGTACTTGTTGTGCTTTGTCGTTGCTTTGTTCTTTTGCGTAAGCGATAGAAGCGTCAATTAGTGGTGCGTATTCTGCGATTTGAGCTGCTTTTAAAATTAGAGAAGGGTTAGTGGTCGCATCTTCAGGTGTGTATTTTGCGATTGCTTCAATATCACCAGTGTCTGCTACTACTGTTGTTAGTTTACGAAGTTGTTCTAATTTAGTTGTCATACTACTTACCCTTACTGATCACATGCTATTTAGCATCTTCTTTGAAAGTCCGTCTCGCTGCCACCGTTGCAGATGATACTGAGCAAATGCGATGGTAGTGAACATTTGATGTATTGATAATTGAGTTTTACGAGAGAGATGTCAATGGAAAATAAAAAAAAGTGTGATTATTAATGCTTTTTTATATGAATATTTGAGGGAGATCGTTTGCGTGAACTGTATTCTAATGTGATATGCCTCTTAATTTGTTTAATGAATAAAGGACAACAGAAAAAAGACGATTTAAAGAATGTGTTAAATGGGGATAGATTTCAGAATTTAAGGTATAAAAAAGGCCAACGATACGAGTCCGTTAGCCTAGATTACTGACGCTAAGTGAAATTAAAAACCGTTATAATCTTTCAAGTTCTACATTAGATTGAGATGGTTTTTTAAGAGAGGTAAACTTCTGTTTAATCTCGTTAATAAGTTGTTTTTTCGATTGTTTCTCTTTGTTTTCCGCGTACTGCTGTTGGCCTAATTGAGTAACTAAGTGTTTAATTTCAACAACATAAACTCCTTGTTTACTCCACTGTTCATAATGGTCAGAAATTATTTGGTGTGCAAGAATCATGTTGTTACTATCAAGCGCAGAAATAAGGGCTTTGCTACCATTGGTAACATTCACTTTATTATTCGTAATATCGAGGTCTGTAGAGTGACCTTTTGTTCGACTAATATACCAACCTATTGCCGTTAATATCCATAAAAGGGCAAAAGCAAACGTTGTATATGGCCAAAAACCATGATCAACTTCACGTTTTACTGTGGTTTCTGGTTGCGCATTTGTTTGTGTTGCGATCTTTTGTTCATCAATTTGAGTGCTCGGCGTCACTGTTAACGTCAGTGAATCGAGAGTTGCTGTCTCCGATTGACGAGTTTTACTGTTCCACCACTGAATTGAAACCGCAGGTAATGTTACTGAACCACTGGTATGAGGGATGATCACTTGCTTAATCGTCATCACGCTATTGCCTTGGCTGTCTTTACCGATTGTAGGTTTCTCATCGTACATGCGAACCGATTTAGGATAGTCAATATCCAGTTTTGGTAATTTCTCTGGTGGGACATCTGCCATCATTAGCGTGATTTGACGAGTAATGGCTGTTCCGGCTTCTACTGTGGTATCAGATAATGGCTTCCCATCAACTAGCCATTGCTGTCCTAGTTTTAAATCCGTAGTCGGTAACCAAGTACCTGTAAAATCAGCAGGTTTTGCTAATACCGTTAATTGGTATTGTTTAGGGCTGATGTTTAGTGGGATTAATTTGGTGCTACGACCATAACGATCGGTTTGCACTAATCCACCAGTAAAGGCTAAACCATCAAAGCTTAATTTACCTGCTTGGCTTGCACTGACGCTGAAGGCTTGTTCAACCACAGTGGCTTGCAATCCATCAATCACTGTTTGGTATTGTTTGCTTTCACCAATAGGAGAGAACTCAATGCCATTCCCTTGCGGTGTGATGATGTTTGGATCTTTTAAACGACGAGTATCCGCAAAGATAGCAATCTTGGCTTTAAATTGTGCTGTTTCACCTTCATACAATTCATTTTTTGTTAGCGAGCCGCTTACTTTAATAACATCACTGCTTTTTGGGGCGGTAGCATCTTTAGTCACACGAATCGTTATTGGGTTAGTTTGCTCACCAGCGACATTCATACTAGGAATGGTTAACGTGCCCATTTTTGTCGGAATGATAGAAACAGTCCATTGACTGTGCTTACTTGTATTACCATTATTATTCAAATAGGATTCTTTAAAACCAATTTGGCCACTGCGAAAATCAGGCGCCAGTTGGCTAGGGTCAAATTTACTTTGATCGGCACTTTTATCGACAGTGACCATTAATTGAATCACTTCGTTTTCAGTGATTTGGTTTTTACTTACTGTAGCAATGGCCTGAGCGTAACTTGCAGAGATACCACTAACGCACAAGGTGGCAAATAAGAATACTTTCTTTATTAGCGCTGTCTTTTTCATAGAAGCCTTCATTGTCGAACTCTTTACAGTAGAGTAGGGACTGGTTTGTCTTATACTCATTTTAATTACCATTCATTCTCAGAAGCTTGTGGGGCTTCTTGTTGTTTTGCTTGCAGATACAATAGGGCGCGCAGCAGTTCATCTTCTTTTGCGCCTGATTGTTCTAATTTTTGTAGACGAGGATCGGTTTTAATGGCGTCACTGTCGGCTTTTGCTTGTTGTGATTGCATTTGAGCTTGTCGCTCTTTTTCTTCGTCTGATTTAGGTTGCTTATCCTCTTTATCACGAGCTTGTGCGGCTTGCTCTTTGTCTTTCTTCTCTTGTTCTTTTTTAGCTTGATCTTTTTGTTGCTGCTCTTGAGAAGAAGCCTCTGACTTATCTTGTTTATCAGACTGTGATTTATCATCAGATTGAGATTCATTTTTCTGCTGATCCTGCTGTGGATCTTGAGATTGTGAGTCTTTTGAATCTGAAGATTGCTCAGAGCCGTCTTTGCTGTCTTGTTGTCGCTTTTTATCGCCATTAGGATCATCTTTTAGCGACGTATCCCCATTTTTATCTTTCTTATAAGTTTCTTCGGTCTTTTTATCTTCGAGTGCTTTAGAAACAATACCAAGATTCTTCTTCGCATCTTTCATATCAGGATTGGTTTTCAACAAAGATTCGTACTTCTCTTTCGCTTCTTCCAATTGACCATTTTGCGCCAAGGAATTCGCAAGATTGTATTGAGATTGAGTATCTTCAAGACCGGTTAAACTCTCTATCGCGCCTTTATAGTCTCCCGCTTTATATTGAGCGGCTCCTTTCCATTGCTTGGATTTGAACTGCTCGCTTGCCGCTTGATAGTCCTTTTGCTCAAACTGTTGATGCGCAGTGTAATCATCAGAAAGTAAGCTATTTGATAGTTCAGTACTCGCCATGGATTTATCGACAGGCAATAACACCAACAATAACGCCAAGAACATTCCTTTTCTAAAGCAAAGCAGTGAGAACAGTACCAATGGGAAAAGTAGCCAATAACCATGATTGGCTCGACTGTTCACCTGGGTATCGCTGTTTTGTGTTACTTGCTCTAAAGGCGTTTTAGTTAAGCGTGCAATGGTTTCAATATCACTGTTATCCGATTGAATAAGTTGTGCTACACCATTGGTTGCTTGTGCCAGTGTTACTAGTGGGTCGGGATCTAAAGTCGCCACAACGGTGTTACCAGAACGGTCGGTGAGCAACTGACCTGAAGGCAATTCAATTGGCGCGCCATTTTTAGTTCCTATGCCTAATAAACTGATCCGCCATTTGGTGCCTTTAACGCGACTCATCACTTTATCGAGCTGTTGGTTTGATATTCCATCAGTCAAAACAATGATGTCACCTTGTTGATGGCCTGATTTGGTCATCATCTCAATACTTTGATCAACCGCGGCTAACAAGTTACTGCCTTTACCTTTATAAGGCATGATCTCTGGCGATAAATTAGTGATTAAGTTATTGAGTGTTTGGCTATCTTCAGTTAACGGACTAACTAAGTAACTGTCCGCGCCATAAGCAACTAAACCGGTCATGCCTTCTTTCCAGTAAGGCAATAAATCTTTGGCTTTGTATTTCTCTTGAGTTAAACGATTTGGTTTTACGTCGGTCGCATACACTGAGCGAGACATATCCATCACCAGTACTCGAGCACCTGAGAGCTGAAAACTCGGTGAGTCTTTATAACCAAAGCTTGGACCGGCGAGGGCAGTAGTAACACATAACCACGCGAGAACTAAGCCAAGGGTAAAGCCATTGCCTTGTGTTTTTTGAGTCATTCCCAATTGTTTGGCAATGTGCGGTGCAATCAACCCTGTGGTGTTTTTGTTTTTACGTTGGATTAACACCAATAGCCCAAGAGGGATAAGGGCTAAAAACCACAGAGGATAGAGAAAAGTAAAATTAGCCATGACGCTTTCTTACTCCCACAATAATAAAGAAGAAAAAGAGATACCCCATTAACGGATAGCGGAACCACTCTTCATGTGGCCGCCAGGTTTGTGTTGCTTGAGTAATGGGCTCTAGTTGGTCGATGGTTTGGTAGATCTGCGCTAACTCATCGGCATTACGTGCACGGAAATATTGTCCACCCGTCATGGTTGCAATTTCAGTCAGTGTTTTCTCATCCAAATCACGCGCGGTATTAACGGTTTGTTTACCAAAGAAACCTCGAACCTGCATTTCACCCGCACCAATACCGACAGTATAAATCTTGGCGTTGTTGTCTTTGGCAAGTTGAGCCGCTTCTAATGGCTCTAGTACTCCGGCTGTATTGCCGCCATCACTTAATAAAATAATGGTTCGTTGCGGAGCATTACTTTCGATAAAGGTTTTGGTCGCGAGTCCTAAGCCTTCACCCATTGCAGTCATTTGTCCAACTAAGCCAAGAACAGTACGGTCTAGTTGTTCTTCTACCGTTTTTCTATCAAAGGTGAGTGGGGTTTGCAGATAAGCGTGATCGCCAAACAGTACTAACCCAAGACGGTCGCCTTTACGTTCATCAATAAAATCAGACACGACTTTTTTAACCGCCGTTAAGCGATCCACAAAATCCCCATTCTCGGTTTGCATGTCTTCTTCAGCCATTGAGCCAGACAAATCGACCACTAGCATCATGTCACGGTGTTCAGGCTGAATATCAACCGGATCGCCATACCATACCGGACGCGCTAAGGCGGCAATCAATAACAGCCAAGCGACAGACAATAAACCGATATTAATGCGTTTATTCGGTTGCTTATATTCTCCTTGCTCTGGCAGTCGAGGAAGGTGAATCGCCGTGCCTACGTCTTTTTCAGGAACAAAAAAGTAAAACAGGAAAGGAATAGGCAGTAAAAACCATGCCCCCCACCAAACGAATTCAAGCATGTTGATGTCCTTGTGTTGTTGCCATTGTTACTTTTTTTGCAGGCAAAGCATGAGATAACCAATAACGCACATCATCATAGAAACGTTGTTGATTTGTCTCTGATAAAGGCTGTTGTCCGTATAACGCTTGCTCTAACATTTCTGCTCGAGATGAGAAATGGACATTGGCCTGTTTTTTAACCGGTAGTTGCTGCTCAACAAAATGCCACCATGCTAACCCATGCAGTGAGGCAATACGTTCACGAGGGAAATGACTCAATGCCGCTTGTTTTAATAATCGAGCAATTTCACTGGTTTGCTGTGGTGCTAAGTTCGCTAATTGCTTTAGTGCCAAACGCTTAAGCCCACCTTGTTTTCGCTTACGGAGAATAACCCACACAATGACAACGAAAAACAACAGTAACCCAATTAATAGGCCATAGCCTTGCAGAGATAATCCCCACGATGGCGCAGCAGGTAAATGAATATCTGCTAATGGTAATGCATTGTTTGCTGGCGCTTGCTGTGTTGAAGATAAAGACATTACTTGGCTCCTTTATCTTTGTGTGATGGAGCTTGCGCAGAGGCCAACTGACTTAGTAACGGCAAACCTGACGACAAGCTGTGTAATTTAATCCCCAGTTGCATCGCCATATTCTGCACATAGGCTTTATGAAGATTAGACTGTTGCTCTAAGGCTTTCTTAGTGGACGATGAAGAGAAATCCAACCACGCTGAACGTTTGTTATCAGAGACATATTCTGTACCATTAAAACGCGTTGAACCTTGCTCAAGCGGATCACTTATCATCACAAACTGAATACGATTGTGTTTACTTAGTTGGCTGAATATTGCCTTACATTCATCGGTCAGGGCATAAAAATCGCTGATAATCACAATCTCACTGCCTTTAGGACACAAACGCTGTAACTGGCTTAACCCCTTGGCAAACGAGCTAGCTTGTTGTGCGATATCCTGAGGTTCAGAATCACTGTTGGTATTATGCTGTTCAATGATGGATTGCATAAATTGCAGCACACTTTTCTGACGAGAAGAGGGCTTGCAATCAAAGGTCGATAATCCATTAAAGATGATCCCACCGACGCGATCTTTCGCTGCTAACGTTATCCAACTTAATAAACTGGCAAAATGCGCGGCTTGTACAGATTTAAACAGTAGTTGAGAGCCAAAACGCATGGTGTCACTGACATCAATAAACAGCATGGTCGGTTGCTCACGCTCTTCACTGTAGAGTTTGGTGTGAGGTTTCCCGGTACGTGCAGTCACACGCCAATCAATCGAGCGAATATCATCGCCCGGTTGGTATTGACGTACTTCTGAGAAATCCATACCGCGGCCTTTTTGTCGGCTTTGGTGGCTGCCATTCATTTTTGACCAGACAGATTGGGACGGCGGCAGCCACTGTAATGAATGATTCTTATAGTGAACCAATTCATTAAGTGACAAAGTAACGCCATTACTGTGTGGTGGCAGCGATAGAGTAGTCTTTTTCATATAATTACTTTACGACGTTAAGACGCCGCAACCATTTGTAATAATCGTTCAACCACTTTATTTGCAGTCGTCCCTTCAGCTTGTGCTTGGAAGCTTAACAACAGACGGTGACGTAACACAGGGTAAGCCATTGCTTGTACATCTTCAGGGCTCACAAAATCACGTCCTGCTAACCATGCATGCGCACGGGCACAGCGATCAAGCGCTAACGTCGCACGAGGACTCACGCCCATCTCTAGCTGCTTCGCTAAGTCTTGGCAATACTGTTCTGGCTTACGCGTCGCCATAGTGATACGAATAATGTATTGTTCGATCTCAGGCGCCATGTAAATCGACAGCACTTCTTTACGCGCTTTAAAGATCTCACTTTGCGCTAAAGGCTGTGGTTTCTCTGCTTGCTCACCTAGCGCTTCACCACGGTTTAAACGTAGAATCGCCAATTCGTCTTCTGCGCCTGGATAATCAACATCCAAATGCATTAAGAAACGGTCAAGTTGCGCTTCTGGTAGAGGGTATGTCCCTTCTTGTTCAATCGGGTTCTGCGTTGCCATCACCAAAAATAGCTCTGGTAATTGATACGTGTTGCGACCTGCCGTGATTTGTTTCTCTGCCATTGCTTCTAACATTGCCGCTTGCACTTTAGCAGGGGCACGGTTGATTTCATCCGCAAGAACCAATGAATTAAAGATAGGACCCGGTTGGAAAGTAAACTCTCCCGTCTCCTGGCGATAAATATCCGTCCCCGTTAAATCAGAAGGCAAGAGATCTGGAGTAAATTGAATGCGGTGGAAGTCTCCCTCAATAGAATCAGCCAAAATCTTCACGGCACGCGTCTTTGCAAGACCTGGAGGACCTTCAACTAAAATATGCCCATCGGCAAGCAAAGCAATCAATAGTTGCTTCACTAACGCAGGTTGGCCAATGACTTGAGATTCAAGATAAGTTTGTAATTGTTGAATTTTTAACGCTGGCATAGTTCACCCAATGTCTGGATTGTTTAGTAATTATGTCTTTGTGACTGATTAAAATCACATTAGTTCCTTATAAGATTGGGTTTAATTATGAATTTTCAACTATTTAGCTAATGAATTAAAGTTTAGTTATAAACTAAAGTAATAGTATGTGCCGCCGTTATATAAAGAATCTATTTTAGCTGTGGAAAAATTATGATTAACCTAACAATAAAACAGAAACTCGTAGCCGGTATCGTTATCGCGATTATCGCATCGACGTCACTTGTGGGTATTGTCGCGCAAACCAAAGCATTCGAAACTCTTGACGAGCGTTTAACGACGCTTGAATTACCAACCATTCTTAAGCAAATTGGTGGTGAAGTTGATAAAGAAGTCTCCGTGATTTCTTCTGCAGCAGAACAAATGGCGAATAATCCATTTATTATTGATGCAATTTCAAATCCTAATGTTTCACCGGAAGACCAAACGATTTTAATTGAACAATTAAATCAATTAAAGCGACAACATAATTTGAACGATGCGTCAGTGGGCAATCGTTATAATGCTTATTATTGGAATCAAAATGGTTTCTTACGTCAATTGACTCAACAACAAGATGCGTGGTTCTTTGGTTTCACTCAAGGTGGACCTGAGCGCATGTTGAATGTATTTACTGAGCAAAATGGTGAAGTAAAATTATTTGTGAATTTTCAGCAGTTAAACGGGGTTTCTTTGGCAGGATTATCTAAATCTTTAGATGATATGGTATCTCTGCTTAATAGTTTTAGAATTGAGAAGACCGGTTTTGTGTATTTAATGGATGGTAATGGCGACATTAAAATTCACAAAAATAAAAGCATCATGGGTAAGCAATCAATTCATGATGTGGTAGGAGCTGAAGCATCAATACTGTTAACTAAGCAAGAATTTAATCTAAGTCGCATAGAGAAAGACGGTAAAGAGATCTTCATTGCTTCTCACTACATCCCATTAATGGAATGGTTTATTGTAGCTGAAGTGCCTGTAGATGAAGTATTTGAAAGCCTTCACAGTTCAACAGAAGAAATTATCCTATCTATAGTAGTGATTATCGCGATCTTTATTACATTAGCAATCTGGGGCGCAGGGTCTATCACTAATAAAATTAAAGAATTAGCGCACCGTTTTCATGAACTTGGTGAAGGTGAAGGGGATTTAACTCACCGAATCGAAGTTAAAGGCAATGATGAGATAGCTGAACTTTCAAAAGGCTTCAATGGTTTTGTTGAGAAAATTCATGCAACCGTATCAGAAGTCGTCGAAACGGGTCATGTATTGCATACCACAGCAGAAAATGTCGCACTCAAAGCAACTTCAACCCGCGACAACAGTGAAATGCAGCGCGATCAAACCTTACAAGTGGTTACCGCGATTAATCAAATGGGCAGCACGATCAATGAAATTGCGTCCAATGCTGCAAACGCCGCTCAATCAGCAAGTAAAGCAGAAGTAAGTACGCAAGAAGGGCGACAAACCGTCATTGAATCCCGTGATGCAATTACACAACTTGAAAGTGATTTAGTTCAAGTAAGCCATGTGGTGGAACAATTAGCAGGAACAACCCAAGATATTGGTTCTATTCTTGACGTTATCCGTGGTATTTCTGATCAAACTAATTTGTTGGCATTGAATGCAGCAATTGAAGCGGCGAGGGCTGGTGAGCATGGTCGTGGTTTTGCAGTGGTGGCTGATGAAGTTCGCCAATTAGCAAGCCGCACGTCTGAATCAACGGATGAAATTCAGAAGATGATCGACCAATTGCAAACAGAAGCTCAACATGCCGTATCGGCAATGGAAGAAAGTCACACTGTAACGGCTCGTGGTGTTCAATCTGCAGATACAGCGACTGAAGTGTTAGCGGGCATTGCATTAAGTATCTCTGATATCTCAGACATGAATACCCAAGTAGCAACAGCCACAGAAGAGCAATCAACGGTAGTTCATACCATTAACCAGAATATCGAAGAAATTAACGGCATTAATGAGTTAACTACCGCAACCGCACAAGAGTTAGCTGATTCAAGTCAACAACTTAACGCACTTTCACAACGATTAGATCAATTAGTTGGTGCTTTTAAAGTATAAGCATTTCTTTAAGGTTTACCTTATGTAGGGTTCTCTTGTAGAATCCTACACATTGTTTTAATGAATTGAGAAAATAATCATGAGTGATATCGAAAAAGAATTGCAAGACATGGTTCAACAAGGATCAGACCAACCAGAAGTAGCATTGCCTTCTATCGAAGAGCAAAAAGCGATTGTAGCAGAGCTTAAACGTCTTGAAGAAGCAGGGGAACTGACTCCTGAAATCCTTGAAGCGCATTTTGGTAAGTTTAACGCAGATGATGAAGCACCAATTCACTAATTGAATTCTCGGGTCTTAATTTAATAAAAATGCCAGTATCTCGCGATGCTGGCATTTTTTTGAGTATTTTATTTTAAGACGGAAAACTATTGGATTAATGTCGATAACAAGCCAATAACACCACCAAAAATACCACCCCAAACGACAAGCCAACCAAGGTGCTTCTTAATCATATCTTGAACCATCTCTTTTACCATTTTAGGTGTGAGCTCATTCAAACGTTGATCAATGATCTCTTCGATAGTGACTTGTATATCATCCATCATCTCAGGGCTTTCTAACTCCTCTTTTAGTGCGTTCTTAAATTGATCTTGTTGACTGATCTCCGTGATCGATATTTTCATCTTTTCAATAAAAGGTTCACGCATAGGTTGAATGGCTTCACTGCCGCCCATCATTGCTAACATGCCACCAAATTGAGAGTTCATAATAACCTCAACCAAGGAATCAAAAGCTGGAGATAGGTCGATTTTATTAATCACCGGCTCTAGGTTAATATTAGTGGCCGATGCCATCTCTTTAGATAGAAACTTATCTACATTTGATTTTGTGAAAAATTGCTCCATCATCAAGTGTTTAATACTTGCTTTGAATTCTTCAAATCGCGCAGGAATAACACCAGAGCCATACAAGCCAGGTACCTTTTCAAACAGCATATGAATAGCAAGCCAGTTAGTTAATGCACCAGAAAAAGCAAATAAGCCAATATAGTACAGCGTATTTTGTTGCATGTAATAACCGACTGCTAACAAGAGTAGTGAGATTAAATTGGTGATCATGCTTTTATTTAACATATCAATCCTGTTTTTAGAGTGGAAAATTTTTGTGAAGTTTATCAGCTACTAAAAGCGTACAACAAGTGAAAATGTGTTTTTGATCTGCTTTGTTGGGTGTAAACTGATGAAATACGTAGTAGCAGAGAACATTTAAGGAGAGATGATGAGTATTTGGAAACGTCCAATGGATTTGGCAGTATTGAATGCGACTTCAAGAGATACTTTAATGGAAGCATTAAATATTGAATACTGTCAGTATACCGATGACTCTATCACTGCTTCTATGCCCGTCACTTCAACCGTGCATCAACCTCTTAGAATGTTACATGGGGGAGCGTCAGTCGCGTTAGCTGAATCCGTTGCCTCTATCGCGGCTAATTGGTGCGTCGATGAAACAAAATACTGTGTAGGGTTGGATATAAATGCCAACCATATTCGTGCAGTACGAGAAGGCATTGTTTACGCCACAGCAAAACCCGTGCATTTAGGTGCAACCACTCAAGTTTGGGTAATTGATATTAGAGATCAGCGAGCACGCTTAGTCTGCACCAGTCGCTTTACTGTTGCCGTAATGAAAAAGAAAAAGTAGCAATTCGTTGTGGAGAATAATATGGAACAAAATGAAATTTTAAGTCATGCACATGAACTACCAAAGATACCTAAAGTGATCCGTGAAATGATGGAACTCGTGAATGACCCTGATGTTGATTTACAAGAATTATCACGCACTATTTCAATGGAACAAGTAGTCAGTGCGCGTGTTATTCGTTTAGCTAATTCTGCACATTTCTCCCGTGGAAAAAGTGTGTCGTCAGTCGACCAAGCTGTCGTCCGTTTAGGCCTTGAGCCACTAAAAACATTGATCATTGCTTCATCTTTAATCAGTGCTTTCCCATATGTAGAAGTAATTGATTTAAAAGCTTTTTGGCAAGAAACATTCGAAGTGGCCATTCTAAGTAAAGCGATTGCTCAAAGCTGTACTGTAAATCCTAATAGTGCCTTTACTGCTGGTATGTTACACAATATTGGTGATTTAATGATCCACACTGTAATGTCAGAACAAGTTCCAGTGATCCTTGCAAAAATTGAAGAAGGAAGTTCTAAAGTATCAGCCCAGCGCTCAACGATTGGTACAGATAGTGCTATTTTGGGTGCTAAGTTGGCAGAGAGTTGGTCTTTTTCTGAAGAGTTAGTCTTTGCTATTTCTGAACAATATGAACCAAAAATAGATAATATTTATTCTCCATTAGCAGCAACGGTACGCTTAGCTAATGCCATTAATCGTGATTGGGATAATTTACCAACAATGGATGCAAAATCTGTATGGTTATCAGAGCAAATTGAAGCCAATATTCTATTTATTACGACTTCTCTTATTGAAAAGGTCGATGAGGTTAAAGGGGTTGGTATTGAAATGGCTCGGTTGGTAATGTAATCATGCAAAAAGAGTGGATGTTATCTGCACTTATTGGTGCTTTTTTTGCAATTATTTCATACGTAACTCCTGGTTATCTATCAAGTAAGTTTTTTGTTATCGTTGCCGTTTTTTTCTTGGCGAAAGCGGTAAAAGCTATTGTTTACTCACTAAAACATCGCCAATATGAAATGTAATATCGGTTAATCAAAATCCAAAGGGCTTTTTGTTCCTGAAAAATGTAAACCTATTACATGCGTATAAATTTGGGTCGTTTTGATATCAGAATGACCCAATAGCTCTTGTATCGTTCTTAAATCAGTCCCCCGTTCTAATACTCGAGTTGCAAAACTGTGCCGAAAGGTATGACAACTTGCTTTTTTATCTATTCCCACTGTATTGATTGCTTTTTTTACCGCGGATTGAACGGTTCTATCCAGAAGGTGATGTCGTCGATATTTTTCTGAACGAGGATCATTACTTAATCTAGGTGATGGGAATACATACTGCCATCCATAGCTTTTGGCTTGCGCTGGGTATTTCTCAGCTAATGCATGAGGCATATAAACTTCATCGTTCCCATCGATTGCATCGAGTTTATGTTGGTGCTTAACAAAATCAAGTTGTGTTTTTATAGAGCCAATAATGCTTTCTGGTAGGATTGATGTACGGTCTTTATTGCCTTTTCCATTTTTAATCGTAATTATTTTTTTGTCTATATCGATATCATTAACTCTCAGCCTCAATGATTCATTTATTCTTAGTCCGCTACCATACATTAGTTGTGCGATTAATTTTATTGGATGCTTTAACTTATTAATGACAGCAAGTGCTTCTGTATGAGTGAAAACAGTGGGGAGTGTCGTAGCTTTTTTTGACCGTTTAAAATCTAAATTATCAACAGATTGGTTTAGAAACTCTCGGCATAAAAATACCAATGCATTGAGTGCTGTTTTCTGCGTATTAGGTGATACATTTTGTTTTATGACAAGGTGATCAAGGTAGCTTGGAATATCAAATGCTTCGATTTCATCTTTTGATGTGTAATTTTTATAACGAATAAAGCTACTTATCCAGTAAATATAATGTTTCTCTGTATTATAAGCAAGGCCACGCGTACGGATAAAAATACGTAAGTGATCTGTAAAGCGTTGTGAGCTTGGATTAAGGTTTAATGGAATATCCATAATAACTAATTTTGGTGAATGATAAGGCGAGTGTAGTCATCTATACTTTTCTCACAACTTAGTTTCGCATATTTGTAAGGTAGTTATTAATTTAATGGAAATATTAATTTAATCAGTTACATGCGAGATCTTAAAAAAATGGGATATACGAAAAGTTTTCATATATTTTAGTCACTTTATTAGTCGGTAAATAAGTTATTATATTGGTTTTAAGGTAAAATATGGTGGTTTTATGGTGGTTTTATGGTGGTGGAATATATTTGGAAGACATTACGAATGTTGTTGGTATAATTAAATGTTATGCGTACTTTTTTGATTAAGGGAGTTTGAGTTTGAAAGGTATTTGTTTGTGTGGCGAGGTGTCGTTTGAGCTATCTGGTGCCTTACCTCCGATTTATCAGTGTCATTGTTCGCTTTGTCGCAAAGTATCTGGGTCGTCATCGAATTCAGCTTTAATTGTTAAAGCGGATAGTTTCAAATGGCTTTCGGGTACAAATTCTATTGGTCGTTATGTTTCAAGTTCAGGCTTTAAATCGGAATTTTGCCAGTGTTGTGGAAGCCCTGTACCGAACCTTAGCTCAAGCAAAGATAAATATTGGGTGCCAGCAGGATTGATGTCCGAAGATTTAGAAACAACAATCAAGGCTCATGTCTATGTTAATTCGCGAGCAAACTGGGATGAGGCATTTATCTGCGATAACGTCGAAGAATTTGCCACAATGCCTTCAGAATCTGAATGGTTGAAACTATCGGATGCTAGATCGTAACAATAACCGACACACGCTTACCGCTTAAAAACTCACTCGGACTCAGAAAATTTAATGCCTTTCTAGGTCTCGAATTAATCCAAAACTCTGCCTGTTTAACCTCTTTTGCAGCAAGTTCTCCAATGGCCATTCCCTTTGGGAAAAAACGTCTTAGTAAACCATTGGTATTTTCATTCAAACCTCGTTGCCAGGAATGGTAAGGTTTAGTAAAATAAATGTCACAGTTCAGATGCTTAGCTATCTTAGCATGACCCGAAAACTCTCCGCCATTATCAAATGTGATAGTTTTGCAAAGCCCCTTAAAGGGCTTCATCATGCGATTATTCCGCGAGTAACGACTTTTTTGGATTTACTACGTACTTTGCCCGTAACTAATAGCTTAGATACTCGTTCAACCATAGTCACTAAATACCCATTTTGACCATATACTGTATCACCTTCCCACTGACCGAGCTCTGCATTTTCATCAACAATAGATTGGCGTTGAGATATATCTATACGATTAGGAATTAGTTTTGCACCTGCTTCCGTGCCTTTACGTGGCTTATATCTTTTGCCTTTTCGAGGTAGAAGAGCCTTCCAATTATCTCGTTTTGTTAGGTTGTAAATGGAACTGCAAGATACTGAATTTCCCTTTTTCATTCTTCCTGCTATTTGCTCAGGACTCCAGCCTATTTCAAGAAGAAGCTTTATTATATCTTTGTCTTTTTGACTGCATTTAGTGTGTTTTTTTTGCAAATGTCGCTTTTGGAAAGCGTGCCTATGTGCTTGTTCTGCACAATAGCTGCCGATAGGGCAGTGTAATAATTCAATTGAAATTGAATTATTTCTTCGCTTAAGCATTTTTCCTATTTCACGAGATGAAATACTGAGTGAACTTCGATCTGGTATCTTTCACCTAGTGGCAGTTGCTTATATCGGTTTCCCATGTGGTTACCTTGGCCTATTGTGTGAGAGCTTGAAGTTTATAGGCAACTGACTCTCTTATCTATACCAAAGTGTGTCGGTTATTCTTGGGATCGAAGGATCGCTACAAATTTGTAGCGGTCTAGCTTTACTGTAGTATCTATTAAAAATCAAAGTAATAACAATAGATACCGGACTCAGGATAATTATCTAACCCACTGAGTCCGTATAAGTATCTAATGACATTTTTATTCTACTAATACAATCTCTTACGACGATATCTTTTCAAACAATAACCACTAATAAAACTGCCTATAGCAATCGTTAATGTAATAACAGGAGCAGCCATTAAAGCCATTGTAATATATTTAGATAACTTTTCTGGTAAAAAGGAAAGAGAATAACCAAAACCGGTAAGTAATAAAATCCAAATAATAGAACTCATCCAAGCGAAGTAGTGGAATCGTGCTGATTTTTGCATTCTTAAGCCCATCATTAATGGTAAAAGGGGGCGAACCACAGGAATGAATCGAGCAGCAAATAAAGCAATTAAACCATGTTTAGCCAATAAAGAATCTACAGTTTGCAACCGATGAGCAGGAACCGCATTTATCCACTTTTGAATAGTGGGAAATTTATGCAACCAACGGCCTTGAATAAATGCTAACTGACTTCCAATCGCAGCCGCCATAATAAGACCACTAGCAATCACGGGATAACTGATAACACTTTCAGCTGCGAGTGAACCTGCAAGAATAACAACGCTATCACAAGGAAGGGGAGCTGCTGGAATAAATGCACTTTCTAACCAAATGAATAATATCAGGCAAAAGTAAATCATTGTGACACTACTTGGATTTTGTAATATTGCGAAATCTTGTTGCCATAAAGCAGTTAGAATCGAAAAAAATGAATCAAACATCGCCATTCTCCAGACGAAAGATAAGTAGTTAGCTTAATGAAGTTAAGTAGTCCGAGAGTAAGGTAACTTATTGTTAAAGTCACCAAAAATATTCATTGTCATAAAAACTTCATATTGTTTTTCTTGATAATAACGACCACATCTCAAATTGTGATCGTTATTTATAAAGTTAAGTAACTAACACCACATATTTTTACTCAAAAAAGCATCAACCAATAAAGCTAATATAAGCTTGAAGTATAATTAAATTAGTTATATCAATAAAGAAGGCACCCACAATAGGTACGACCATAAAGGCTTGTGGAGACGGACCAAATCTAGATACCAACGACCCCATATTCATCACTGCAGTAGGGGTTGCTCCCAATCCAAAACCACAATGTCCACCAACTATTACTGCCGCATCATAGTTTGAACCCATAACTCTGAAAGTTATAAAATAAGAAAACAACGCGAGAACCACAGTTTGAATAGATAAAATAATTAAGAATGGAATAGCAAGGTCAAAAATATTCCAAAGTTTCAAGCTCATAAGAGCCATCGCTAAGAATAAAGATAAAGAAACGGTGCCTAGAATATCGACTGTAACGGTATCAATTTTACGAACTTTAGTGACTTCAAAAAGATTGGTAATAAAAACGCCAATAAATAAGGCGTAAACAAAATCAGGTATTTTCAGCCACGATACACCAAAGCTACTTACAAAGTGACTTAAATGTTGAGAGCCAGCGACGCAAAGCAATAAAATAAACAGCATTTCAATAACTTTTTTTGCTGTAACTTTATCTTCTTCTCGTTCGTTGTAAGTCACTAATTCAGGGAAGCGAGTATGAGTATCAACACCCGTTCCATATTCTGATTCTAAATTATGTTTTTGAATCAATTTTTGAGCAATAGGACTGCCAATTAATCCACCCATAATCAGGCCAAACGTAGCAGAAGCCATCGCTAATTCTAAAGTGTTTAAATGATAACTATCAGCAAAGGTTTGAGACCAAGCGGCACCGGTTCCATGACCTCCCGATAAAGTAATTGAACCTGCAATTAAACCAAGTAGGGGGTCTAATCCCATTGCACTAGCAAGTCCAACACCTACCGCATTTTGGATAATAATATAAAAAGAAGCGACCGCTAAGAATAAGAAAACTTTAGTACCACCTTTAATTAACTGCGTATAGTTAGCTGCAAGACCGACCGTACTGAAAAACATCAGCATAAACGTATTTTGTAAAGGTAATGAAAACTCAAGACTCACACCTTGGAAGTGTAAAACAGTAATAGAAAAAGCAACAATTAGGCCACCAACAATGGGCTCGGGGATGTTGTATTTTTTAAATACGCCAACTTTTGAGTTAATGAAGTGACCAAGGGAAAGCACTGAAATAGCGATTAAAAAAGATTCTAATGCGCCGATAGATATCGTATTTGTCATAAGTAGCTCGAAATGTAATATCAAACCAATGGGTGTGACTAGGAAGATCGAGATTATGATAACTTATTGATAAAGTCACTATAAATATTTACGTTAATAATAAATATTATAATAGCTTTTTAGTGCATTACGGTTTATATGACTTATTTAGACACAAAGACATAATAATCCCAAAACAAATACCCTGTGTGATCATTGCTGTGCCGCCATAACTAAAGAAGGGCAAAGGACTTCCCATAACAGGTAATATCCCACTAACCATTCCCATATTAATAAAGGCATATAAAAAGAAACTGAGCGCAAAGGTGCCACTAACTAAGCGATTAAATGACGAATCACACTGATAAGCCAACCAAATAACACGAGCAGTAATAAAAAGGTAAAGGCTTAATAAAAGCACGCAACCAAAAAAGCCCCACTCTTCAGCGTAAGTAGAAAAAATAAAGTCCGTATGACTTTCTGGTATGAACCCCAGTTGACCTTGGGTTGCATTTGCCCAGCCTTTTCCTCGAATACCGCCGGACCCAATCGCAATTAAGGATTGGATTATTTGATAACCAGCGCCAAGCGGATCTGATTCGGGATCAAGGAACTGAGTAACACGCTTTTTCTGATAGGCTTCCATAATAAAAACCCATAGAATTGGTATTATTACCGCAATTGCCCCAAGAAAAGAGCCTATAATTTTCCAACTCATACCAGCAAAATAAAGCACAAATAAGGCGTAGATGATCGTAAAAATGGCTCCATCAAGATCCGGTTGAATGAAAATCAATCCTGCAGGAACTGCTGTGACAAGTAAGCACACTGCGATTTTTTTAATGTCTGGCCGACCAGCATCAGCAACTAAAATCCAAGCGACCATTAATGGAATTGCAACTTTAACTAACTCTGATGGCTGAAATCGAATGGGACCAATGATTAACCAACGTTGAGAGCCATTAGTACTGTCGCCAGCAATAATTACTCCCAATAATAGGATAACGGCTAAACCATATAAGTAGGGGGTTACTCTTTCATAGGTTCGCGGTGAAATAGATGACATAACAACAATACATCCAACGGCTATCAAAGCTCGGATCAGGTGTCGTTCTAACATAGGTTCGCTAAACCCACTTGCGCTCCAAACCGTGAGAGTACCAAGTAACATTAATAGTAAAATCGCAATCAGTAAAGCATAGTCAATTCGGGGAGTATATTTAAACATAATGCATTAATCTTTATAAAACAGACAGGTAATCACACTCATAGCTAAGTGCATAAATATTTTTAAATATGTTTCGTTAGGGGCTTTCTACGAATACCTTAGAGTGCAGGAACAATTTATCCCATTTTATTTGAAGGCAATGGAGTAATGCTATCAATAGCCGATTTTTATGTTTCATTGGTTCTTTCTACAAAAAATACCAGTACTTAATTAGGTATTGAGATTATGGTCATACAACCAATTAATAAGCAGAGAAAATAACGGTTTTATAGAAAAAAGCAATCTTTAAGTTCTCGATAGTCAATAAATAAACGAACACCAAAGATGTTCGTTTATTAGTAATTACATAAGGTTAAAATTCAGACTCAATATCGAAACTAACCTCAATATTTGTGACAGGGTGACGAAATTTCAAATAACCGGCATGTAAATGTAATCTTGTACCTTTAAATCCGTATAAATCATCGCCAACAATCGGGGTATTTAAACCCGCTTGATGAGCACAATGTACGCGCAACTGGTGAGTTCGACCTGTTTTTGGATAAAGGTAGACTTTTGTTTGGTTGTTGTTTCGCTCTATTACTTGAAAAGTGGTTTCTGCTTTTCGGCCTTGCTTATGGTCTACCATTTGTCGTGGTCTGTCTTCTAAATCACCAGTGAGAGGTAAATTAATGATGCCATCATTTAACTCAATATTACCTTCAAGCAGCGCGGTGTAACGTTTCTCGACAGTGCGTTCAATAAACTGCTTTTGTACTTGTTTATTTGTTTCTGCCGTTAATGTTAATACTAATAGCCCTGAAGTAGACATATCTAAGCGGTGTACTATTAATGGACCGGTTGCCTCTGGATAGCGAGCTTTAATACGCGTCTGTACCGAATCGGTAATGAATTTACCAGGAACAGATAAAAACTCAGCCGGTTTGTTTACGATAACAATAGCCTCATCTTCATAAACGATCTCAAGATCTTTTTCATAAGAGGGCGTTTGTTTTAATGAATTATCATCCAGTTCTATCCCTTCAAGCATGTGTTCTAAGATTTCAAAACACTTACTTTGACAGGCAGGATAGACATTTTTGTGTTGTCTAATTTGTTCATAAGGTGACGCCCCCCACCAAAACTCTCCGAGCGCTAAAGGGATTAGTCCCATTTTAAAGGCCGCTTGAAGTAATTTTGGTGCATTCTCTTCACTTGAGTGTGAAATTGGAGACGATTCATCAACTGCAGTGAATAAATCATATAAGCTTTTTGTTGAGCCCAATTTGTTTGTAAATTGGCAAGCTCGTAACTTTTCCATGTCTAGATTTTCAGATAGTTGTTCGCATTCATTTTCTTGCTGAGCAATCGAAGTAAGCATCGTATTATGTTGAATCGTTAATTCTGCAAGAAGCGCTTTCCATTGGTCTTTTAAGGTTTTTAATTCTCTTTTTTCTCGGCTGCTTTGATTACCAAGATCGTGAATTAACGCTTCAAGTTGTGTTGTGTTTACTGGTGATGCAGGGTTTGATTCTGCTTCTGTGCGTAATTGTTTACGCTCCTTCTTACTTTTTGCCATTGATTGTTGAAATGCAGTGATTTCTTGCTCAGCTTCTGCATTTTTTAACGCCAATTTTTCAGTAAGCGCAATAAATGCGGGGGTGCTTTTTAATGTAGATATATGCTGGCGAAGCGTATTAATATGTTGTGTTTTTTCAGCAAAGTAAGGCTGATAATAGTGATGGTCAACAATTGCATCGACAAACAGACTAGGAGTGTCACTGTCTATTTTATGATTAGTTAACTCATTTCCGGCATAAGAAGATAAATAACCGATATCTCCTTGTTGGTTTTTAACGACAAGCACACCAAACATGTGTCCAATAGCAGTAAAGTCGTATTGCCATTCTTGTTGAGTGCCTAGGTAATGCTGTAGCTCACTCATTGCTAGTAACGCTAATGGGTGAGGGGCATAGAAATATGGGAACGTAAAATTCGCAGGTAATGAATACTGATCAATGTTCGTCGAGAATCGGATAAATTGATGTTGTGTCATATTAAAACTCCGCCTCAACATTAAATGTCATTGCTTCTTTAGTCATAGGATGGGAAAGAGCCAAATAACCAGCATGAAGATGAAGTCGTTCTGCTTTCTTCCCATACAAATCATCACCCACGATAGGCATATTTAAACCTAAATGATGAGCGCAATGCACTCGTAATTGATGCGTGCGACCGGTTTTAGGGTAAAGATATACTTTGGTTTTATTGCCTTTACGCTCAATTACTTGATAAGTAGTGTCTGCTGTTTTTCCATGTTCAAAACAAACTAATTGACGAGGGCGATCATATAAGTCACCACGTAACGGTAGAGTAACTGTCCCTTTATCTTCTTTTAATACTCCATCAATAAGTGCCGTGTAACGTTTTTCAACCGTGCGATTAATAAATTGTTTTTGCAGTCGTTTATGCGCTTTACTGGTTAACCCCAACACCATCAAACCGGATGTCGCCATATCCAAACGATGAACAATTAAACCACCCGTAGCATTTGGGTAACGTTGCTTTATTCTGGAGTAAACAGAATCATGGATATTCTTCCCTGGAACCGATAAAAAATCAGCCGGTTTATTGATGATCAGCATAAACTCATCTTCATATATCACCTCTATGTCTTTTCCTTCTGCTGGGTTTATTAGTAATGGATTCTCATCCATATCTATCCCATCAAGCATATGGCCTAAAATAGGCAAACATTTACTTTGGCAAGAGGCATAGAATTTTTTATGCTGACGTATTTCTGATTTAGGAGCGATACCCCACCAGAACTCAGCTAGGGCTAAAGGTGTAAAACCATGAGCAAAAGCGTATTGAAGTAATTTTGGGGCGGCGCATTCACCTGAACCTGCAGGGGGGATATGATTCGGTGTTTCTTTGAAGATATCATTAAGATCTTTTACTACACCATATGTATTTAAGAATTTGTACTGTTGAAACAGTTTCTTTTGTAATCCGTTAGATAGATTTTTACGCGCTGTCTTGAAATTAGACAGTTCACTAGTTAATACATCTAGCTGATGCTGAATATGATGTATCTTTTCATCCCAAAAGATTTTTAAATCTCTTAGTGTGTTTTTTTCTTGTACACTTTCTTTGCCAAGCTGTATTTTTAATTGCTCTAATACTTCTTGAGAGCCATCTTTAACTTTTCTTTCTGCCTCTGCTCGTTGTTCTTTTCGTGATTTTCTTCCATCGATCATCCGTTGGCGTTGAGCTTCAAGTTTTTCCTTAGAAAGAACCGTTTCTTTTTGTAGTTCAAGGGTTAAATCAGTAAGTAATGGATTTGCTTGTTTCTGTTTTATTACGGTATTAATTTCAGTAATTTCAGCTAATTCTGTTTTAAAGAAACCATCATCTTCAAGCATATCAAAAACAGGCGGAACAAAATGAGGCAGGTGATTACTGTCAGCCACTTTTCCTGAAAAAGCAGACAAAAATCCGACTTCACCAGAAGGGTGGCGTACAAGCAATACGCCAAACATTTTACCAATGGCTTTATCGTTGCTTTCTTCTAATCCAAAGTTGTGTTGCCATTCTGTTTGGGATATCAAGTGACCCTGTAACTGATTAGCTGCTAGCTCGCATAATGGATGCGGTTCATAGTAAAACGGGAAAGTGAATCGATCAGGTAAAGAGTAGCTATCGAGAGGGTGTAAAAAAGAAGTAAAGCAAGGATCAGACATTGGCATCATCTTATCTAATTAGCAGAGTTTGTAGGGGAATAGGTGAACAAAATAAGTGATTCAAATATCAGCTTGAGAGCCATGATATTTGAATCACTAGATACAAAATAAAGAAATTATTCTGCTGCTTTTACGCGAATTTTGTCTTTATCAAACTTTTTACCATTTTCAGCTTCGATAGCGGCTAGAGCTTCTTCATCGTTTGGCATGTCAATAAAGGCAAAACCTTTAGATTCGCCAGTCGCTTCGTCTAAAACTAATGTGCAATAACCAAGAGAACCGTGAGCTTTAAACATTTCTCTTAATTCATATTCAGTCATTGTACGAGGTAAATTGCGAACTAGTAATTTCATGATTAACCGTTAAATAGTGATTTGAGGCTACGTTATAACAGAAATTGGTTCGATGTGCCAAAATGAAAATCCGAAACCGTAAAATAACCGTTTCGGATTTGTATTTAGCCTCCACCCAGAGTACTAAAGTTTATTATTGTTAACGATTTTACTTAGAAATCGTAACGTAGGCCAAATTGCAGTTGGTCGTCTTTATTGTCGATTTGTTCAAATTTGTAGCCTGCATAAGTACGGAAACTTTTATTGAGTTTGTAAATGGCTTCAATAGCCACATTGTTTTCTGTATCGGTACTGTCTACGTCTTGAAAGTTATATACGCCCTGGAAAACCCATTGGTCGAGTTTATAAGCCGCAGCCAGTTCGTAACCATTGGCGTCTTTATTATCGATTTCACCAGTAGTAAATAAGCCTGATACCATGAAGGCATTTACTGTATAGCGAATCGCGAGATTTATTTGGTCGGCATCGACAGAATTTAAGCCTGCAGAGGCTTGCTGTCCTGATGTGTAACCTAGGCCAAAGTCCAATCCCATAGGCAAAGCATACATACCAGAAATACCAAAGCTATCATCGTCTTTTTCATTGCTGGCAATGTAGTTTGCTTGCACTGTTAACGCATCAAATTCACCAGAGTATAAGAAGTTGTTTTCACGCTTATCTTGGTTACCTGTCGTTAAATCGGCAGCATCACCACCAAACGTAGCAAGAATATCGGTGTAATCAGTCAGCATAACTTGCGCTGAATCTTGTTGGCCGTAAGAGAAATTACCAACGGTAGTGCTTAAGCCTGCAAATAAGTAACGGGTATTTACCGTATTATTCTTACCACTCCCAATTTCGACTTCATAAGTACCAAAGGCACCTAAGCTTTCATTGATTTTTGTTTTACCTTTTAAATTAATACGTGCACGACTTTTATCTTTAAATGAGCTGTTGTCTATTGTTTCATTATTGTCGGATATATTCGCTCGTGCTTCGGCTCTGCCACCAACTTTCAATTGAGTGTTGTCTTGATCATAAACGGTTGCAGCGAAAAGTGAAGTTGATGCAAGAGACGACAATATAGCGGTTGATAGTAGTAATTTTTTCATTAGATTCCATACCTTTAAAGTAACCAAAACAATCCGTTTTGGTGTAATTGTTTGCTTGGTATCTAAGATAAAAAAACTATATGAAAGATTGATGTAAGTTTTATTTAAGATTTATAAAAGTAATGTGTCAGTAAAATGACCGACACATTACCATTGATAAGATGCGTATTATTTAGAAGGGATCCGTTTGATGTTTTTCTTGTGACGTTTGTCTTCATCAAGTAATTGGCATGTCGCGCAATTCTTCTTGCCATCGATTTTGTATTTCATGCAACAGGTTTCGCGTTGCACATACAAAATGGCTTGAGTTGTATTTTCTGCCACTCGAACATGAGCCAATCCTTTGCCTATATCTGGCATGATGTTGTCGACCCATTTATCGGCTTCTGGGGCAATATCATTCGCTTGTTTATGGGATATGCCATTTTCGGTTAAACGCATAAAGAAAACACTGACAGCTAACGATACGGCCCCCCAAAATGGTCGATGTTTCAATTTTTCTTGTTCAAAGAGAACGCTTAATCCACCGCCGACTTGTTGTAAAAGGTGCGTAAAGGCCAGATCCAGCTCTTCATGATTGCTTACGGTTGTCGCTTGAGACTCAGAAGAAAGAGGATCATCAGAAAGACAAACAAAAGGGCAGTGTTTATTAATTTGTAATAATTTTATTTTCTCACCATTTGGGGTTGAAATGAAAATATCATTAAACTGAATAATAGGAACACGATTGAACTTTAGACGCAGAGCCACCAAACTGGTGAAAAATTGGTTGTTAAACGATTTTAGCCACATAGAAGCCGCAACGTTTTGATTAACCTCATTCTTTTTAGCAAACAACTCAATGGCAGAATGTAAGTGTTGTGGTAACCATTGATTTAAAGCTAGATGATCTTTCTGTATCTTCTTTGGATCAGAGGTTTTAAGTTTAATATTATCGTCAGCATTGCGCAGCCATGCCAATTGCTCTTCTAAAGTATGGCATGGATCGGATGACTTTTTGCTGTGCCAAATTGGCTGTAGTTGAGCTGAAATATGCATAAAGGGACTACTTAGTAATTATTCTTATTTGTATTTAAAACGCCGGATAGATTACACCTAAACTTGCATAACGTGAAGCACCGGTAACATCCGGTTCATTACTTGCTAGGTCGTGAACGCGTTGGTGAGCAAGCCAAGCAAAGGCCATCGCTTCCATGTTATCACTATCTACATTGTAGTCGTTGGTGGTGGATACTGCCCACTTAGGAAGGTGGTGTTGCAATCGTTCCATCAAATATTGATTATGCGCGCCACCACCACATACCAGTAATTTGGTTTCGCTACCAACGCGAAACTTAGTTATTTGGTCAACAATGGTCGTGACGGTAAATTCTAATAAAGTTGTTTGTACGTCCTGTGCTTTATAGGATTGATTTTCAATGTATTGAGTAAACCATTCTAAGTTAAACAACTCACGCCCTGTGCTTTTAGGATAAGGTCGAGCAAAATACGAGTGTTGTTTTAGTTTGCTTAATAATGGATTAATGATAATGCCGTGGCGAGCCCATTCACCATTGTGATCATAATTCTTTTGCTTATGCTCATATATCCAGGCATCCATCAACATATTACCAGGGCCAGTATCATAACCAATGACTGGCGAATTTTTTTGAAGAATCGAGATGTTAGAAATACCGCCAATGTTTAGCACAATAAGTGTACTTTCTGGCTTGCCAAATAAAGTGTGATGAAATGCAGGAACCAATGGTGCGCCCTGACCACCAAGCGCCATGTCTTTGCGACGAAAATCGGTAATCGTATTAATTCCCGTTTTCGCCGCGATAATATTGGCATCTCCTAATTGAGTCGTAAATGGGTATTGAGTATCAGGGGAGTGAAAGAGCGTTTGTCCATGGCTACCAATCGCAGTAATACTGGCAGGATCAACAGAGAGAGTGTTGAGTAAATGTAAGGTCGCATCTGCAAATAAATGCCCTAAGCGATGATCTATTTCCCCAATCATTTTTAAATTGGTGGCTTGCCCAGTACAAACAGACAATACATCGGATTTTAATTGAGCATCCATTGGGTAATCTGCGTGACCGAGAAGTGTAATTTCTGTACCGTTGGTTTCAACTAATACGGCATCTACACCGTCTAAACTCGTGCCTGACATTAAGCCTACGTATTTTTCCATCTTAATCTCTCCATATTTAATGTCGCTATCTGCATTTTATCATGGTCAATAAAACTGAAACTCATTGTGCCATAGAATAAGTGAAATATACCTAGGGTTTGTTTGAGATTTCGAACCTAAGTTCAAGATATAAGATTTTAAAACGACAAAGAGCGTGATACTTTAAGCCTATAAAAATTAAGATGATTTGGAGAATGTAATGGGTCCGTTATGGCTAGATGTTGAAGGGTATGAAATTGATGCAGAAGAGCGTGAGCTACTTCAGCATCCTACTGTGGGAGGTTTAATCCTTTTTGCTCGTAATTATCACGATCCTGCACAATTATCAGCGCTCATCGCCTCAATTCGTAAAGCGGCAGGTCGCCCTATTATTATTGGTGTTGACCAAGAGGGCGGGCGTGTTCAACGTTTCAGAGATGAATTTACCTTAATCCCACCCGCTCAAGCGTATGCCGAGATGAACAATGGTATCGAGTTAGCGAAAACTGCGGGTTGGCTATTGTGTGCGGAATTAGTCGCTCATGACATCGATTTAACGTTTGCACCAGTGTTAGACAACGGCTTTGATTGTAAAGCGATTGGTAATCGTGCATTTGGCGATGATATTAATACCATTGTTAAGTACAGCACCGCCTTTATGCAAGGAATGAAATCGGCAGGAACGTCGACAACGGGCAAGCATTTTCCTGGCCATGGTGGTGTGATTGCCGATTCTCATTTAGAAACCCCTTATGATAATCGCGACAACATTTTTGAGCTAGACATGGCCATCTTTAAAGCTCAAATTGATGCAGGTATTTTAGATGCGATGATGCCAGCCCATGTGATTTACCCTGAATACGATTCATCACCAGCCAGTGGTTCATCATTCTGGTTAAAAGAGATCTTACGTAAACAACTCAACTTTACGGGTTTGGTGTTTTCTGATGACCTTAGCATGGAAGGGGCAACGATAATGGGGGGACCTGCAGAGCGTTCTCAGCAAGCTCTTGATGCTGGCTGCGATATGGTCTTAATGTGTAACAACAGAAAATCAGCGGTTGAAGTTTTGGATAATTTAGCTATTCAATCCGTAGATAAGGCCAATTCTCTATTGAAAACACAACACATTGATAGAAAAACGTTACTAAGTAGTAAAGAATGGAAAACGGCGAATGAGGTCGTGACTCGCGCTTATGATCGTTGGAAAAAGTGATTACTTAAATAATAAATAGTTTTTAGAGATAAATAAAAACGCACAAGATTGATATTTGTGCGTTTTATTTTATTTATTGAAGTTTAAGCAGTGATGTCCGTTTTATATCAAGTCCATCGTAAGCGTTTTGCAGTGTAAAAACATGACCCTTATTGGATTCAAAAACAAAAAATGGCCACTCTGTGTAATTTCTCCCATCAATCATAGAAGTTGTTTCTTCATAGCGTGTGATCTCGGCATTATTTGATTTTTGTAGTTGTCTGATCATATTAAATGGGTATTCTTCAATAACCCATAAATAAGCACCTGTATCAAAAAGGTGTTTTAATTCAGCTGTTTCATCTAAGCCAACACCATTTACATACTCTTGTAATGGAAGTTTCCCTACGTGAATCATATCAAGAAAAGCAAAATCAGAGATGAAAAAATAATCTCCTGTTTGTGAATAATAATAATTTCCAGTTCTGTCAAACCAAAAATCATCACCATGATCATAAGCCCCATGATAAATATCCGATTTTGGTTGTTCATCCCAACGTTCTGAATCTAATATGACTTTTGAAAATGAGCGAGGACTTGAGTTTATATCTTGTGTATACAAAGCTTCACCATTTGGAGTAACTTTTAATATTGGCCCACCATTAAACTCGCTAGAATTACTGGTTTCAATATTACCGGTATTAATGTTTATTCGCTCTAAAGCTTGCCAATTATATCCAGTACTTATCGTATAAACGTAACCCCCTTTTACTGCAATATTTGATTGACTGGAATTTGAGTTTAAAAGTTTTTGGAAAGAGGTAGATGGACTTGATTTATTATAATCTATAATAAAAACACCATAATATTGACTCACTGCAATACGGCCTTGTTTTTCACTATGATCAACGGATAGATTTTTAGGATAGCTTGTAAGTGCAAATTTTTCAGTTGTATTACTGCTTATGTCATAAACATAGATAGCATTTTCAGGGAATTCTGATGTCATAACTAACACATCTAACCCTTGTATATATTCAGCTTCATTAACTGTGAAATCAAATGCAAGAGGAGCATTTATGGCAATTGATTCGTCACCACTAGCAATAGGAGAGTTAACTTTATAGATCATTGGAATACTAAGTGGGCTTCCTTTGATAGGGTAGACACATTCTGTATCATAACAAGCATTTACCATAAAGTTTTTACTATGCGTACCAATTGATAGGTTACCGGGTAACTTTAAGCCTAGATCAAGATCGAAGAAATACCCCGTTCGTTGTGTGACATTAAATTTATTAATTAAGTCGCTATCACTTCCCCGATTTAAGATCACTGAGTTGCTATTACTGCCAGTAATTGCAATTTCTTTTGAAGTGAAGTTATCGGTGATATTAGCATCATCATAATTGTATTCTCGATTTATTGTAGACTCTGCACTTACCATGCTAATTTCATCGTCTAATCTTACGTCATAATTGATGGTAGTATTAATTGGAGAGCCAGATACTTGTTCATTACAATATTCATCATAGCAAAAATTGATAGAGATATTGTGTGTTGATTGTCCATCACCAACAGCGTAACCAGGAATAAAATCAACCTCAAGATTGCCAGTGCTATCTGAGGTGATATTCATATAAGTTGATTGGATAGCGACACTGTCATAAAACGCACCAAAATAGAGTTTTTTTGAGGTCGTTCCTCTTGAGTTTACAGGTATAATGGCTCGTGTTGATTCTGTCGCATTACCCTGTACGCTAACATGTGGTGAAGAGCTGAATACGTGTAAACTTCCTCCATTACTTCCTCCGCCACTATCGCTATCTCCACCGCAACCAGCAAGAAGGGCTACAATAGAAAGAGTTAAAATTTTATACATATATATTCCTCTATTTTGGTTAGTATTTTGAAGTAATATCACATTATTTAATGATTTCAATATGAGATTATTAAACTCGCGGTGAAGTTAGATATTGAAATAAATAACCTTCGATTGGCTTCAAACTTAATATCAATAGGAATGTAATATTACAAATATCAATTAAGCCCCTCCGTTGTATATGACATGAAAATTAGAGATTTTTAGGTAAGTATTTTCTTTTCAGTTCAGAATTTTCATAGATAAGCTATAATCGATCTTTGAATTTTACTTATTGGATACTGAACAGATGACGAAAAAATTGACGATTCTTGATATAGCTAAAATGGCTGGTGTTGGAAAATCGACGGTTTCTCGTGTTTTAACCAATGATCCAAAAGTGAAGCCAGAAACCCGCCTCAAAGTAGAACAGATAATCAAAGAGTCTGGTTTTACTCCCTCTAAGTCGGCTCAAAGCATGCGTGGTGGCAGTCAAAAAGTAATAGGGATCATCACATCTCGCCTTGATTCACCTTCAGAAAATAAAGCCATTAGCGGCATTTTAGAGATTATCTATCAGCAAGGTTATGATGCCGTGATCATGGAGAGCCAGTTTGATACTCAAAAAACCAATGAACACTTAGAAGTATTAAGAAAACGGAGTGTAGATGGCGTCATTCTATTTGGTTTTACAGACTGTGATATGGCTGAAATTGAGCGTTGGAATGAGCGCATTATTGTGATAGCAATGGACACGGATAAGGTGAGCTCAATTAATTACGACAATCATGGCGTTATCAGACAAGCGTTACATTACCTTTCTGAACTACACTTAACGAATATCGCGTATGTCGGTGTTGATCCTAGCGATAAAACAACGGGTAAATTACGTTTGGATGCTTACCTTGAATGGTGCCAAGAGCATGATATTTCACCAAAATTTGCCACAGGTCAGTTAGATCACAAAAGTGCTTATGCGTTAGTTGATTCTGTTCTTGATGATGAAATTCAAGCCATTGTTTGTGCTAGTGATACGTTAGCCTTAGGGGTTGCCAAACGTCTTCAAGAGTTGCAACGCAATGATATTCAGATCACTGGTGTCGGTGGTAATGAGCTGCTTTCATTTCTCTTCCCCAACATTATTAGTATTAACCCAGGTTATCAACATGCAGGGGAGAGTGCCGCCAAGCAGCTTTTACAACAATTAGAATCGAGCGCAAGTATCGCACACTTAACCCAGCCTTTATCTCTTTAATATTGTCTAAAAAACCCGCTTTATTGTGATCTGATTCACCTTGTGGGATTGTTCCCATTTATTTTTTGTTTCATCTTTGTAATTATACTTAAAACGAGAATGGGAACATTCCCATAAATATAAAATAACAATCAACGTGGACAAAGGTATGAGTAAAATAGAGAGAAAGGACGTACAACGTTTGATCGAACTGATCGGGGGATCAGAAAATATTGCTAGCGTAAGTCATTGTTTGACTCGCTTACGTTTTGTATTAAATAACACCAAAGGTGCTGATGTAAAAGCGATTGAAAAAATCCCAATGGTAAAAGGGTGTTTTACCAACGCAGGGCAGTTTCAAGTTGTTATTGGCACTGAAGTGGATGAAGTCTTTAAGATATTGAATGAACTTTCGGGCGATAAAGGTGAGTCAAAAGAGGATGCAAAACTCGCAGCTCGCCAAAATATGAATATATTAGAGCGTGGTATTTCGCATCTTGCTGAAATATTTGTTCCATTACTGCCTGCTATTATCACTGGTGGTTTGATTCTAGGTTTTAGAAATGTCATTGGCGATCTAAAAATGTTTGATGGCCAAACCTTGGTTGAAATCAGCCAGTTTTGGGCAACCGTTCATTCATTCTTATGGTTGATTGGTGAAGCGATATTCTTCTTCTTACCTGTTGGCGTGTGTTGGTCAACGGTGAAAAAGTTAGGTGGTACGCCAATTTTAGGTATTACATTAGGGGTGACGTTAGTATCACCACAATTGATGAATGCTTATCTTATAGGTAAACAAGTTCCCGAGGTATGGGATTTTGGCTTGTTTGTTATCGAGAAGGTCGGTTATCAAGCACAAGTTATTCCTGCAATGCTAGCAGGGGTTGCACTGGCTTTTATTGAAACCAACTTAAAGCGCATCGTTCCTTCTTATCTATATCTTGTTGTTGTGCCTTTTGTTTCAATTATCGTTTCTGTCATTTTAGCTCACGCATTCATCGGTCCATTTGGTCGAGTGCTTGGTGACGGTGTTGCGATGGCTGCTAAAGCGGCTATGACTGGAGATTTTGCGATTGTTGGGTCTGTGATCTTTGGTTTCTTCTATGCGCCATTGGTTATTACGGGTATTCACCACACAACCAATGCGGTTGATTTACAGTTAATGCAAGAGTTAGGTGGTACACCTATTTGGCCATTAATTGCATTATCAAACATTGCTCAGGCGTCTGCTGTTGTTGGGATTATCATTATCAGTAAGAAAAGTGGCGAGCGAGACATTTCAGTGCCTGCCGCGATTTCAGCTTATCTTGGTGTGACTGAGCCTGCGATGTACGGGATTAACTTAAAATATAAATTTCCAATGTTAAGCGCAATGATTGGTTCTGCTATGGCTGCGGCTATTTGTGGTGGGGCCGGTGTGATGGCAAATGGTATTGGTGTTGGTGGTTTACCCGGTATTCTTTCTATCCAGCCACAATATTGGGGGATCTATAGTATTGCCATGCTAGTCGCTATTTTTGTTCCAGCGATTTTAACATTAGCGATGTATAAACGCGCACAGGCAAAAGATCAGCTAGATGTATCAGCGGCATAAGCCGTAATAAACAAATATAAAATAACACCTCTGCATGATATGAATAAATACAGGGGTGTTCTCTTTTTCAGTGGTTGAGAGAATAAACATGACAAATTCAGAATGGTGGCGTACAGCGACTATCTATCAAATTTACCCAAAAAGTTTTTGTGACAGTAGCGATAAAGGGACTGGTGATATTCAAGGTGTTATTTCTAAATTAGATTACCTTCAAAAACTGGGTGTCGATGCAATATGGCTAACACCCGTTTATCAATCTCCGATGATCGATAATGGGTATGACATCGCTGATTATTACTCAATTAATCCAGATTTTGGCACCATGGCTGACTTTGATAATCTACTTGAACAAGCAAAGTCTCGTGGTATACGCATTATTATGGATATTGTGGTTAACCATACCTCGACAGAGCATCATTGGTTTCAATCTGCTTTGGGAAATAAAGAGAGTGAATTCCGTGATTACTACATTTGGAAAGATCCAATCGATGGAAAAGCCCCTACTAATTGGCAATCAAAATTTGGTGGCAATGCATGGGCGCTAGATGAAGCGACAAATCAATACTATTTACATCTGTTTGCTAAAGAGCAAGCGGATTTAAACTGGGAAAATCCAAAGGTTCGCCAAGAAGTAAAAGAAATCATTAGTTTTTGGGCAGAGAAAGGGGTTGATGGTTTTCGTTTAGATGTTATTAACCTTATTTCAAAACCGAATGAATTTATTAACGATGAAAGTGGCGATGGACGTCGTTTTTATACCGATGGTCCTAAAGTTCATCAATATCTACAAGAGATCAGCGACGCCGTTTTTCAAAAGTACGGCTCTGTTACTGTAGGTGAAATGTCATCAACCACGTTAGAACATTGTCAGCAATACTCTGCTCAAGATGGTAAAGAATTATCGATGGTATTTAATTTCCATCATCTTAAAGCTGATTACAAAAATGGAGAAAAGTGGACCAAAGCTCCGTTTGATTTTTTATCGTTAAAGTCGATCTTCAATCATTGGCAAACCGGCTTAAATGGCAAAGGTTGGGGCGCTCTTTTTTGGTGCAACCATGATCAACCAAGAGTGGTTAGTCGTTTAGGTCACGATGGTGAGTATCGTGAATTATCAGCCAAGATGCTTGCTTCCTCAATACACATGATGCAAGGAACACCATATATATATCAAGGTGAAGAGATCGGGATGACCAACCCACATTATACGTCTATTGATCAATATCGAGATCTTGAAAGTACCAATATGTACGATATCATGGTGAACCAAGATAAGTCAGTTTCAAACGATGAGATGCTTGAGATTTTAGACCAGAAATCTCGAGATAATTCACGTACCCCAATGCAATGGAATGATTCGGACAATGCTGGGTTTACTCAAGGAAAACCATGGTTATCGATTGCGACTAACTATAAGAGTATAAATGCAGAAAAAGCAGTCAGTGATTCAAGTTCCGTGTTTTACTTTTATCAGAAATTGATTCAGTTGCGTAAGCGTCTTGATGTCATTACTACTGGGGATTATCGCGATCTAATGCCTGACCATAAATCTCTATTTTGTTACCAGCGTGAAAATACGACGCATCGTTTGATTGCGGTACATAATTTTTACGGTAATGACGTTCCTGTTACTTTAGATTTAACAGGGAAGCAATCGGAGTACATTTTAGCTAACTACGATGATGTCGGATCTACACCGCCGCAAGAGAATGGGATGCTGCGTCCGTATGAATGCCGCGTTGTATTAATCCAAAAGTAATGTAAATGATAAGCTACAAGCACTGAATTGACGTAAAAAAAGCCCTGAAAATCATTACGACTCTCAGGGCTTTTTAATACTTTAATTTAGCGAGTTTTATTACTCAACAGTAATGATACGCATGCAGTTAGTTGAGCCTACAATGTCCATTACATCACCTTGAGTGATAATAACTTGGTCGCCTTTTACTAATAGACCTTTGTCTTTTAGTGCATTGATAGCGGCGTGCGTTGATGGAAGACCAGAACCTGCATCCTCATCAAAGAATACAGGCGTTACACCACGGTAAAGTGTTGCACGGTTGAGAGTGCTTTCGTTACGAGACAAAGCGAAGATTGGTAGACCTGAGCTTAGACGAGACATCATTAATGGTGTACGACCAGATTCAGTTAACGTGATCATCGCTGTGATGCCTTCCATGTGGTTTGCTGCGTACATGGTAGACATTGCAATGGTTTCTTCTGGTGTAGTAAAACGACGGTCTAAACGGTGGTTAGATACGTTTACTGTTGGCACTTTTTCAGCACCAATACAAACACTTGCCATTGAAGTTACGGTTTCAACAGGGAAATCACCTGCTGCTGTTTCTGCAGAAAGCATTACCGCATCTGAACCATCAAGTACGGCGTTAGCAACGTCCATCACTTCAGCACGAGTTGGCATTGGGCTAGTGATCATTGATTCCATCATTTGTGTAGCGGTAATAACCGTACGGTTAAGGCTACGAGCACGACGGATCAGTTGTTTTTGAACACCAACTAGCTCAGGGTCGCCAATTTCAACACCTAAGTCGCCACGAGCAACCATTACTACGTCAGACGCCATGATGATGTCATCCATTGCTTCTTCTGTTGCTACTGTTTCAGCGCGTTCTACTTTTGCTACTAACTTAGCATCAAGACCAGCTTCACGAGCTAGACGACGAGCGTAGTTCATGTCTTCGCCGTTACGTGGGAAAGAAACGGCTAGGTAATCTACTTTCATCGCAGCAGCAGTGATGATGTCCGCTTTGTCTTTTTCAGTCAATGCATCAGCAGAAAGACCGCCGCCTTGTTTATTGATGCCTTTATTATTTGATAAAGGACCAGCAACTGTTACTTCAGTATGAACCTTGTTACCTTCAACTGACGTTACTTTAAGTTGTACACGACCATCATCAAGAAGCAGCACATCGCCAGTAACAACGTCTTGTGGAAGTTCTTTATAATCTAGACCTACAGAGTCTTGGTTACCTTCACCTTTTGGTAAATCGCTATCTAGTGTGAATTTATCACCAATAGCTAATTGGATTTTACCGTCTTTGAAAGTAGAAACGCGAATTTTTGGACCTTGAAGGTCACCAAGAATAGCAACGTGAGTTCCTAGCTTAGCCGCGATTTCACGTACTTTTTTAGTACGCATAATGTGGTCTTCTGGGCTACCGTGTGAAAAGTTCATACGAACAACGTTTGCACCAGCGATAATGATTTTTTCAAGATTATTATCACGATCAGTTGCAGGGCCAAGAGTACAAACGATTTTTGTTCTACGTAGTCTGTTAGACATATTATCTCCAAGAGGATGTTATTGTATTTGTTTCATTATCAGATAAACATATATCGAGAATGATTACATTTCCATGATTCAAACAAGTAAATTGTAAAAATTTATCACGCAATCGCTAAATACTTATGTGTTTGTATAGAAAGTCGCCAGTTATTCTTAATGCAAGTTTCAATACACAGTTCAGTAGCGCGTGGCTTCTGGCTAATAGGTTGCAATGCAATCGTTACATCGGATAGTAGATTAACGCCATCCAGTAGCGCTTCTAGTTGTTCAATGTCTTTATTTGTACCAACAGGATGTTTAATTTCATTAGCGCGCATTAACGCTTGTTCTAATACAGGCAATTTACCTTTCATGTTTATTTTAGGTGACACTGTCACCCAAGTGTCATTAGACGTTAATACAGGGTAGGTTCCACTGGTCTCAATCTGACAGCGATAACCATGTTGCTCTAACTCTACTGTTAGGGGGGTTAAATCATACATACATGGTTCACCACCAGTGATAACCACATGTTTAGCTGTATATCCTTGCTGTTCTAACATATTTATAATTTGAGTACTTGTTAACTCTGTCCAACTTGGCGTATCTTCTGTTTTAGCCAGAATCGTTGCTAAATCAGTTTTATCACTTAATTCAACGTCCCATGTTTGCTTGGTATCACACCAAGAACACCCCACAGGACAACCTTGTAAACGTAAAAAAATAGAAGGGACTCCAGTAAATGTCCCTTCACCTTGGATAGTTTCAAATAACTCATTAATTTTAAATGATGGCGCTGACATAATTATTTTACTCAAATAAAAAACTATAAATTTTGGTGGATGAAATACGGCTTAAAGTCGCATTTTCAGTAAATATTTCATAAACTTCGTGATTAGGGTCACGTAGGCTAACTCTTAAGCTTCACAATTACTTCGCAAAGTAAAAAAATGATTTATTGTTACATTTTCTCATTGGAGACACCCATGTACGTGGCCCAACCCGGACAGATTGATCACTTAAAACAAGTAAATGCAGGACGGGTTTATAAACTAATTGACCAACGTGGCCCTATCTCTCGCATTGATCTTTCAAAAGAGAGCAATTTAGCTCCTGCAAGTATAACTAAAATTACACGTGAATTGCTTGATGCACACCTTATCAAAGAAACGGAGGTACAAGAAGGAAATAGTAGAGGGCGCCCTGCAATTGGATTAAAAGTAGATAATGATGGGTGGCAATTTCTTTCACTTCGTTTAGGTAGAGGTTACTTAACCATTGCTTTGCACAGCTTAAGCGGTCAGCAAATCATTGAAGAAAAGCAGAACATCAAAGAAAGAGAGCAAGATGAGCTATTAGCCAAGCTATTGACTGAAATTGAATGTTTTTTCCAAAAGCACGCTCGAATTCTAGGAAGAATTACCAGCATTGCGATTTCTTTACCTGGGTTAGTTGTGTCATCTCAAGGGTTAGTGATTCAGATGCCACATTATAATGTGAATAACCTTCCTCTTGGTCCTAAAATTTACGAAGCGACAGGCTTACCTGTTTTTGTTGGTAATGACACAAGAAGTTGGGCTTTAGCTGAAAAGCTCTTTGGTAATTCACAAGAGTTTGATAATTCAATTCTTGTATCCATTCATCACGGTGTTGGTGCCGGTATTATAATGAATGGAGAAGTGCTGCAAGGTCGAACTGGTAATATCGGTGAAATGGGGCACATTCAAATTAACAAACTTGGGTTACGTTGTCACTGTGGTAACTCAGGGTGTTTAGAAACCATTGCCAGCGCAAAAGCCTTACGGGATCAAGTTAAAAATTTAATCAACAGCGGTCACCAGACCTCGCTAAAAAACAAAGTAATCACAATTGAGAATATTTGCTTAGCTGCAAACGCAGGCGATATTTTAGCCAAGCAAGTCATCACAGAGCTTGGACACAGTTTAGGTGAAGCAGTCGCAATTATGGTTAATTTGTTTAATCCTGAAATAGTATTGATTGGAGGCGAAATAAACCTTTCTAAGCACATTTTATATCCAGCGATAATGGATTGTATTCAGAACCAAGTTCTTCCTTTATATGCCAAAGATACGAGATTAGAAGAAAGTCGATTTTACACTCAAGCAACGATGCCCGGAGCTGCACTAGTGAAACAAGCAATGTTTGATGGTTCATTATTAATGAAAGTGATTGAAGGGTAATTTAACACATTATTTATTTTAGATAATACGATAAAAAGCATACAAAAAAGAGCATCCTTAACATGCTCTTTTTCTGTATCAATACTGGCTATAATCGAACAGTTATACCTTTAAAAAAGCAATAAACGTATCAATATCATCTTTTGAAATGTCTTTATGAGTCACAAAACGGATAGGGTTACCCGCAGAGATTAAGATATCTTGTTGTTGAGCTTTTTGTTCAATGTGGTGGATATCAACATTCATGTCTAATTTTGCAAAAACGATATTTGTTTGAATATGTTCAACATTGACAGAAAAACCATCCACTGTATTCAATTGTTCAGCAAGGTATTTTGCATTGCTGTGGTCTATAGCTAACTGAGGAACTTGCTCAGTTAATGCCAATTTACCCGCGGCAGCAAGGATACCCGCTTGGCGCATGCCACCACCTAACATTTTTCTAATGCGGCGTGCTTTCTGGATATACTCTTTAGGGCCTAACAATAAAGAACCAATGGGAGCGGATAGGCCTTTTGATAAACAGATTGTCATGCTATCAAAATGTTGTGCGATCTCTTTAATATCAACATTAAGTGCTGTTGCTGCGTTATAAACACGAGCACCGTCTAAGTGAAGCGCCAAATTATGCTTATTAACAAACTCACGAGCTTGAGCGAGATACGCCAATGGCAACACTTTTCCATTAATTGTATTTTCAAGACTTAACAACTTTGTACGAGCAAAATGAAAATCATCCGCTTTAATAGCGGCCGCTAGTTTCGTAAAACACAACGAACCGTCGGGATTATTCTCAATCGGTTGAGGTTGAATTGAACCCAAAACCGCCGCTCCGCCAGCTTCGTATTTATAGTTATGCGCTTGTTGCCCACATAAATACTCATCACCACGTTCACAATGCGCCATTAGACCGAGTAAATTAGCTTGGGTACCTGAAGAGGTAAACAATGCTGCTTCAAATCCATGACGTTCGGCTGTCCATTGTTCTAATTCATTTACAGTTGGGTCATCACCATAAACATCATCTCCAACAAGGGCATTAGCCATAGCATCACGCATAGCTTGAGTTGGGTGAGTTACGGTGTCAGAGCGAAAATCAATCATGCTTCTTCCTTGATTACCATTTATTACTAGAGAGGATTTCTTGCCATTATTCTATATTTCAACAACGCTATAATAGTGTTTATAAATGTAACAATCCATCACTAAAAACACATGTATTTGAATTTAATGTCATAGTCGTTAATTCAATTCAACGGAAATCAACTTCATTTTTACATCCTTACCATGATCAAATAACAACGCTTAAGCATTATTATTAACGAATAAAAAGGTCATAAATTGGGAAATACGACTAATTAGGTAGTTAAAATGATTGTTTATCAAACAATTATGTAAATATGTAACTATAATGACTATTGAAATTACATTATACTCAATATCATATGACATCAGAATTGTAAGGGAATGTAATGCAATGTAACTCAATTAGAACTAGTGCTGAACGTGCATTGTTATCAGAGCGCATCCAAAAATTGACAACAGCCTTGTCTGATGGTGTATATGAAAGAGAAGACACAATGAGGTTATGTCTGCTTGCTGCGCTTTCTGGAGAGAGTGTGTTTTTACTTGGGCCTCCAGGTATCGCAAAAAGCTTAATTGCAAAGCGTCTGATTAAAGCTTTTGATAACAGCAGCTATTTTGAATATTTAATGACACGATTTTCTACCCCAGAAGAAGTCTTCGGACCATTATCGATTCAGGAATTAAAAGACAACGGGAAATACGTGCGTTTGACGGAAGGTTATCTACCTAATGCTCAAGTTGTCTTCTTGGATGAAATTTGGAAAGCTGGGCCTGCGATCTTAAATACCTTATTAACCGTTGTTAATGAAAAAACATTTAAAAATGGCAGTGAAATCCTCCCTGTTCCTATGCGACTACTTATCTCTGCGTCTAATGAACTCCCTGATGAAGACAGTGGATTAGATGCACTATATGATCGAATGTTAGTGCGTGTGTTTGTAAATCGTATTCAAAATAAAAATAATTTTAAGTCCATGTTAATGACAGGGACAATACAAGAAACAGACATTGATCCTTCTTTAGTTGTTACAGATGCTGAATATCATCAATGGCAAAAAGAATTTGATGGATTAACGTTATCTGAGGACGTATTTGAAAAGCTTTTTGAGCTTAAATCAATGCTTGAGAAACATAGCTCCGCTTATGATGATGACCTTTATGTATCTGACCGTCGCTGGAAAAAATCAGTAAAACTCCTTAAAGCATCCGCATTTTTTAGTGGTCGTGATGAAATTAATCCAATGGATCTTTTATTACTACAAGATTGTTTATGGACTACACCTGAAAACCGTGAACAAGTAAGAGACAATATTCGAACATTTGCATCAGAAAAAGCCTTTGATCAAAAAAACGTTTCGTTGAACATTGACATGATCCAAACAGATATAATTGAAATGGAATCGTCAGTATTGGTTGAACAAAGTATTAATTTTCATATCGAAGCCAGCGGTAATCGACTAATGAAAAAAGAAAGCTATGAGTTCGATTTTAATAAAGGCAAAAGATACAGTGTTGGCTCTGCACATCAATTGATTAAACTAGTCATGCTTCAATCAAACATGTCGGTTTCAGAAAGTGAGAAGGGTGATAGTCGTTGGGTGTTTGTAAATCCTGATGATATTGCAAAGCAGATGAAAGAAGGTAAAGCGACGGTTTACGGTTATGTAAATCAAAACCCTAACCTATGCGTTTTAAATTTTGAATTAGATGCTGATTCTAGATTAGTAATCAAAGATATCGCAAATCGATCTGTTCTTGTTGGTATGGTCGGTCATAATAACCCAGAGCAAAACCAATTTGAACAATGGGAAAAAAGCATTGCGCTGAATAACGCAAAGCTAACAGAAGCAGAACATCAATTAAGAAAAAGTCGAACTCAGTTTCATGCTGCACTTCCACATAACTTTATTGAAGAGAATTTACCTTCTGTCATTGAAAGCAGTTTACAATTATTGGCTCAACGTATTGAAGATTGTAAAACTCAATTTGAGAGCACTAGTCGTAGAGTGTTGAATTTTAGAGAATATTACTCTTAATATAATATGTATTATTACTCACAAGGAAATGTATGTTAGGTGCTGACGCGTTAAATTTAGTTATGATGGTTGCTGAGTCAGGGATGATTGACTCCTCAATTGCAGAGGTCTTGTCTCGGCCTCAATTTTTAACGGCTGCTAAGTCAAATCCTAACATTAAACCAACCATTAAAAATCATATTTTGAAATGGCGTGGCAAAGTAAAACACAAAATGACTAAAGTGTGTGAAACGGAACGGATCCAAGAAGAATTAGCTTTATATCAAGAAGTTATTCACTGGAGCGAAAATGAGTTTTACGATCAGATTGATAATATCATCATCAAACTAGAATGGCATTCATCATTCTATATTGAAGCCAGTAAATTAGTAAAAAATAACAAAGGCTTGTTTAATCCAATGTTCCCACGTTTTTTTTGTGAGCGTTGGTATGAAAGTCTTTCTGATGCGATAAAAAAAGCACAATTAACCGAATTAAAAGAAGATAAAGAAAAGCTACTTGCCGATTTGTACCAACGTATTGAAACCTTAAAAACAATGGAATCTGTCACGGTAGAAGGCGACGAGGCTCAAATAGGCAAGTTGTGGGATATGGCCTCTGCAAAGTTGACTAAATCTAATGTCGATATTATGAAACTTCACGCTCGTTTTTTAAATAAAAATAAAGGCCTTCAAGACATTGCGTCTAAACTTGGTCGCATGGCAAATGAAGCCCCAGATAATGACCGTTCCCAAGCCATAGCTGAAGACGTTAAAGTGGTGGAAGAAAAGAGCGATTTTGTTACTGACGATATCGTAGGTATACAAGAAGGGGACGATCTTAGCCGCTTATTACCTAACGAAACCTTATTTTTATCTCATCCCGAACTTGAAGTTATTTTTTATCAGCATCTTGTTGATAAGCGTTTAATGAATTATCGAATGGAAGGGGCAGATAGAAAGCTACGTAAAGTGACAGCACACTCAAGAGCATCTAGCGATACCTTAATCGAAAAGGGGCCATTTGTCGTCTGTGTGGATGCATCCGGCTCTATGAGTGGTTTCCCTGAGCAATGCGCTAAGGCATTAGCTTATGGTTTGATGCAAATAGCATTGGCAGAAGGGCGAGATTGTTATGTTATTCTCTTTTCAACACAACAAATTACTTATGAACTAACAAAGCAAGATGGCCTAAAAGAAGTGGCGGATTTTTTATCGTATAAATTTCATGGAGGAACAGATTTAGAGCCTGTACTTGAGCAGTCAATTCAACTAATGCATGGCGATAAATATAAAAATGCAGATTTAGTGGTGTTATCTGATTTTATTGCACCAACACAATCAGAGCACATTGATACGATGGTTCAAGAAGTAAAACAGCATAAGAATCGTTTTCATGCAGTTTGTTTATCTAAATATGGAAATCCAGCATTAATGGCGATGTTTGATCATACATGGTCTTATCATCCATCAATGCTAGGTAGATTAACGCAAATCAGATAGAGCGTTATTCTTCATCTTTCACAAAACGTACTTTACTAAAACCTAATTTAGAGAAGTAGCTGTGACGAAAATCTTTAACAGCACCAGGGTTGTTTGATGCCATTTCTACTTGTTTTAGCATGGTATCAAATTTAGAGATATCAATGCCTTCTGCCGCTGCTGCAGCTTCAAATGGACCGTGAAATTCACGGAACGAAAAAGCAATCTCTTTCGTTTCTGATTTATAAGTATAACGAACAGTACGAGCCATTATTATTCCTCGAAAAAGGATGGTCGAAACCATCCTTATCTTAATTACTTCTTGAAGATTTCAGCCAGTTCACGTCTCATGATTGGATCACGACGCGACTTTTTAATTTGCTTAACAAGATCTTTAACACAATTGTGAAGAACTTGGTCAAGCAGCTGAGAACGGTATTCCGCTTGTGCATCTTCGTCCATATTTTCAGGAAGATCGATAGTTGCGAATTCCGCCATAAAATCATAGCCAGCGTAACTTTGGCTTAAAGAAACTAGTGCATGGAATTGCTCAAAGTTATCTAATACTTGTTGAGCACTCGCTGGCATTTCATCCCAAGATTCACGAACTGCAATCTCAGCTACTTCATGAACAGAAACAAGCATGTGCCACATTTCTTCAGGAACGCTTTCAAACTCAATTACTTTTTTAAGTTCTGGAGAGATAGTTGCTAAATCAATAGCTTCTTTTTGTGTGTTTTCAACTTCAGACATGGGCATTTCTCGTCATATAAAAAATAAATGGTAACCAGACCACAAAAAATGTCAATTCTATTCATAACAGGATAGGAAAATAGCATCCTAATTGTTCTATTTAGAAGCAAAAAGACAAGATAAGACTCACATAAACACGTTTTTAAGTAAAGATATAACCACTAATGTCGATAAAAGAGATAGGAATATTATTACTCGGATTAATCATGTTTAAAGTTTTATCATTATGTACTTCATTAATACTAGTCGGTTGTGCACCAATGGGGAATAATTTATTAGATACTGCACCGAAAACTAAAAATGACACTCCATATCCAACATTTGAAGATCCTATAGATAAGTTATCAGAAAAAAGTGGATTAATTAATGATACCGCGCTTAGTCCATTAACTGGACCCAATGGCGAATTGAAAGATGACGTCATGAGAAAAGTGGCTATGCAGTTTTCAGAACTGGGTATTAATTATCATGAAATGAATGGGGATCAGCTTGTTATTACAATCCAAGAAAAAGTACATTTCTCAAGTGCCAAAGCTGAATTAACGCCATTAGCTAGAAACCTTCTAAATAAGCTGATCTCAATAATGGCGACAAAACCTGAATTAGCGTTAGTGCTGGATGGTCATACTGATGCTTCAGGAAATTCAATAAATAATCAAAATTTATCGGAAATGCGCTCGAGTGAAGTTCGCCGCTATTTATTGGATAATGAGTTAAGTAGAAGCCAGTTGTATTCGCGTGGATTTGGGGAATACCTTCCTTTGTGTGATAACGAAACGATTCTTGGGCGTAAATGCAATCGCCGTGTTGAAATTACGGTATTAAAGATTCATTGGTAACCGACGCAAAGAATTAGAAAAGGGATTGAACGTAATTCTATCCCTTTTCCTATTATTTTATTGAACTGAAACCGGTTGTTCTTGGTACGCTTTAGTTCCCCACAATGGCACTGTAGAAAGACTGTGCTTGAAACTACCCTCTGTCTCTTTTGTCGTGTAAGACAAGTAGAGTAGGGTTTGATTCTCTGCATCATAGATACGCCTAACCTTCATCGACTTGAAGAAGATACTTTTCGACTGCTTAAATACCACTTCACCCGATTTGCTTCTATCGATTTGAGCTATCATATCAGGCGTAATCTCGCCCGTTTGACGGCATGAGATTGAAGAGTCGCTTGGGTCAGAAAAGCTCAAGTTTGCTTCAATTGAAGCGATATGACAGGTGACCCCTGGAATTTTTTCATCATCCAAGTTTGATACTTTTATGTCTTTCATGGTGAACATGCCAAGTGATACGTCACCAACTTCATTATCTGAACAGGCCGCCAGCATTGTCGTGAGACTTAGTGCAAAAATGATTCTTTTCATTAAAGGTTCTCTTATTTTGTACGATATATAAAGAGTGTAGCATAAGCGTTAGTCGATTTGAGCATGGACTTTATGCTAAAAATATAAATGATGTCATTACTTTAGCATAAATCATATAAGGCGAGCATCGCGATTAAATCGCAAATTGGTTTCTGAATTAGTTAAAAATGTATTAATATCTATTCTATCAATGCAAGTGTGGAGATATACCTTGAAAAAACAAATGATTACTGTAGCTCTTATGGCTCTTTTATTAAGTGCTTGTAGCTCTCCATCACAGCAAAGAATGTGTGTTCCAGATTTTTGTAATATCTGGGGGCAATGATTTTTAATGCTTGATTTTTATTGTTAGATTCAACGTATCTATTTAATTAAATTAGGCTATAATCAACCAGTTCAAGACATTGTTAGGATTTTAAAATGAAAGTATGTGGCGTAGAGCTTAAAGGTAATGAAGCAATCATCTGTTTAATTAACAAATCAGATGGCATGATTGACCTACCAGATTGTCGTGTTGCTAAATTTGATATTACTGAGCCATCTAAAACGGAATCTATCCGTGATTTTCAGTTTAAATTTAAAAAATTAATGGAAGACTACCAAGTAGATGCCGTTGTTATTAAAGAACGCGTAATGAAAGGTAAATTTGCCGGTGGTGCTGTTGGTTTTAAACTAGAAGCAGCTATTCAGTTGATTGAAACTGTTGAAGTTGAAGTATTACCAGCAATGGATCAAAAAGCGAGCCTTAAGCGCGCACCTGAAATGCTTCGAGTAAAAGAAATTGGCCTTAAAGGTTTTCAGCAAGAAGCGTATGAAACGGGTTTTGCTTTCTTAAACTTATAATTTTCGATTATTTAAGGATGGGCTAACCATCCTTTTTTGTAGGTACTTATGTCTATAGATTTGAACACATTCAACCAAAAAAAATCAGCTTGGTTATCAAGTCAGGTTAATGTCGACTTTCCAACACCGGAAAGCGTAAAAGGCCGAGATATCTACTTAAATCAAGAAGTAAGAGTTCCTGAAGAATACAACTATGTTTCTTCAACGCTAGCCGATAATGTATCAATCTTACAGGTTACAGAACATCGATTAACCATTCGATGGGCAATGACCGTCGCAAAACAGTGGGATGCCGAGTACGATCATGTCCTTGAATTTCTAACTCAGATTGACTTGTGTGATGATTATCAATTATTCATTGCTCTTGATGGTATGCAGCCGATTGGTGCTTGTTTAACTCAAATATCAGAAAACGTAATGTTTGTTTCTGACGTTTCCATAACAAGTCATGCGTTAGATATTAATGAATTTTTAAGTGTAGTGATGGAACAACAGACGGCCTTAACGGGGGAAACTTTTATCTCCTGTACCCGAACGTAAGCTTATTTTTATTTGAACGAGCTAAGTTTATGCGCCATTTTCTCTTATTATTCGGGGTTTCTCTTTCTTTAATCTCACAAGTCGTTTTTGCACAACTTATTGAGACAGAGAAACCTATTAATATTCTTGTATTACACTCCTATAGCCCTTCCTATGAATGGACGATGAACATAGAGCAAGGGATTAAAAATACAATAAAAAAATCAGATAAAAGCATTCGCCTATCTATTGAATATATGGATTCAAAACGAGTTAATGGAAGTGAGTACCACGAAAAGCTCCAAACCTACCTACAATATAAATACGCAGACAAATACTTTGATGCCATCATTGCCTCTGATGACAATGCGATTAACTTTTTAATTCAAAATGCAGACCATTTATATCCAGATATTCCAATCGTTGCTATCGGTATTAATAATCATTTTATTGATTTAGGTACTTTAAAAAAACGAACGACCATCTATTATGAATATGACCATATAACTAAAAATTTAGAACTGGCTCAATCATTATTCCCTAACACTAAAACGATTTATTTATTGAGTGACAATAGCTTAACCTCTCAATTAATCAGACACCATTTCTTAGCTAAAGCAAAACAGTATCCAAATTTAACGACTCAAATCATTAATAATGAATCACTTGTTGAGGCTGCTGACTTTCTTTCCAAAGCCCCAAAAGACTCGGTAGCATTTCTAACGCACTATAATACCGAGTTAAATAAAAACAAATACTATGACTACGAAGTTGTTGCTTCAGTCTTATCAAAGAATAGTTCGATCCCTATTTTTGTATTTTGGGAGCATTACATTGGACACGGGATCTTAGGTGGGTATGTCAATCGCTCGTATTCATTAGGCGTTCAATCCATTATTTCTCTCAGTAATGAATTGAAATTTACCATAACAGAAAATAAATCGGACATCGCATCTGCTTGGGAAGGCTATTTATTTGACGCGAGTATGATAGACCGATTTAACTTAAAAAAGAAAAACCTTCCTTATGCCTCTAGTATTGTTAATGAGCCTTCTTCTTATCTATATAAAAATAGAAATATAATTACGGTTATTACTTTGTTAGTAACCATGATGCTTGGGATCATTATTACTCAATATGTAGCTATATTACGTAAGAAGGAATTAAATGAAAACAAATCTCACATATTAGCATTACAAAATAAAACGCTAACCGTTCAAAAAGAAATGATTGAAGTTCTTGGAGAAGCGATTGAAACCCGTTCAGGTGAAACAGGGAATCATGTTCGCCGAGTAGCTAAAATGTCAAAATTACTAGGTCGTATTTATGGATTACCTAAATTAGATTACGAGCTATTAGAAGTGATTAGCCCAATGCATGATGTAGGTAAAATTGGCATTCCAGAAGCAATATTAGACAAACCAGATCAATTAACTCAAGAAGAAAGAACCATTATTGAAACTCATACCATACTGGGTTATAAATTATTAACCTCTGGCGATGGTGAGATTATGCAATCTGCTGCGAGAATTGCACTAGAGCACCATGAGCGATGGGATGGAAAAGGGTACCCAAATACACTAACAGCAGAGGAAATTCATATTTTTGCTCGCATAACAGCGATTACTGATGTCTTCGATGCGTTAATGAGTAAACGTTGCTATAAAGAAGCTTGGTCTTTGGATGAGGTAATAATGCTTTTTGAAAAAGAATGTGGCAAACAATTTGACCCTAACTTATGCAAATTATTTTTACATAACATACCAAGATTTGTTGCTATCAGAACTGAGTATCCTGATTGACATCGTTGAAAAACAGCTATTTTTTCATAAAAACATGATATTTATTTAGTATTCATATTGGTAATAAATTCAATAAAAATTCATTTTGTTAGAAAATCCTCGGGGGTAATACAAATGAATTTGACTATATATGCATATTTTTAAATAGAACACGTAGTAGCTTTTATTATATTACCGTTCTATATGGGATCTAACCAAAGGACACTACCATGTTTAAATCGATTCTTTCCATTACCATTGTAAGTGCACTTTTAATACTAGGACTGTTGTGGCAACACTCATCATCGCAGCTTAATTATTTAAAGCGCGATATGGTATGGAGCTGGTCTTGGGCATACTATGAACCGTTTTCTAACGGCATTCAGACATCAAGAACTAACGACACAAAACAACTCATCTTCAGGCGTGTTGATACGATAAATAAGATATCTACTTATGTTGATGTTACCTACACAAACACATTTGAAATTATTGTCATCCATGAACAATATTGCCAACCAAAAGCCATCATTCCAACTACAGTCCAATTAAATGATTTACCCGAACAAAGTGCTAATTTTGTGTGTGAAGATAATGGAAAATCTTACCTGTTAAGAGAAGTAGTAAAACACCTCTCAACATTTAAACTACAGACATTAGATTTTAATCTATCAGAAGATTTCTCTAATTGGCCAATTGAAGAATTAAAAAAAGATCAATTCATTCAGAAGCACTCAAACTTCTTTAAGGATAAAGGGGACGATACTGTATATGAATGGAGCAGGGACTGAGATAGTCATTTAGATATTAGGTATAAAAAAAGACGCATATTAGCGTCTTTTTGTTTATCTAGTTACTAAGTAACGAATTACTTTTTACGACAGAATTCAGCGATTACATACATAGATTGACCGCCGTTCGCTTTACCTGAAACTAGGCGAGGGTCGTCGCCAAGGTTAATGCCACGGATAACAGTACCTTGTTTGATAACTTGGTTAGTACCTTTAACTGGAAGGTCTTTAGTAACCGTTACGTCGTCACCTTTTTTAAGTTCAACGCCATTGATGTCACGTGGTTTTTCACCATCAGAAAGAAGTGCTTTTTCAGCCCATTCTTTAACATCTTCTTCAACATACATCATGTCTAGAGCATCTTGAGCCCATGATTCTGTTAGTTTACTTAAAAGAACATAAGACATAACTTGAACAGTAGGAACTTGGCTCCACATACTGTCGTTTAGACAACGCCAGTGATTTACATCCATAGTTGCTGGATCTTCAATTTGTGAAGTACAAGTATCACAAATCATTACACAGTTATCTACATTGATATCTGTCATTGGCGGCACAGCAAATGGTGCAAGTGAAGAAGTTGAACCACATAGTTCACATTTAGAATCGCAACGAGTTAATAGCGTTTTTGCAGTGCTCATAATAATGCCTGTTTATTTAATTGTGTTTATATTATGCCAAGTTTATACCATAAGAAGAAGGAATGCGGTGAGAATACTGTAATTTTTCTTCTTAATCGGGGGTTTGGTATCACAAGCGTAAACATAGGTTTTCAAAGAGGTAAAACATAATCGTAAATGGCGTTAAAATTATCGGCTATTCACAAATAATCTAACGCAGAGTAAATCTAATAAATTCAGTTTTTTAAAGAAAATTTGTCTAAATTCGCGCATACAACCTAAAATTAAAGCGGATCTAGCGTTCTATTTTAGCCTTTTTATCTGATTAAACTTGAATGACTTCAATTAACCAGTACTATGCAGCAGCCAAGAATGATGACTGACATCATTAATGACAGTTTCGTTCCCATTATCCAATAGAGGTCATCGTCGTTAAATGGTAAGACATCAACATCAGTTGCAAAGTAGCTATGAGGAACAAGGGTATTTTGTTATTAGAAATTATTTTACGGCATCTGAAATTTCATCTCTTAGAGAAATAATATTAAAGTTTCATGAGCTATGGAAAAAAGACAACGCAGAATTTTATCAAGAAGAAGCATTTAACTCGTCTTTAATTACTGGCAGCCAATACTTAGGCTTCAACGATAGAGTGACACTGTTTAACTTCATTAGCTCAAAGAAAATAATGAATGCTGTAGAGCTAGTTATTCCTACGAATCCTGTTTTCATGAATACTCAATTATTCTTTAATCCAGTAAAGCCTCAACAAAGAGATTTCTGGCACCGAGATTGTCAGTACGATCATGACGTTGAAATACAAAAAAAAGTAATCCACGATACGCAAGTCGTGCATCTTCGAGTTCCTTTATTTGATGAACTCGGCATGGAGTTAATCCCTGGGACACATAAGCGTTGGGACACTGCAGAAGAATTTGATATTAGACAAGAAGAGAATGGACATGAAAGCCATGAAGACATATCAGGCGGAAAAAAGATCCCACTTGCTGCTGGTGATTTATTGGTTTTCTCAGCGGATATGATACATCGTGGTTTGTATGGATTAGACCGATTAGCATTAGATATTTTAACCTTTGATTCAGCCGCAGATTTTGTTGACTACATAGATGACGATTGTTTACCAGAGCCATTAATACTAAACAATATAGATGACCCTAGATTATTTATAAATGCCATAGAATTAAAATCAAAATACGCTTTGTATGAAAGCGATTGTGGATCAGAAAAAATAAACGAGTATGTTTATGATAATACAGCGATTGAAGCTGTAACTCTGTAATATGAAATCAACAATAAAGATTGAGCCTGCTTAAATGTGGGCTTTTTTATACCAGAAGTCACCCTTGAGTTAATTAACCTTACAGTGCGCATTATATATCTTATGTTAAATAGGGTTCAGTAGAACTATAATCTATATCTAAACCTACACCCTATCTATTTATGCAGTTAACCTGCGCTCATTTAACCATAATACTATTTACCATAAAATAGCTAATAATCATTCAATAATACTTCGTATTCATCGTTTGATTATTAGCGTTCATTTTAATGCTTTAAGATTAACCGCCAGCAAGTTTAACGGTATGACCTTGCTTAGTTAAAAAGTCTTTAATTTTTTCGCGGTTATCGCCTTGGATCTCAATATCGCCATCCTTTACAGCGCCGCCACAACCACACACTTTTTTAAGTTGTGCTGCCAGTAATTTAAGTTGTGTATCTTCCATATCAAGGCCAGTGATGATACAAACACCTTTACCTTTACGACCTTTGGTTTCTCGTTGGATGCGAACAATACCGTCACCTTTAGGACGTTCTTGTTTTACTTCTTCTTGTTTAATACGGCCGACATCCGTTGAATATACTAAAGACATAATTAATCTCGTTTTTTAATGATATGTGATTGTAAATTATTTTTCGTGTTTATCCAAAAACCTTTTTATTGCAGGTAATGAACCTTTTGCTAACTTACCGTGATATAAACAATACCAACTCTTAGCTTCACCAGTGTCATTTTTAATAGCAAAGCCTTTATAACCTTCAGATTGGCTTTTACTTTTTTGATCATTAACGGCTGTTTCGCCCATATCACCAAATTCTTTGGGCTGAATAATAGAGCCGGTGTCGCTCCACCAATCTATGCTTTTCTTTACTGCACTTAAATGTCCATGTAACACTTTGTTTTTTATTAATACTTTCCAATCATCAGGAATATCTGTTTTATTTTCAATAAAGAATCCTCTGTATAATGATTTCTTCATACTAATTACTCTTTTAATGTCCTGATTGATAATCACTAGGTTCAATTATTTCATTCTTTTATACTAGATAAAAACTTAGATTTCGTGATCTTATGTCAATTTTAATAGTATGGTATAGTCAACACAGTATAATTCAAGGTTATGGTGCATCAGGATGGATAAAAAAAGATTCCTTTCAACGGAACTTGATATTGCGACATTAAACACTTATTTAAAAAAGGACTATTCCAATAATAGTCTACTTTCATTTAAGAATGACTGGAATAATTTTGTTTTATTTTGTCAGTTTCATCATGTTGTTGCTCTTCCTGCCTCAACGACGGCTATTCGTATTTTTATAGAGAAGCAAGCTAAAGAAAAAAAACTGTCTTCTATTAAGCGTTCACTTATATCCATATCTCATATACATGCTGCATTTGATTTGAAGGACCCAACTAAAACAGCTCAGGTAAAAGTCGCTTTGGGTAAAATCCGTTTAGATAAAAAAGATGACAATAAACAGACTGAAGGTATTACGGCGATGATGCTTGATAAGTTAGAAACTTTGTTTTCTCACTCGGTTGAATTGAAGGATATTCGTGATTTATGTATTTGGCATTTAATGTTTGAGTTACTTCTAAAACGTGGAGAACTCCGAGATTTACAATTGGATGATGTATGTTTCGATGAATCTAACCATGGGATGGTAAAATTGCAACAATGCTATTACCCACTCTCAGATGGTACAAACCACCTTCTGACGAATTGGATCAACGCATCGAAAATAACAGATGGGTATTTATTTAGAGCGATTGATCGCCACCAGAATGTATCAAATAAGCATTTGAACGATTCATCCATCTATCGTGTTTTCCGCCGTGCGAATGAATTGTTGGATCTAGATATTCAATTTTCAGGATTATCAGCCCGTGTAGGAGCGACGAAAGAACTCGCAAAAAGTGGTTATTCTATCCATGAAATCCAAGAAATGGGCCGTTGGGTAAGTCCAGCGATGCCTAACCAATACATAGGTAATATCGAACGTTCTGAGCGACAAAAATCTCGATTTAAAACAAATAAGCCTGATTAATATCAGGCTTATTTATCATTTAACACTCACATTGTTCTTATTTTATCGCGTTTAATATCGCTTTTTGTAAGAACATTTTGAAGTCACCACCATTATGTTCTAATAATTTAGGGAACATAGAAATTGGGGTCATTCCTGGGAATGTATTCACTTCATTTAAATATATCTCGTTGTCTTCTGTTAAGAAGAAATCAATACGAGATAAATCTTTCAGCTTCATTTGAGTAAATACTCTTTGGCTGTATGTATTGATCAGCATTAACTGCTCATCTGATAAATTAGTCGCCGTTAAACTTGTTGTTGAATGGCTACCACTGCCATATTTTTCATCATAAGAATAAAAGGCACCATCTGGGGCGGTTACTTCACCCGGAGGCGTTGTAAACAATTGCCCATCAATCTCATAAGCAGCAACTTCTAACTCTCTTGGTTTTACTGCTTTTTCAACAAGAACCTGAGCTGAATATCCAAAAGCATCATTAATTGCTTGTGATAACTCATCTTCCAACGTTACCTTGTAACAACCAACAGACGAACCTTGGCAAGCGGCTTTAACAAATAACCCACCCCATTTCTTAAATGCAGCTAATGCAGAGGTATGAGTCTCTTCATTATTTTCAGTTAAGAATAAATAAGGAGTATTTGGTATACCAATTGCGTCATACCAAAGCTTTGATGTGATTTTGTTAAAACTGTTTGTGCTTGATTCAGCGTCACAACCTAGATACGGAATACCAAACATATCAAGCATTGATTGAATGTCACCCGTTTCTCCTGGATACCCATGAATACAAGGGATAACATAATCTACAAGCCCTAAATTATCTTCACCACAAAGTAATGATTTATCAGAGCGTAGTTCATATTTCAAACCTGATTCAATATGAAACCAAGCACCTTCTTTTATCTCAAGATGTGTGATTTGGAAGTCATTTAATTCAGAAAGCTGTTGAGAAATGTATTTTGAAGAAACCAAAGAAACTTCATGTTCAGTACCGCTACCGCCACAAAGTAAAAGGATATGAGTCATAATATTCACTATAAAAAACAATCGGTGAGCTTAGAAGCGCACCGATTAAATATTAATTTAATTTATGTAATTCAGGATTATCTGAATTTTTAATACTATTGATACTACGAACAAACGGCTTATACGCTTGAATGTCTGCTGGTAGTTGCTTAACGGCTTCTCGAGCCTCTGCAGGTGTTGCAAAATCGCCGTATAATATAGTATACCAAGGCATATTATTTACTGTTTTACGGTTCAACCAAACTGGTTGTTCGCCAGTAAGTTTTTCTGCATATTTTGTAAGATCCGTTTTTCGGCTCAATGCTAAAATCTGCAATGTGTACCCATAACGATTATGCATCTCTTTTTGTTGTTGAGTTGGTGGTAATATTTTGATTGCAGCATCAGATTCAGCAACAGCGGCTGTATCTTCTGGAGTGAGTTTAACAACTGGCTTTTCAGCGTCAGCTTGCTCTACTGCAGCAACCTCAGTTTCTTCAAAAGTAACCTCTTCTTGCTCAATAGGTTGAGATACTTGATAAACTTCTTCTGAAGATTCTGTTGTGATATTTGTGGTATACGAACTACTTGTACACCCTGCTAGTAGCATGGTTAACGTAATAGGAATGATTCTTTTCATTTTAATTCACAGTTTATAATTGATGCTGATTTCCTAATTCTGCACCTGATATTCCTTACAATCAAGTCTTTAGCCTTGTAACTGTTCAATTACTCCAGAATTTATATGTAAATAGCAATAAATTAGGTGTTTCTGTGCGCTGTGTTTTGTTTATATTACTCTATGACACTAAATTATTTAATCTCAGCTATCTTATTCTTATATAAGGATTAAGGGAGTGTGTAATGTCTGATTTAAAAACACTGTTACGGCCCCGCTCAATTGCGGTAATTGGCGCGTCAATTCATTCTGATCGAGCTGGTCATATTGTCATGCGAAATCTTCTTGATGGTGAGTTTGATGGACCTATTATGCCGGTACATCCGCATTATCATTCGGTTTGCGGGATCTTAGCTTATAATGATATTAAATCGCTGCCTATTACGCCTGATTTTGCGATCTTATGCACCCCAGCTAAAGAGAATATAAAGATACTAGAGCAATTGGGTGAAAAAGGAGTCAAACTTGTTATTATCCTATCATCTGATATGAATCTGCATTGTAATGGCATTGGCGAACCTTTACCTTATGAAGCTGCACGAATCGCAACTCAATATAATATGCGTATTCTTGGCCCTAACAGTCTTGGGATTATTTTGCCTTGGGTCAATCTTAACGCTTCTTTTTCTCCTATTAACGCAAATAAAGGAAATATTGCTTTTATTTCTCAGTCTGCTGCAGTTTGTACCACTATTCTCGATTGGGCTAAAGAGAAAGAGATTGGATTTTCTGCGTTCGTGTCTCTAGGTGATGGCATTGATATTGATTTTAGTGAACTGCTTGATATCTTATGCTCCGATTCTAAAACAGACGCCATTTTACTTTATATTGATTCAATAAAGGATGCCCGACGCTTTATGTCTGCGGCACGAGCAGCGGCACGAAATCGACGTATTCTTGTCGTAAAAAGTGGTCGTTCTATAGCAGGAAGTAAAGCTGCACAACTGCATACCAATGGTGAAATTAGTCTAGATGCTGTTTATGATTCAGCCATCAGACGTGCTGGTATGTTAAGAGTATCTAATACTCATGAATTATTTGCCGCAGTAGAAACCCTTGCGCACCCTATTCCTTTTCGTGGACATCGTTTAGCCATCATAACGAATGGTGGCGGACCTGCTATTATGGCCGTTGATAGCTTAATGCAAAAAGGTGGGAAATTAGCGCAATTAACAGAGCCACTAGTTGAAACACTTAATCAAAAATTACCACTAAATTGGTCACATTCTAATCCTATTGATATTGGGGGCGACGCTAATGAAGAAAGGTACTGTGAATCTGTTAATGCTCTTTTAAATAGTGATGATTGCGATGCTATTTTAATCATGCACAGTCCGTCTGCTATTTCTAATGCGACGAATACGGCTGTAAAACTTATTGAGTTAATTAAAAGCCACAAACGAAAATCAAAATTCACAATCTTAACTAATTGGTCTGGTGAAACATCATCTAAAGAAGCAAGATTACGCTTTACTCAAGCGGGAATTCCCACGTATCGAACGCCTGAAAGCTCGGTTTCGGCTTTTCTTCACTTGGTTGAATATCACCGTAACCAAAAATTATTAATTGAAACTCCAGTATCCTCTGGCCATATAAATAAACATGATGCTCAAATGGCCCGGAAATGGTTAGATGATTGTGTATCACATGATCTCGTCGAATTAGATACCCATGAAACACAAGCCCTTTATTCATGCTATGGATTTAAAACTGTAGATACTTGGATAACTGAAGAACCAGTAGAAACTGGATATATATCAGAAAGCATTGGTTACCCTGTCGCTGTAAAGCTTCGCTCTCCAGATATTCCACATAAATCTGATGTCCAAGGTGTGATGCTAAATTTAAATACTAAAGAGGAAGTTATCTTAGCGGCACAATCCATTATTGACCGAGTCTCTCTAAGTTACCCAGCGGCAAGAATTTCAGGACTTAGTGTACAAAAAATGGCTCAGCGAGCAGGATCCCAAGAATTAAGAATTAAAGTGTGTCAAGATCCCGTCTTTGGCCCTGTGATCTTATTGGGTGAGGGTGGATCTGAGTGGGATCTAAACAATAACGCTGCTGTCGCTTTACCGCCACTTAATATGGCGTTAGCCGAGAACTTGATAAAGTACGCAATTAAAGAAAATATCATTCAAAATAGAAACACACCGACTAAAATGAGCTTATTTGATTTAAGTGCTTTTCTTGTGCGCCTGTCTCAAATGATACTTGATTGCCCTGAAATTGTTGAGCTCGATATTCATCCGCTGCTGATTTCTGGTATGGATCTCACTATTATTGATTCATCAATGAAGGTACAGCATTTTACGGGGGATATACATAAACGTTTGGCTATTCGACCTTATCCTAATGAACTAGAAGAGTTTTCACAATTAAAAGATAACAGCTCGGTGTTGCTTCGCCCTATTCTTCCTGAAGATGAACCCAAGCACGCTGATTTCATTTCTCAAGTTTCACATGAAGATTTATATAAACGTTTTTTTTCTGATGTTGGCGAGTTTAACCATGAAGCCTTAGCCAATTTCACGCAAATTGACTATGATCGAGAAATGGCTTTTGTTGCAACAAAACAAATAGAAGGTGAAGAAGTCATATTAGCGGTTGCTCGTGCACTGTCTGATCCTAACAACAACAATACAGAATTTGCAGTTTTAGTTAGATCAGATCTAAAAGGATTAGGCTTAGGAAAGATCCTTATGGATAAAATCATTCGTTATTGTCGGGGACAAGGCATAAAAGTAATGACAGGTATGACTATGCCATCTAATCAAGGAATGGTTGGATTGGCTCGACATTTTGGATTTAACATCGATATTCAAATGGCTGATGGTGTTGTTGAAATGCATCTTATCTTAAATGATTAACGCTTACTAAAATAAAAAACCAAGATAAACAGTGTTTATCTTGGTTTTTATATAGATATAAAGTGTTTTAAAAAGGGTTATCTATATTATTTAGCTTGTTCAGTTTTTTCTTTTTTTACCATAATTGCACCAGCAATAACAAATGCAACTAACAATAAAACTTCCATTAACTTATCCTATTTAGTGTAAAAGTAATCAACCTGCATAATATACCACCAATAAAAATAAATTAAATACCTCTGACCCAATTTTGTAAACATTCTGTCACAATTTTTGAGATACATTACGTTTTCTTAAACATAATACACTTGATGTTGAAGCGACGAGGTTAACACTTAGGTTTCTATCAATTACTATCCTTTGCTTAGTTCTTTAGTATCGAACTCAGAATAATAAGATGAAACGACTATTTATGTAAAATAGAGTTACCCTCTACATTATTTTATTGCGAGGATACCATGAATAAATTAGCTGTTATTTTAATTATCTTACTCTTTTCTTCATCCAGTCAGGCGAAAAGTGTTTCTAAATATTATAAGGATCATCAATCAAAGCGCTGCGAGACTCTAAATAGAGTTCTCACTCATGTTAATAAATTACTGAGTTTTAGCGAAGGCAACGCATATAAAGAAAGGTTGAAGGAAAAAAAGGCATTGAAAAAATTACGAAAAGAGAAAAGTTGTTAAAAAGCCAACTCTTATGTATTGGCTTTAAATATTAATAGAATTTGATACTAAAACCTATTTTGCTTTTGGTCTAAAAGGTTTGATTACTTCTTCATTACATTCAAGAAATGGACCATCCATTAGATCAATACAATATGGAATTGCAGGAAAAACAGCATCCAGACATTCACGAATAGATTTTGGTTTTCCTGGTAAATTTACAATTAATGAATCTTTACGCAGCCCTGCCGTTTGACGTGACAAAATAGCGGTTGGTACAAACTTTAATGATTCTGCACGCATCAATTCACCAAACCCAGGCATCATACGATCACATACGGCTTCTGTTGCTTCTGGTGTAACATCTCGTTTTGCAGGGCCAGTGCCGCCAGTAGTAACAACTAAGCAGCAACCTTTTTCATCAGTTAATTCAATTAGTGTTTTTTCAATGATATCTTGTTCATCAGGGATAACGACATATTCAGGTTCCCATTCAGATGTTAGATAATCATTTAATGTTGCCATAATTGCTGGACCAGAAATATCTTCATAGATACCAACACTTGCACGATCACTAACGGTTACAATGCCAATTTTTGCTTTTTTAGTCATAATGAATTCTTATTGATGTAAGGTAGTACCATTATTACAGATTTAGTATTCGTAAGCCATATTGACAGATACACCATACGTTGAATCTACTGAATAGATTGCAGCTAAATCAAGATGGAACATGTTTAACGGTGAGAAACCAATACCTGCGGTAAATGCATCATCGTATGTACCCACTAAATCTTTCTTAAAACCACCACGTAATTGAATTTGATACAATAAATCAAATTCAGCACCAACTCTTAGCATCTGCATATTATCGTTTAACTCAACAAAACGTTCTTGTTCATTGAGATCAACATCAGCGGTCAAAATAAAATAATTAGTCATGAAAGCAATACCCGCCGTATAGATTGGTTCCATATTATACGTATATTGAGTTATGCGAGTTTGTTTTCCTGGCCCACCGGTATAAGCTGAGTTTCCGATAAGTTGACCTATTTCAGCATCAGACAACCCTACCGTTATTGATGATTCTTTTGTTTTAATCTCTTGAGATATTAAATTTTTACCTGCAAGAGCGAATCGCCACGGTCCATGAAACCACACGGCACCAACATCAAAATTAAAATTGGTTTCGCCGGTTTCATAATTATCTTTAATGTCATCAAATTTAAAATCAACAGCAGATGCACTGTAATTAAACGTGTAACTTTGTTGAATTTTAGGGGTGATACCAATAGTTAGATTTTGCCCTAAAAAATTCGTATATCCAGCAAAAGCGACACCAATTTCTGTAATACCAATAGCAGCTGCATCGACAGTTGCGTATGATATATCCAGCAGATCCGCCAATGCAGGATCAGGTAAAGTACCATAAGATTGACTTTCTACATCAGCAATAGCAACAGACTCTAATGACGTTTTTGCATAAAAGTTCATAGATAAGTATCGATTTGGAATCGCAAATGCAATTGCAGCGCCTAATTGAATTTGTGCCGTATCACCCGATAAATCAGACAGTGCTTTTGTCGCACCAGGTACATCTATCTTATCGTAAGCACTTATTAATTTATCAAGATCATCAACCATGTTGTCTTTATCAACAACCTGAAGACCAAAACTTGGTAATAATAAACCTGCATCATCTTTTCGGCTGTAAATAGCAATCAATGCGGGGTTATAAAAAACACCAGTCAAATAATCAGCTGACGCAGTACCAGCCCCACCCATTGCATCAATTCGACCATCAACACTGTAGTTAGTCGCATGTAATTGAGTTGACATCACTGCGCTGTACGATAGTAAGCCAATTTTTATCCACTGTTTCATTTTTTATAAACTTAATAAAAGATAGTTAACCCTTTATCGACTTTGTTGGTCGTAACTTTAGGAAAAACTAGGTATTTATAGAAGTATTTAAATATAAAGGACGGTAGCTTGGTGTGAAATCGTAGTCGTTTTATTCATAAATAAAAAATCGAGATACTAAGATCTCGATTTTTATTTTATTTCTTCGCTTTTTCCGCTATTTCTGCTCTGATTTGTTCTGAAATCATTTTAATAGCCTCGCCACTACTAACACCTTGACGCATTAGCTCTTGGATTTTTTCTACTGCTTTCTGCTGTTCTTCATGAGTTAACGTTGGTACATCTAACATCAGTTTCTCTCTACATTTTCTAGTCCATCAAAATTGATGACTTTAGTTATTGCTTGTATTTCTTGAATCGAAATGGGCCCTTGGAAGCGCTTATGGTTAAATGATACACTCAAAATATAGCTTCCGGGTAAAACATTCGTAGAAGGTAAGCTTTTAGGAAACTTTTCCTCATACGATTCTTCCCATAATTTTATATATTCATTATCTTGATGGTCATAAATCCCAACAGACATTTCGGGTAATGGGCAGTTAGAGTTAAGCAAACCTGTTTGCGTTGTCTTCCACTTTTCTTTCCCTAACCAAGACACCGTCATTTCCGTTTTAGGTGTACTAAGTACTATCCATGTTTCCCATTGCGTCTTTTCTTTATCATCTGCGGTAATTATTAGCTTATATAATCCATTCTTGACTCGGTTATTAAGGGAGTCACTCCCATAAATATACTGCGTCACCGATTCATCTTGAGTCGGTATTTTTCTGATCGATGGATTAATAAGAAGCTCTTCATCAGGCCACTTAATAAATGATAAGGAGGATATCTCTTTTTTACTGTCAAATTGAACCATCAAGCGGTGATGTAATCGGCCAGGACTTTGAATTACCATCCTTTGAACACTTAATGATGTTAACCATTTAGGAATTACAATTGTTGATAAGTCACGACCGCAACTGTCTGAAATTGCAACGCCCATCAATTTATCAATATTTTGAATAACGTTATTATCTGTTGTGCTTTGCAACACTTCGATTGAAGTACTAAATCCTTTTAGTGTTTGACCTTCAAGAAATTGTTTATGCGCAGAAAAAAGAGCAGATTGTTCATTAAACCAATCCGCTGAATGTGCTAGAGGAAAATGAGTTAAACAAAAAAAACCAATCAGAACAGTGGCTATTTTTTGTTGAAACAAATTCATCATTACGCTTTCATTTTGTAGCCAACACCACGAAGAGTTTCAATCTCAATTCCTACAATCTTTTGACGTAATTGAAGAATGTGAGTATCAACCGTTCGAGTCGTTGGGAAATGGTTATAACCCCATACTTGATCAAGCAACTCATCTCGAGTAAATACTTTACCCAAATTGGTTGCTAAAAAGAGCAATAGGTCAAATTCAGTCCTAGTTAGCGTTACGTTGTCACCTGAATTAATAACATCTCTTGTCGAAGTATCTATTGATAGATGCCCAACAACCAATTTGGTTTTTATTTCTTCCGATTCAGGCGATCTCAAATGGGCTCTTAAACGCGCTAATAACTCAGCTTCCGCAAAAGGTTTAGTCAAATAATCATTTGCCCCAGAATCTAGACCTGTCACTTTATCTCTTACAGAAACTAATGCCGTTAATAGAATGACTGGGATGTCTTTAATTTGTTTCCATTGAGGTAACCAAGTTAATGAGTCCCCTTCAGGTAACTGACGATCAAGAATAACAATATCAGCATCAGCCCATAGACCTGATACATTTGTTGCATTTTCTGAGTGAAGGCAATGATATCCCGCTTCTTCCAAGCTAACGATTAAACCATCAGCTAAATTTTTATCATCTTCAACAAGTAGGATTGTCTGTTTCACAAGGTATCTCCAGTATAAAAGTTGTTGGTGGCCCCTGAAGAGTCATGGTGCCTCCCATTCTTTTGATCATTGATTCAACAATCGTTAGGCCTAAACCTAACCCTGCTTTACTAACAAAAGGGGTTTTTAATTCTTTCCAATTTGCTTTTGTTAATTGACCGCCATCAATGACTTCAATTTTTAATTTTTTATTTTCAACTGTAACACTTAAAATGACAGGTTGAACCCCATATTTATGTGCGTTACTTATTAAATTATCTATACAGTTTCCCAGCCAGTAGATATTTACCCTTATTGCTGAGTCTTTATTTATTTTAAATTGTACTGGTTGGCGATACTCCATACAACGGTAACTGAGCCACTCTTCAACCGATGGGATCCATTCAGTTGCAAAGCCTTTATCGTCTGATTGTAAATAGTCTTTACTTGCCTCTGCCAATTGGCGCAATCTTCTAGAATCTTCACATAAACGTCTAAATTCGTCATAGAGAGATTCAGGTAATGATTCAAACTGTCGTCGGAAACCTTCAACGGTGAGTCCTAAGCTCGCAATTGGCGTTCTTAATTCATGTGTTAATATTTGCAATACTAACATTCGACTTTTCATTTCTCTTCGCTTGCCGTTCCATTGAGAGATACCCCAACCCACAGCTAAGCATAAATTTGCAAACACTAAGATTAAGACACTATAAAAAAGAGTCTTCGAGTTACTCTCTTCCTGCCAGCACACATTACCGTTGCGTACGTAGCAGTTATCTCCTTGTTTAAACTCTGCCATATCAAGTTCAAATTTATCTAAATTCTTTTGTTTTAAGCTCAATGGATATAAATAATATCGACTGCCTTTTCTTATCCATAAAAGTTTGTCGGCAATAATCGTATCAGAACCACTAATAATGGCTCTTATCGCTGTATCATCCATGTCTTGTAAATGATGTAGTAATGTTCCTTCTGCCCCTAATGCTCTTTCTTTTATGTGCATATAAGGTTCTAATTGAGTCAATCTATTAGGGTGAGCTTGCACATATCGATATGCGTAAGAACCACCACCTGGGTGTATCATTCCAGAGCGAGCAAACCAATTCGTGGGCAGTTTTATTCCTTTACATAGCGCACGGATCAGAACTAATGGCTCGCCAACCAATGGACTCACCGGCCATGGTCCAGTACACGTTTGTGCATTTTTGTATAATTTTTGTAATTGGCTGTAAGGATACGACGCTGTTTGTGGCAAAAGCGTATCAGGTGACAATAATACTGTGGGATATTCTTTTTGTATCAAGCGAATGTCATATATTTCGGTTGCTTGCTCTTTTTTAAATGCTTTTTTAAAGCTATCGATCTTTGTTGCTAAACTCACCGCATATGAAGGGAAGCTAATTACCAACAACAATGAAAATAACAAGCGTTTATCTATCAACAGAGAATCCTATTAAATACAGTAAAAATAAAGATCAATCTATTCAGTATATTATAAATTAGTTAGAATACGAACAGTTTATCTCACTTCATTGTTACCTTCCCGCCAATCATTTTATATGCAGGGATCCCTCTTATTAATGTTTCCCGAGCAAAAGTAACGCCACATTCAGGGCATGAGCATGCTATTTTTGTATGATTTTCAACAATGCGTTCAATAAAGCATTTAACTAAAGCACCTTTCCCTCCTTTGCGATACTTATAAAGTAACGTTCTGCATTTAGAGCAGTAAATTTGTACCGTTGTTGTTGGCCCTTTCTTATTTGGTTTTGCCATCGATAATTTTTGCTCTTTGGTTGCTATCAATAAGTATTTTATTTTACACTCAAATCCTTGTGTCTTTTTAGTTTATTGTACCTCATAGGATTTTCATGCGAAATTACGCTCAACACCCTCATGCTCAAAAAGTATTAACGTGCCTTACCGAGGTTCAATCCTATTTTAAAATGGAACTGAGCAAAGTAAGCAATCTAATTAATGCTACTACAGAATTTTCAGAGATAGAATGGCTACGAGATGAAGGAATTCATGGCGGAGGGAAGCGATTTGAATCAGTCGGAGGTGGGTTATTCAATCGAGCGTCAATTAACGTATCTCAAATCCATTATGAAGATGTAAAAGACAAACATTATAATAGCGCTACCGCTCTTTCTACTATCATTCACCCATTGCATCCTCTTGCTCCTTCTATACACATACATATAAGTTGGACGGCTTTAAAGGATGGAACAAGTTATTGGAGAATAATGGCGGACCTTAATCCATCCCATTTCGATAAAGACGATAAAGAGTACTTCGATCAAACATTAAAAGTGGCAACAAAGGAGTATTACTCTGAAGGAACAAGGCTTGGTAATCAATATTTTGATATTCCGACGTTAAATAAGCGCAGAGGTGTAAGTCATTTTTACTTAGAAGCATTTAACCCAATAAATACAGATGGAACGGAGTTTGCGCATCAATTTGTTATTGAAGTCATCAATACTTACTGTCACCTTTTGACTTCACATATTATTATGGCTGTTCCGCCAACAAGCGAGCAGATACAGCAACAATTGAATTACCACACTCTTTATTTATATCAGGTACTCACTTTAGATAAAGGAACCACTGCCGGTTTGTTAGTACATAACCAAAATGATGTTGGGACATTAGGTTCTTTGCCGTCTCACATTAATCGTGATTTATTAGAAGAATGGCAGTCGGTCTCTCCTGAACCAATTAACTCATTAGTATCTGAGTTGTTAAACGTATTACCAAAGCAAAGTATTTGTTCAATAACCCCAGATATAAAAGCAAAGTTAGCTCAAGCTGTACGTAGATTCTATGAACAATAACGACTCTTTTAGTTGATAGAAATAAGCCAGTGATACTAATTGGAGCTATTGCTGGCTTTTTTCTTTTAAATAACTATATATTGGGTTTTATCCAAACAGTATTGAAATCAAACCACCCTAATCCATTACATGATGCGTTTTGAATGCTGTTATTTACATCTTCACTTATGCCCATCCACCCATGGAATAATGGCGTTATTTGGCCGCAATCAACTAGATATCGACATATTTCATTTACCGGGAAATATCGCTGAGGTGAAGATTGCCATTCTTCAATCAACAACGAAATATGGTTAAAATCATCTTCTGGCATAACACGTTCAATTTCATTAAACGCAAATAACCATGATAATAATGCTTCAGGACATTGTGTTCCTAAGCTCATACCTCGCAGCCAAATATCTATATTTGCTGTTTTTTCTTCATCAAGAAGATCGAGCGTCTCAAATGGGTGTACTTTTAATACAATGCCATCATTCGCTAATTTCTGTTTAATGATTTTTCCAAGCAACGGGTACAATGGATGTTCATTCTCATAACCTAAATGTACAACACTTCCTTTATTTGGAATTTCACATTTTTTCTGTGGTCTATTTAAACAATGTTGTAGACCTGGCAGTAACCCATACGCATTAAAAAGACCGATACCGTTCATATTTGCATTTTCTAGCTCACTTAATAACAATAATGGCGTAATTGTTTGAGTTAAGTAAGTCTTCCAATTCTCATCTTGAGGTAAGCCTGATTTTCGATTAAATAGAATGTAACTACATCCCCTATCCACATCGACTTTTTCGCCATAAGCGGTTGTTGGAGATAGTTCTGAATTTTCGTACACCTCCAATCCCAACTTCAATTGAATTGGAGCGACTTCAGGTAAGATCCAAACTTCGACAGAATCAATTAATGGTCGATAACCAAAATAGTTCTCGTTAGCGACAAGGATGAGTTTCTTTTCTGTATTTTCACTCACTTTATATGGCCCGGTACCAATAGGTAAACGGCTATAATCTTGCGCAATATGTACTGATGCAGGAATGATCTTCGCATTAAACTGCGCTAATTTTGAGTCAAAATAGTGATCATCTTTATCTAATAAAAAATCAATCACATTAAGATTAGGGCTAACAATCTCTTTGATATGTTTAAATACAAAGTTAGCTCTTAATGAAAGGAATGTCTCTTTAATATCTTCAAAAGACAGTAGTTTACCATCATGAAAGCTCACGCTTGGGCGAATATAAAAGCGCCAGTGCGTAGGAGCTAACATTTCCCAATGATGAGCGATATCCCCTTCGATATCTCCTCTTTTATTCCACTGAGTTAATCCATTAAAGATTTGTTGGACTAAATGTTGCTCTGAGCGACGTATCGCTAATGCAGGTTTAAGAATATGAAGTTGACGATAATAAGGAAGCTTTACAACTTGTTTCCCCTTTTCATGAGAAACACCAAGCACATTATGGATAAGCTCAAGCAATGCATCTTGGTTGCCATCTAAAATTTCTAATGCAACATCAAGTTTACCATCTTCAATACTTCGTTTTGCTAATGCAGAATAAACATGATCAGGTGTTGAAATAAATTCTAAGATCGAACTTTTTCCACGCCCAACCGCTGGACGCCATACAATCCATTGTTCATCAGACATTTTTTTAAGAACCATACGAGTATTTCGACGAGTACAGCATAATAAGTCAGCAATGTCATCGATTTGAACTCCAGCAGAGCTGCGATGATAATGCTTATGCAATTTTTCAAATTGTGTACGTAAACGTGGACTACCCATAAAGCACCGTTCATTTGGTTGATATAAGTCTTAATATGAACTCAAACATTGAGACTTTGAGCTTATGCTCTTGATTTTTCAATAACTAAGTTTACACTAAATTTTGAGTATTTAAGAGGAAATTCAAGATGATCCCAGTTCAATTACATGAATTCACTTCTCATATGAGAAGAAAATCTGATCGTTATCCTGTCGTTCGTAACGGTATTTTTCTGGTTAAGTCTGGTGAATTGATGTACCAAGATAAAATGGGAGAATCCATCACTCTTACTGGTGGTGATTTTCTACTTTATAGTTCTGGTGATATATCTAAAATTGATATTTCAACTTCAACAGGTAATTTCACGGCTGAATCCTTTGTTATTGATAATGCTATTTTTCAACGATTTATAAGCTATACTAACGCTGAAGATCATATAGGCTCAACTCGAGAATCGTTTAAATTCAACCAATCAGATCGTCATCTTGTTTCTCTTCTTACTATATTAAAAGAACAATTAGCTGATAATCCCTCTCCGAATACTGTTGAATTCATGACCTTAACTATTTTAAGTGAAATGGTTAATCTGCATCCTGAATTACTTGATTTTATATATCGAATTTCAGTCTTAACAATATCTCAGCAATTAATTCGTTATGTAGAGCAAAATATTGCGTCCGATTTAACTATTGATACCGTTGCTCCTAAATTAGGTATGTCTTCATCAACATTAAAGCGAAAACTTCAATCAGATAAATTGTCGTTTGCAAATTTAGTTAAAGTAAAACGAATTAACCACGCAGCAACACAGCTTAGAGTTACAAGAAAAACAATAACGGAAATAGCTTACGAAACTGGATTTAAAACAGCGGCCCATTTTAGTACCACTTTCAAAGCCGTAACAAAAATGACGCCAAAAGAATTTAGAGAACAAATACACGCTTAAATAAATAAATGTCACAGAGATGTAATACTCTCGTTTTATTATGTTTTTTTTCTTTACGAGACTAGATCATGTTTAAAGCGTTATCTTACACTAGCCTTATGGCAACCGTTCTGCTTAGTTCAACGGTAATGGCTGCAAATTCCAATACAACTGTCGCAGGTTCAACGTCGGTATCAACCTTATTAGAACCTTTTATTGAGCAGTATAATCATAGTTCTGAGCATAATATTGATCTTCAAAGTATTGGTTCTAGTGCTGGCATCGTTATGCTAAACACTGGCGCTGTTGATCTTGCTATTAGTTCAAGGCAACTATCCGATACAGAAAAAGAAACTCTTTCTTCAAAACTCATCGCCTATGATGCTATTGCTGTTGTTGTACACCCTGAAAACCCAATTAAAAATCTTACGGCTGAAAATATCTGGAAGATTTATCACGGCGATATTTCAAACTGGAAAGAAGTCGGTGGTGAAGATAAAAAAATTGCAGTCGTAACTCGAGAGTTAGCATCCGGGTCTCGATTTTCATTTGAGAACAATTTAGGATTAACTAAAGAGATAAATTCGTTTACGGTTTCAGATATCAGCAAAAACGCAATTGTAGTGAATGGGACAAGTATGGTGAAAAGTATCGTAGCTCGTAACCCCCACGCTATTGGTTATACATCTGCCGGTTCTATTGGCGATCTTGCTCAACTGCATATTGTTACAATCGATAATATTCTGCCAACAGCCCAAGCTATTATTGACAATAAATATCCACTTTCTCGTCCCTTCTTATTTGTTTTCAAAAATGATGAGCTATCGACACAATCTAATGAATTCATTTCTTATATGAACTCTGATTCGTCTATCCAAAAAATTCAATCATTAGGTTATGTAAAGTAACAGTTGAAAAAAAACAATGAATAACCTATTGTTAAATTGAATTTAATTACAAGGATGCGTCATGTTAAGTGTAAATAGCTATTTTGAAGATAAAGTAAAATCAATTGGGTTTGAACAAAATAGCAATGCTATTTCTGTAGGCGTTATGTTACCAGGTAACTACACATTTGGAACAAATGCTGCAGAGAAAATGACAGTCGTTACTGGCGCGTTAGAAATCAAACGTACTACAGACATTGATTGGGTTGTATTTTCTTCAGGAGAGAGTTTTTCAGTTGAAGGCAATTCATCTTTCGATGTGAAAGTGAGCATTGAAACCGCTTACTTATGTGAATACTTATAATTTCATATTAATGATGTAATGTACAAAAATGGCTAATGAGATACCTCATTAGCCATTTTTTTATCTAAAATAAATACTTATTTTATTCGTCATCAACAACCAATGTTTTTGGCTTTTTCTTTGGCATAAATACTTGATCACCCACTGCCACATTTGTGTGGAATGAATTATCACGTTTCTTAGCAGCCTTTGGTTTATGAGTTCCACGTTTTGCTGTATTTTTCTTCGCGTCGTCTTTCTTAACAAACGTACGTTTCTTCTTAGGTACAAGACCTTTGAATTTACCTTTTAGATCTTCAAATACAGAGAACGTTAATTCTTTCTGTAAGAAGTTTTCTATACGTTTAAAGCTTTCCCAGTCTTTTGGACCAACTAAAGAGATTGCTGTCCCTTTTTTACCAGCACGACCAGTACGACCAACACGGTGAACGTATTCTTCCATATGTTTTGGCATATCGAAGTTGATAACGTGAGTTACGCTAGTTAAATCTAAACCACGAGAAGCAACGTCCGTCGTAACTAGAATTTTATGTGCGCGACGTTCAAACTGACTCATGATGTTATTACGAGCGGTTTGGTTCATGTCACCACTTAGTGCTACTGCTTTAAGCTTACGCTCATTAAGTCGCTCGGTTAAACGATCAGTGTCAGAGCGAGTCGCTGTAAAAATCATGATTTGGAAATATTTTTCTGTTTCAATGATTTTATCTAACAATGCTTGTTTATGATCTAAATGATCGCACAAGTAAAAGCTTTGCGTAATATCCGTATGCTCATCTGTTGATAAACCAACAGAAACAAATTTAGGATTATCAAGCATATTGCCAGCAAACTGAGTCACTGCGTCGTGGTCTAATGTTGCAGAGAACATTAATGTTTGACGACGACGGTGGTTTGCTGCTTTATGGATTTTTTGTAAATGCTCAGCAAAGCCAAGATCAAGCATACGGTCTGCTTCATCAAGAATTAGCGTTTCTAAGCCATTTAAGAACAAAGATTGATGCTCTAAATGATCAGCTAAACGCCCTGGTGTTGCTACGATAAATTTAGGGAATTTACGTAATGCATTTACTTGGTCATTAAAGTTTTCACCACCGGTAATCAAGGTAGCGTCATAACTTAAGCCACCTAACATACTACGGAGATGAGTATAAACTTGTTTTGCTAATTCACGCGTTGGTGCCAAGATCACTGCACGAGGATCATTCTTCGAGAACGATTTTGATTTCAGTGATTTATGAAGCATTGGTAATACAAACGCTAACGTTTTACCTGAACCAGTTTTTGATGACGCAAGAATGTCTTTACCGGCCATCGCAACAGGTACGGCTTTACGCTGAATTTCTGTTGGTTTTTTGATGTTCTGGTGAGCGAGATTTTTTAATAGGCGATTATCTAAACCTAAATCTTTAAATTGCAAAAGCTTGCACTCCGATTTCGAGTATTATTGATGAATAACCAGTCATTCTGGTCTAATGCGGCGCATTATAACATAAGTGTCGTTTATCCTTGCATATAAATCTTCATTTGAACGGCTATGCTTAATTGAACTAAAGAACTAAATTCAGAGAGAATTGCTTAGGTATATACTCTCCCACCACTTTGCTACAATATAATTAACAAATAAAAATCCTAACCTAATAAAAAGAAAGTAGAAAAAGTCTATGAGCATTCAAATTACTGGAACACTAGCAAAAATGCGAGCATCACTGCTTGATGGTGAAGTTCAATATCGTTTACCTGTCGGTGATGAAGAAATTGAACTTAACGCCTTCATTGGTAAAACGCTCACCCTAACTCATACGGGCAATATCTTTTGTTGCTCTTGTGGAAAAAAAACCAAGAAAAGCTATTCACAAGGTCACTGTTTTGTTTGCATGAGAAAATTAGCAAGTTGTGATATGTGCATAATGAAACCTGAAACCTGTCATTTTGCAGAAGGCACTTGCCGTGAGCCTCAATGGGGAGAAGATAACTGTTTTGTAGATCATTACGTTTATTTATCAAACACATCAAGTTTAAAAGTTGGTATTACTCGCCATACACAAATCCCGACTCGCTGGATTGATCAAGGGGCTACGCAGGGCTTACCTATCGCTAAAGTTAAAAACCGCTTAATTTCAGGTTTGGTTGAAATTGAATTAGCCAAGCTGATTGCAGATAAAACCAATTGGCGCACACTTCTAAAAGGTAATAATGAACCACTTGCTCTAAAAGAAGCAGCATTAGAACTATTACCACAAATTGAAGACGCGATAGCTAAAATTCAAGCAGAGCACGGTAACGATTCCGTTGAACTACTGGACGAAAACATTCTAGATATTACCTTCCCTGTTAACGAGTTTCCCGTCAAAATAGTCAGTCATAACTTTGATAAGAACCCTGAAGTTACGGGTGTATTAAATGGCATTAAAGGCCAATATCTTCTGTTTGATACCGGAGTGATTAATATTCGCAAATTCGGGTCTTATGAAGTAACAGTGACAGCGTAACTTTCAAGTCAGTCCGGTTGTACTTATCTTTTCTGTGAGGGTAAGTACAACTCAAACGTGATTCACGTCGTATAACGATTATTCATTACCGATAATTAGCCAAAACTAAATCGCCACACACATCGGCGTATTTGAAATAGGGTCACGAAATACACGAGCTTTGAGATCGAAAACAGAACTGAGCATATTTTCTGTCAGCACCTGATCGGGTGATCCTTCGGTAGCGAGGCGTCCTTGGTCTAAGACGACTAAGTGATCGCAGTATCGGCACGCTTGATTGAGATCATGTAGTACAACAACCACCGTTTTTCCTTTGGCATTCATCTGCTGCATCAAATTCATTAATTCAACTTGGTGCGACATATCAAGGTAGGTTGTTGGTTCATCGAGCATCACAACATCCGTATCTTGCGCTATCACCATCGCAATCCATGCTCTTTGACGTTGACCACCAGACAGTGATTCTACGGGTTTATCTGCAAACTCAAATACGCCTGTATCGCGCATCGCTTGTTCGACAATTAATTGATCTTCTTGCCCTAATCTTCCCCAGTGAGATACATAAGGAGAGCGACCATACTCGACCAATTTTCTTACTGTAATTCCCTCCGGATTTATCAATATTTGTGGTAAGAGTGACAACGAGCGTGCGAGTATTTTATCACCATAGGTAGATAACGATTTATTTTCAAACAGTACATCTCCTGCTATTGGTTTATTAATTCTAACCAAGGTTTTTAGCAAGGTGGATTTACCACATCCATTTGGTCCAATTAAGGCGGTAATTTTTCCCTTAGGAATTGAAACCGAAAGGTTCGGTATAATTGTTTGTTTGCCGTACGCGACGGAAAGGTTCTGTGTTTCAAGCATGGTTACCAACCTCGATAACGATAAATAAGAAAGATGAAATAAGGCGCGCCAATCACAGAGGTAAGTACACCAGCAGGCAGTTCAATCGGTGGTTGTAATCCTCTTGCCAGTCCGTCAGCACAAGTCACTAGAATCGCGCCTAACAATGCAGAGCTAGGGACCAATAATTTATGATTGTGTCCAAATAATAAACGAGCTAAATGAGGAGCTAATAAACCCACAAAACTGATCGTCCCTGCAACCGAAACACTGATACTGGCAAGTAATACTGCGGCCAACAACGCGAAAGCCTGTATCTGTTTTGGTTTAGTACCAAGTGTTGTCGCACTTTCTTCCCCAAGTCCCATCACATCCAAACGCCAAGCCAACCAAAACGCGATTGGCAATAGCAAGAGTAATGCACTCCAAATAAAGGGCACTTGTTGCCAGTTTCGCCCCCAAAGGCTACCTGTTAGCCATACCATCGCCGTGTTGATCTCAATGGGATTAGTGACAAGTAAGAAGTCGATGCTACTAGCAAGAAATGCACTCACTGCAATACCAATTAACGCTAATTTTGCAGGGGTTGGTTTTGTCCACCATGCCAGTGCTGCAATCAGCACAGCGGCGAAAACCCCACCGAACATTGCAATCAGAGGAAGCATACTAACTGGTGCATTAGGAAACAAAACTAAACTCGCTGTCGCGGCAAGTCCAGCTCCTGCACTGATACCCATTAGATCAGGGGATGCTAGCGGATTACGTATCACTCCTTGAACTAATACGCCAGAGAGCCCTAACCCTGCTCCCACACCAATGGCAAGCAACATACGTGGAAATCGGTATTGATGAATAATAAAATCGTCATTGGAAAATGTTATTAAATGTTCAACAACTTGAGATACAGAAAGTGAAGCTGCACCAATAAACAAACCTGTGGATGCCACTATCACTAGCACTCCAAACAACAAGAGAATCTTCGTCTGGCGAATCATCATGACCTCCTCGTCGCAATCAAAATAAAACAAGGCGTTCCAAGCAAGGCGGTAATAACACCAACCGGCGTTTCAGTTGGAAAAGCAATTGCTCGTGATAACGCATCTGACCATGCCACCAACGCTGCGCCAACCAATGCGGAAATTGGAATAAGTAAATGGTAATTATGACCCACTATAGGCCTAACAAGATGAGGGACTAATAAACCCACAAAACCAATAGGCCCAGCAATAGCAACACTCGAACCAGCAAGTAGCACAATAGTCATTCCGCTAACAATACGAGTAAGCCAAATGTTGCTCCCCAATCCAACGGCAACTTCTTCTCCAAGAGCCAACAAATTAAGGTTACGAGCAAGACTCATTGCTAATATCAAACCAATCAATACTGGCGGCCAAAGCTGCTGCCATTGTTCAGAGTTCACACTAGACAATGAGCCTGTAAGCCAGTGCAACACGCTATAAGCCATATCATCAGCAAGGATCAGTGCCGCTCGCGTTAAACTAACAAGTAATGCGCTGATGGCAATACCAGCCAGAATCAAACGTAAAGGATGTGAACGAGAAGAAAAAAATCCCCCGAGAAGCATCACGGTAACACCACTTAATAACGCACCACAAACGGCATTAAGGATTGGATTGATTGCACTAACCAAAGGTATACCAATTGCGGCTAACGCCATAAAACAAGCGGCACCAGCGTTAATCCCGAGAATCGAAGGAGACGCGAGCGGGTTACGCGTTAATCCCTGCATCAATAACCCCGAAACAGCCAAACTCGCCCCAATCAATAATCCTGCGTAAGCTCTTGGCGCTCTTAATGTCGCTAAGATTTGATGAGTCATATTACTTTCATCAAACGTAAACCAGTACTGAATCAAATCATTAAACGTTAGCGAGAAATTAGACCACCCCAACATAGAAGCCATGTAACCAGAGAGCGCTAGGCTCGATACCAGCATCGTAAACAAGAGCCCTCGCCACTGAAGTATCGACTGACGTTGGTTCTTAATATCAAGTTTACTACCAGAAAGCAGCAAAGAGCTCATGATCGATCCAAAATCTGCTCAAGATTTCGAGCTATTTGCTCAGCAGCCAACATACCTCGATTCAATGACCAAAGCTCTGGTGAAACCTCGACAAGTTGTTTCTTTTTCTCCGATGTTAGTGCATTAAATAGCGAATTTTTTCGCCAATCGTCGACAATATTCGGATGAGAATAAGCCCCTAGAAGTAGCCAATCTGGGTTGGTTTTCAGTAATAACTCAAAACTGGTTGGTAAATACGCTTTTTCTGTTGATGCAACAAGTGGACTGGCAATGCCCAATGCGGTGAGCACTCCTCCTGCGTAAGAGGCAGGGCTATGTAACCACATACCTTTGTCCGACACCACCGCAAATTGGATGGTTTCCTTAAGGGAAAAATGACTTTTGAAGTCAGCCATCGCCTGTTGATGCTGTTGAATTCTCAGCTCCATCTCTGATTGCCTATCAACAGCTATTCCAATCTTGAGTGCGGACTTCAAATTCTCTTGATAAGTCTCACCTCGGCTTTTTAACAGTAGTGTAGGCGCGATGCGTTGTAAATCTTGATAGACCGTACGATGGCGCTCAGCATCAGCAATGATCAGCTCGGGCTTTAATACTGCAATGGCTTCTAAGCTCGGTTGAGAACGCATACCAACCGATTTCCATGGTTGAATCAATTCACGCACCGCAGGAATCACTCGCGAAGCATCATTGTCGTCAGCCACACCAACAGGAGAAACCCCCACAGCAGCTAAGGCATCCACAAATGAAAATTCCAACACGACAATACGTTGTGGCGTTGTGGCGATCTCAAACTGACCTTGCTCGTCTTGTATTACTCGCGAGCTTGCTGAACTCGAAAATGAGAGCAAGCTGAAAAATAATGAAGTGAAAATTACCACCAATCCGTTCAATGACAAGAATCGAGAATTGTTTTTCATATTTAATTTTCCTTAACACTAAAGCGGTTAAAGTCACCAATTATTATTGGCGACTTTTATTTATATTTAGTTTCAATTAGTTACGCTCTAAAACTGGTAATTTAGATCCAAAGTGTAAGATCGTCCTGGAGCGGGATAACGACCTACAGGGCTAGTATCAATACCACGGAAATAGTAATCCTCATCAAGCAGGTTGTTCACCGCGACATTCATGCGTAGCTTGCCATTTTCATCCTTATATAAATCGGAACCTAGATTGAAATTCCATACCATGTAGGCAGGTACTTTACCTTTCGCACCCGTTGCATCCTCAGCGCTTGTGTTCGCATTATCAGAGTAAGCCTCACTGAAATAGTAACCAGATAGCGTAGTGTCTACCCCCATAAAGGCGTAAGTTGCATCCCAATTCAGTTGGTGTTTAGATGTGTAAGGAAGTTGATTGCCTTTATTTGTGCCATCTTCTTCCATAGTCGCATCCAAGTAGTTATAGCTAGCACCTAAGCTCAGAGCTTGAAGTTTTTGGGGAATATAACGACCAGAAATTTCAATACCTTGGTGAAGCGTTTTACCAATATTATCAAAAGTTTGCGTCGCACTTTGCCATTGCAACTGATCTTTAAAATCAATGCGATAAAGTGCTGCACTAAAACTGGTTGAATCTTGATTGTAACGAGCACCCAGTTCATAGTTCCATGCCAGTTCACTGCCCTTTTCACCTAAACCACGGATATAAGCAATTTGTGGTGCACGCAAAGACTTCTGTGCGTTAACATAACCGACCCATTGTTCCGTTAGATGGTACGCCACCGTTAAACCCGGCAACCATTCTGTTACCTTATTATCTGTACTCTGCGCTTTACCCAGATCATCGAATTTCATATCAACTGACTCGTAGCGGATGCCCGGCGTTACCTTTAATGCATCATTAAATAGGCCAATTTCATTGCTGATGTAACCTGCAAAAGCATCGGTATCAAGATGCCAATCACGAGGTACACTTGTCGCACCACCCGCAATTGGAGTTTGAGTCAGCTTGTAATCGATATTTTCATTGACGTAGCGCGCACCCACAATTAAGTTTTGCGTCACTGTGTTGCTGTCAAAGTACATCGCTAATTTAGGTTCTACACCATAAACGGTAAACTCACGCGGTGAAGTACGAATATCGGTTGAGGGTAATGCTGGATCCGCCCAATGACCACCCGCGCCATTAAACCCCCATTGGAAGAATCGTTCAGAATTATGACCAAATGTCAGCACTTCCAATTCAGCGCTATCCGCAATATTCAAGTCTTGCAGGTATTTCACGCTCCAACGCGTTGATGAGCCTTGGTACTCGTCATAAGGTCGTTTTGATTGAGTTCGATCATTCTTATAATCTTCTGGTGATAGCGCTCCTGGCATTTGCGTGTCGGCATCATAGCGCTGAATGAAAGCTTGTAGTTCCTGAGTATCACTCATCAGCCATTGCACTTTAGCTTGGAAGTTTTTTACCTCAGTATCAGAGTGTTCACGGAAACTTTCGCCTTTTAAAAAGTTACCTTCTAGTTGTAATGCAAGCGTATCTGTTAACCAACCACCGGTGCGCAAATAAAAATCGTTAAGTGGTGTATCACCATCTTCAAATACAGTGAGGCGATTACTGATTTCAGTTTCCCAAGAGTTTGGGATAGGCTTTGTCACCAAGTTGATCACACCACCAACGTTGTTCGGTCCGTACTGTACGGCAGCACCGCCACGTACAATATCTATTCGGTCAAGCATAGACAGTGTTGCAGGGAAAATCGACTGTCCGGGGTGACCATAAGGTGCCAACGTTAGTGGGACACCATCCATTAGAAATTGAGCATGACCACTGCGGCTTGCTTTTAAGCCGCGCACCGAGATGTTAGGTAGAACACCCGTGCCAGTTTCATCTTGAACTTTAATTCCAGGAACGCTTTGAAATGCTGAATCAATAGAGCGCGCAGCGGTCTTTTTAATTTGCTCATTAGTAAGAACAGTACGAGCTCCCGGATACTCTTTCACATCCTCGACTTCTGAGTTATCGATTAAACTCGCAGTCACGACAATCGTTTCCATAGTTGTCGTTTTAGGTTCTGATGCAGCGAATGCATTCATGGAAGTTACTGATGCGATGGCTGCCGCAAGTACACTCAGGCGCAGCTTAAATTGTACTTGGGGTTGTATTTGAAGTTTACCGTCCAAATTCTGGTAAAACATGAAAATCTCCTATATATAAGCAGGTTAAGGGCAATGATTTTAGAACTGGTATCCGTAACTAAGCATGAATTCTGCTGGCGCACCGTAACCGATCTGATTCAAACCAGACTTGCCATTCGTCGCACCCAGAATATATTCCTCATTCAACACGTTATAAGCATTCGCTTGGATTTTGTGACGGCCTGTAGTGTATGCTGCCATCAAATCGACGGTGGTGTAATCGCCTAAAGCTACAGCTTCATCATTACCCGCATAACGGTCACCTACGTATTTCACACCACCACCCAATCGCCAGTTGTCACCTAATTGATAAGTACTCCAAAGTGAGAACAGGTGATCAGAAACATCATTCGGTTTTTTACCTGTTTCTTTATCTTCCGCATCTAGGTAGCTGTATCCCACCGAAATATCCCACTTATCTGTAAACTGACCGCGCGCTTCCAACTCAATACCTTGATGACGGGCTTCAATCTTGTTGATAACATCTCCGTCCACATTGGTTTGTGGTTGTTCTTGATCAATTTGGAAGATCGCTGCGTTTAACATCAACGCATCGTCTAATAAGTAAGCTTTTGCGCCCACTTCTTTCAGATCGGTATGGAAAAACTCTGCTAATTTAGGATTAATATAAATGCCAGAGTAAGGTAGCTGCCATGAACGAGCCATGCTTGCGTACACTGACATATCATCGTTGAGGCGGTAGACCAACCCTGCACGGTAACTCATTTTGTTATCGTCTAAGTTCTCTTTTGCTGCTCCCGCTTTTTGCTGTTCAAGATCCATAGAGTCGTAGCGAACATTACCAATTACAGAAAGATCCCCAAAGGTGTAAACATCTTGAATATAAACGCCAGTCGTCGTTGTCGTATTATCACGGAAAGGTTTAAAACCCGGATCAGGCGTTGGACCAACGACAGGATCGTAAATATCTTTCGGCGGAAGCGTTTTATCACTTGCCAATGTGAGATCGATATTAATTTGATTATAATCGGCACCGATCATCATTTGGTTAGATTCTGTTTCCCAAACTAATTCCGATTGCACCGTCGTAGTGGTACGAGGGTCATAGCCAAAATTGTTAACGGTTTGAGAAACTTTATCTCCTGTTACTGTGCCCTGACGTGTGCCTTTTTGCTCTAATTCGATATGGCTATAGGATGCACGGTTTGTCCATATCCAATTATTACTCAATTGCCACTCGTAATTAACCGCAAGTCGAATATTGTCCGATTCTTGATAATCGTTCGTTCCACCAAAGAAAGTACTGCTCGAAACATCGACAGGCTTACCGTTTTTCGATGGTACACCACGATATGGCACCAACTCTTGATGCGCGTATTCAACATCTAAATCAATAACATGACCTTCAGCAGGCAATACTCGAATAGTAGGAGCAATAAAAAAGTCATTAGAGTCAACATGGTCGACATAAGAGTCCGCTTGTCGATATTCCACGTTGATCCGACCATTGACCTTATCTGTAATTGCCATTGAGTTATCGATCTGCCCAACAAATTGACTATTACTGCCAACGCTGCCGTTAACGCTGGTAAAATTATCGCCGTTAGCCCGCTTAGTCACCAAGTTAATAATGCCTCCAGCAGAGCCTCGGCCATAAAGTGCACCCGCAGGGCCTTTTACCACTTCAACGCGTTCGATATTAGCCAGGCTACGATATGATTGCAGCGTCCCGTCATCACGCATGCCATCGCGATACATGTCGTTAAGCGCATCAAAACCACGAATCACAAATTGGTCTCGGCTCCCTTCACCTAAGGTATTATTTACCCCAGCCACACCATCAAGAGCATCGACTAAACGCACTGCACCGCGGTCTTGTATTTCTGTCTTAGTAACCACAGAGACGGCTTGCGGCACATCTAACCACTCGACATCCGTTTTCGTTCCCGATTGCGGCATATGTTCGGCGTAACCTTCATATTGATGACCAATAACTAGCATCGTTTCATTCGTGGTTACCTCTTCTGCCGCCAACACATTAGGAGTCACGACTGTTGCGGCCAATGCAGCTCCAATAGCCAAAGTAAGAGGAGATAAAGTCAATTTCATGTTCATTTCTAATTCCATTTCAGTTTATAAAACACCACCAATACGCGAATGAAAACAAATATCATTTGTATTTGCAACTATTAATTTTATGTCTTATATTGATTTCCCTTATAAATCAGAGTGTGAAATTAATGACAATATAATCAATAAGATAAAATAATAATTACAAATTCTTACCAAAAATTTGAGTAAATACTGATTGTATTCAGGCAGTAACAACGTTAGGAAAACTAGGAAAACCCCATGAAATCAACAATGATAATCGTAAGTCATGTCGTGAATGATGCCATCATCCACGGCTTCGTACCCGTAGCAAAAGCGATGGGCCTTCACGTCGTTTTGATCACCGATCATAAGCTCAGCCATTTAAAATTGGCCAGTGAAGATAACCAATTCAACCCTGATACCGTTCTGGAATGTGATGTATTCAATCCGCTTGAACTCATAGAGATCATTACCGAAAATGGTCTGAAACCAGATGCCATTTTTAGCAACAGCGACTACCTGCAAACCTCCACGGCTATCTGTGGTCAATTTTTTGATGTACCCGCAAAAGATTGGACCGTCACATTAAAAGCGAAGAACAAACATTTAACCCGCCAAGTATTAAGCGAAAAATCTCTGCCCAACACTCAGAGTGCGCTGTTACATCGAGATACCGTGCTTGAACTTGAATTGACCTTCCCTGTCGTAGCTAAACCTAAAGAAGGTGTCGCTAGCATAGATGTTCAGCGCTGCAACAATAAAGCTGAACTAGACAACTATTGCGATGCGTTTTGGCAAAAACACTCCACGACCCCGATCTTAATAGAAGAATTTCTACAAGGACCTCTTATTACGGTAGAAACCTTGGGCGATGGCGAGCAACTGATTGCTCTAGGTGGATTCGATGTAGAGCTTTCGGCTCCTCCTTATTTCATAGAGACTGCGGCTAGTTGGAATGGACCCAATAGCATTCAATATCGTGATGAGTGTGTGAATCAGCTTCAAACATTTGGCGTTGGTTTTGGCATTTGCCATAGCGAATTCATCATTACTGAATTGGGTCCAGTATTAGTCGAAATTAACTATCGCAGTATTGGCGATGGGCGAGAGTTCTTACTCGATAACCTCAGCAGTGGAAATTGGTTCTCCACCATCTTAAATCTTCATCTTGGTAATAAAATTGATCGGGCATTCCACATAAATGGTAGTGCACATATACATTACGTGGTGGCAGAACAAGACGGAATTATTGAAGGTACATCAACCTCTTTCACTCACCAAGAGGGCGATATCGTCACTCAGCAGCAAGTGCTTAAACAGGCGGGAGATACTTTCCGACAAAGCTTCTCCAACAAAGATTACTTAGCAAGAATTTCAATCGTGTCTCCTTCTGAGCAATCCTTAGAATTTACACGCCAACAAGCAATATCTAGCTTTAATCTCACATCAGTCAGCGAGGTGACAGCATGAACGACAACGCTTTATACCTAACTCAACGCTTAATCGACACTTGCCTACGTGAAGACCTCTTTGAATTAGTGTCTCGAAGTAGATTTAACACTGAGATCCCAAGTAAGCTCAATATCTCTTCCTATCCTCGCGCGCAAATATGGCTCAATTTTACGGGTTTGAATTTTACACTCTACTTACCCGTCACTCCGAGTTATTACATGCAAAGATGGGTATACGGACAACCAGATGGTTCTGGCGGTAATGGTTGGTTTATCGAGAGAAATGACCGTGTTGAGCAGCAACAGGATTACCATGATTGGATTGAATTACTAAAAGAAAGTGCTGACAAAAGCTCTCACTCGTTGCTAGATAGCTACTTACAAGAACTCGAATGCGCAGAGAAACACAAAGGTATGTGTGATGAAGCCTTCTCTCTACATTCTCAATCACTCATGCAGCCTATCTCGCGTCTGGATCGTTGGGAACAAAAGCTCTTACGTGCTGATCAAATTGCGTCCTACCTCGATCACCCTTACTACCCAACAGCTCGCGCTAAGTTTGGTTTGAGCGATCAAGACCTCAAAGAGTACGCACCAGAGTTTGCACAAAGCTTTACTCTTCGTTGGCTTGCGATTGAAAAGTCACTCGTTACTTTGACCTGCCCACAACCGGAATGCTGGCCGACAATGGAACAAGTGGGAATTCCAGAAGATTTTTCTCTGAGCCATGAACTATTCCCTGCGCATCCACTAACGCTGCAAAGTCTCTCCTCTTTACCAGAAGGTGTCATTGAAGCACCTCTGGCGTACCTTGATGTCACTCCGACCCTATCCGTACGTACCGTAGTCGTAAAACAAGCACCACATATCCACATCAAAGTGCCATTGATCATGCGCTCATTGGGTACCAAAAACATCCGATTAATCAAGCCATCCACGCTCTATGATGGTCACTGGTTTGAACGCTTGCTAACACACTTAGAACAAAATGATAAAGATTTACACGGCTCGTTTTTTCATTGCAATGAGAAGCACGGCGGCCACGTTGGAGACGATAAAACCTTCGCTTACATCGTACGTGAATATCCACTGAGCCACTTCCAAGACAAAGCGTTGGTGCCAGTTGCTGCTCTTGCCAGTCCAATGCCTGATGGCCGTTTATTCTTAGAGCATCTTTCCGATCAGTATTATCAACACGACACACTGGCTTGGTTTAAGGATTATGTTGACCTGTTGTGCAAAGTACACCTCACGTTGTGGATCCGCTACGGCATCGCCTTGGAATCGAATCAACAAAACGCCATCATCGCCTTTGATAAACAAGGTAAGATGACCTTAGCTATGAAAGATAATGATGCCGCACGTATTTGGCCAGATCGTTTCCAAGCGTTTGAGCAGCACTCTCCTGTAAAGTGCGACCAACTACTAGATCATCGCATCATAGTAGACAACGAACTGGCTCTTGGTCAGATGTTTACCACTATTACTTTGCAATTAGACATAGCTGCAATTGTGGAGGCAATGGCTGAGAAAGGAATTACATCTTCGGCTTCGCTATATGCAACGGTCGCAAACAGTCTTTCACAACAACTTTACCAGTTAGGTAACCAAGAGCACGACATCACACTCGCACACAAGATGTTATTTGACTCCCCAAACCTGTACGCCAAGTATTTATTAAGTTCGGGCAGCTTATTATCAAAAGAAGCATCTGGCGCAAGCGATATCAATAAATTTTATGGTTTGTCGGCACCAAATTTCTTGCTGCTTACCAGTGAAGAAGCACAACACGCTTATCTTGAAACCATCAAGCAGAGCGTGAGTTAATTCATCATGACCAAACTCATCTATTGCGTGCTGCTCTGCCACTTTATTGCGGCGTTTGCAGCCTTGGGAATGCCTCTGTTTTTACCGATGGTTTTACCGACACTTGACGCGAATATTGATACCGATTGGGCGGGGATATTATTTATTCTACCAACCTTTTGCACTGCTGTGGCGGCTCGTTTTTGGGGACAATTTGCTGATAAATATGGCAGACGTCGCTCTTTATTGCGTGCTCAACTCGGACTTGCAACAGGTTTCGCACTGTGTGGTTTAGCAGATAACCTAACGATGTTTGTGTTTGGTCTTGTCGTTCAAGGAACCTTTGGTGGCACCATGGCTGCCTCAAATAGCTATTTATCTAGCCAAATTCAAGATGTAAAAACACTGGGTAAGTCACTAAATAAGACTCAGCTTTCTGCCCGTTTAGCGTTAATCATTGCACCGATTGGGTTAGGTTGGAGTTTATCAGAAACCAACCCACTTAACGCCTATCTTTGGCTCTCCGCTTTGCCTTTATTGGCACTAGCGATCACCTTAACACTGCCAGCCGATCACCTTGCAAAAAGAAAAACTAAAAAAGACCAATCATCTAATGAAGAGCAATGCACTCAAGTTCAACCATTAAGTGCCCTTTATTGGGTATTCGGTGCACAATTTAGTTTTGCTTTTGCCATGGTAGTCACGTTCCCTTATTTCTCACCTTATGTGCAGCAATACGGCGTGACAAATCAAGCATGGATTGGTTTTTTATACGCTCTACCACATGGTATCTACTTGATCTTTGCTTGGAAAGTTCATCTGTTCTCAGAATTGATTAATCGACACCATCCACAGTGTATTTTGTGGCTAGGGTTTATCTTGCTGTCATTCAGCGCGGCAATGCATCTGATTTCTTATCAAGAAATGTTGATTGTTGCTCGCATTGTCTTTGGCCTTGGCATGGTCTGCTGCTATCACGGCTTACACCAAGCTTTAGCAAACCAAATTGATCGACGACAAAGCGGAAAAGTGTTTTCACGCTTTGATGCCATGTCTAAATGGGGCGGAGTTGGAGCAGGGTTAAGTGCATCTTTCGTCTCAAGTTTAGGTTGGCTTGAGGTTCCTTTCTTACTTTCTACGTTGGTCAGTGGCGGTACCGTTATTGCACTGATCATCCATTCTAAATTTGGACATAAAAATGTTATTCACTCAATTACTTCCGACTGAACATTCAGCTAAAAACACAGAACTTTTAAGCCGTAAAAAAATGCTTTTCAATCGTGAAAAAGCCCAAATCAATACTATTATGGGTGTGGTTAACTGCTATTTACGTGAATACGCGATACCGAAAAATCAAGTCGATTGGCACTTTAGCTCAGCCTCTCTGCCTCAGACTCTGAAAAAAAACTATTGTGCTCATCAACGTGTAGCTATTCACTTACCTCACCAAAACCAATCTCAGAAGAATGGTTTGTTGGTTTTACCCGTTGAGTACATCAGCAAACTGGGAAAAGTAAAACTCAGTGATACACCTTGGGCTAAAATGCCCGGCACAACTTGGTGCAAGCTGGATGCAACGCAAACTCTGACACTTCTACTCAATTATCTAAAACAAGTGTTAGTGATTCCATTCAATCACGAGTTAGTCGAACAAATGGAAAACAGTTTGTTGATCACCGAACAGTTTCTCAACTTAGGCAATACCTCTCAGTATCACAATGCGTTTATCGCATCAGAACAATCATTGCTGTGGGGGCATACTTTTCATCCCACGCCAAAGAGTCGCTCAGGCATCAGTATCGATGATTTACTCTCTTGCTCCCCTGAGGTTGGAGCTAAAGTTCCTCTGTATTGGTTTGAAGTCGATACCGCGCTGCTCGATGTCTTGAGCTCAGACAATCGAACTTCACCACAAAAAATGCTGGAGAAACTCGCACCAGAAAAGAGTCATTCTGCGGCAACCATGCTTTACCCCTGCCACCCTTGGGAAAATTACACCCTTTTACAAAATCCTGCGGTCAAACGAGCTATCGAACAAGGGAGAATTACTCCTCTGGGTTTAGGTGGTGAAAAGCTCTTACCCACCTCATCGGTACGCACTCTTTATCACCCTGATATGGATTGGTTCGCTAAATTTTCTATCAACGTACGTTTGACTAACTGTGTACGTAAAAATGCATGGTATGAACTCGATAGTGCGGTTCAATTAACCTCGATTCTTCATCCAATAAAAGAAAGCGAACAGCTACACAACCCTGTATTTAAAGTAATGACAGAACCTTACGCCACCACATTAAATCTAGAGTCTATCGCGGAGCAACAACATAGCGATATCATAAAAGCTCGTGAATCATTTGGTATTTTATATAGAGAAAACTTCACCTTGGGTGAAACTGATATCTTGCAACCGACTTTAGCCGGATCCCTCTTTGCCTACGACAAAGACGGAAACAGTTGCATCGCTACTCAACTCAAACATAAGGCAAAATCAACACAAAACCAGTATGAAAGTTTGGCAACATTGTGGTTCGAGCGCTATTTACATTATTTGATCCCGGGTATATTTAACTACTACTTTAAGCATGGTGTGGCGTTTGAACCTCATTTACAAAATACGTTGATTGGTTTTGAAAAAGATATGCCATGCTGTGTATGGATTCGAGACTTAGAAGGCACCAAATTACTGCCAGAGTTTTGGTCGCCAGAGACTCTACATCAACTATCTGATTGTGCTCGTCAATCTGTTTACTACAGCCGTGAACAAGGCTGGAATCGTATCGGTTACTGCACTTTCATTAACAACATTAGTGAAGCTATTTTCTTTATCGCAGAGGGGAATTCAGTACTTGAAGAGGCATTATGGGAAGCATTAAAAGACGCCATTACTCGCTGGCAGTCAATCAATGGTAAACAACCCGAATTGATTGCATTACTCAATGGTGGCTACTTCCCAAGTAAAAATAACTTCACAACACGTTTGATGAAAAATGCCGATAAAGAATCTGGCTACACTCTAGTTTCGGTGCCCTGGACAACAAAAAAGCAAGGAGGTTCTCATGCCTAATTCTCGCCTGCTCCCTACACATATTCAGCAAGAAGTTCAGCGACTGGCAGAACAACAAATGCAACCACTGTGTGCTTATCTGTATGACCTTAACGCATTAGAACTGCATATCAAACAGATGCGCCATGTCTTACCGAAAAACGTTGAGCTGTTTTATGCCGCGAAAGCGAACCCTTCTGCGCCAATATTACGAACTCTAGCTCCTTATGTGGATGGTTTTGAAGCGGCGTCAGGTGGAGAGCTTACTCACCTACACCAACAACAACTCAACCAACCACTAATTTTTGGTGGTCCGGGAAAAATGCCAAGTGAATTAAAACAAGCGATAGAACTCAATGTTGATGCAATTCATGTAGAAAGCCTCACAGAGTTACAACGCATTGGTATACTGACGAAGGAGTTAAATCGCCCTGCCTCGATCTTCCTACGTATGAATATCGACATTGGTGATATCACACTTAGTAAATTAGCCATGGGCGGAAAACCGACCCCGTTTGGTTTAGATGAGAATGAGTTAAACAATGCGCTGATATACTTACGTGATTTCCCCTTAATAAAGCTAAAAGGTTTCCACTTCCATTTGATGTCACACCAACTTGACGTCAAACGCCACCTCGCCTTAATGCAACGTTATTTCCAAGTGGTGAACTCTTGGAAAAATACATTTTCACTCGATGAACTGACAATTAATCTCGGCGGGGGAATGGGGATCAATTATCAAGATCCTAAACAGCATTTTCCATGGATGGAGTTTTGTGACAAATTGGAATTGTTGATTGCCAAAGAACAACTACAAGATTGGACACTGCGTTTTGAGTGTGGACGCTACATCTCTGCATCTTGTGGCTACTACGTAATGGAAGTGCTAGATATTAAACAAAATCTTGGCGAGAATTTTGTGATCGCACGCGGCGGTACTCATCACTTTCGCACGCCCGCAGCACAAAACCATGATCACCCTTTTTCGATTGTGGAAAGTAACCTGCAACCCGAAATTTCACATTCGATAAGTCATACTACGGCTACGCTGGTTGGTCAGCTATGTACACCAAAAGATGTCCTAGCACGAAATCAATATATTGAGCATATCGACATCGGTGATTATGTGATCTTTTCTCTAGCAGGAGCTTACGCCTGGAATATTTCACACCAAAAATTTTTAATGCACGAGCCTCCTGTGTTCCATTTTATTGAACGCTCCTCTATGCTCCATGATTTTTAACATCGAAAAATCCACTGGAACTGAGTTAAAGACAACTTAAATGAAAAAGGCGTTAATAAACTCAAGTCAATTAACGCCTTATATAAAATGAATATTGCATAACGATCTAATTATACATGATAGATCAAAAAGAACTTATTGAGGTAGATATTCCAATGGAACATCTTTAGCATACAGCTATTAGTTGTAACTAGATAATCTTAAGTATGAAAATGGCGATATTGAACCTATTCTTTCTGCAATCTCCCTAGCCAGAAATCAAAATGCATTGATTGTTATTGAAGGCGTTGAAACCGCCAAACAATATGAAGATATGAAATTACTCGGTATTGATTATTTTCAAGGCTTTTTATTGGGTAAACCTTTGCCATTACAACAACAAAATCACCAAGCTGCGTAACTTCCCTTTACTCTTTTGACTTTGCCGTTAAAATAGCGTTTTTGATTTTTAAAGGATTCACGCTATGTCCATCCAATGGTTCCCTGGTCACATGCATAAAGCTCAAAAAGAGATCGCTGAAGTGATCCCTAAAATGGATGTGATCATCGAAGTACTTGATGCTCGTATCCCTTTCAGTAGTGAGAATCCAATGATCGCCTCTCTACGTCAAGACAAGCCTTGTATTAAAGTTTTGAACAAGCGTGATTTAGCCGATCCTGAAGCGACTCAACTTTGGATTGAACACCTTGAGAAAGAGCAAGGCGTCACAGCAATGGCAGTGACAACCAGCAACCCCGATGAAATCCATAAGATTATGGAAAGATGTCGTAAATTGGTTCCGCACCGTGAAGCCATGGGAAAAAACGTTCGTACCATGATTATGGGTATTCCCAATGTTGGCAAATCAACCATCATTAATACGTTAGCAGGACGTATGATTGCGGTAACCGGTAACCAACCAGCAGTAACTCGTCGTCAGCAACGTATTAATTTGCAAAATGGGGTTGTTCTTTCTGATACTCCTGGCATTTTATGGCCTAAAGTTGAAAATCCACACAGTGGTTTCCGTCTTGCTGCGACTGGTGCTGTAAAAGATACAGCAATGGATTACGATGAAGTCGCTTTCTATACTGTTGAGTACTTAGCAAAACAATATCCAGAGCGTTTAAAAGAACGCTACAACTTGGATGAATTACCAGATAATGATTTAGAACTAATGGAAGCGATTGGTCGTAGCCGTGGTTGTTTACAAACTGGTGGGCGAATTAATATCTATAAAGCGTCTGAAATTCTTCTTCATGAACTTCGTTCGGGCACATTAGGTCAATTAACTCTGGAACTTCCAGAAATGATCCCAGCAGAACTTGAAGCGGTTGAAGTTGCAGCTGCGCTTAAAGTTGAGCAACAAATTAAGAAAAAAGAAGAACGTCGTAAGCGTTACTTAAAAAACAAACGTTAATTCTTTTTTAACTCATAAATAAAAAGAGAGGCTACCCTAAGTTAGTCTCTCTTTTTTTGCTCACTTACCTATTACTCTTCAATAAGTAAACTCAATAGCACTTCTTCTAATTGATCCCAAGGTAATAACTGAGTATCGATTACCTCTAATTTTGATTCCATTCCATCAATACTCAATAAATTGACTGAAACGACACCATTAGCGACATTAAATGCATAAAACCCTTTGTTAGTATTAATTACAGCTTTAACACGTTCAGCAGTAAGTGCCGATAACATTGAAAACAATTCATCAAAATCAAATACAGATTCAGCCCCAAAGAACCAACCACAACTGACATAACCCTGCCCTTTATTTTCTTTACGATAGAATTTTTGTCCCGGCTCTAACACCATTTCAACTGCATGGTGGTGGTGATGCTCTTCAATCGTTATTTCAACTGTACGATTTTCATCTAGCCAATGTAAAGGCAGCTCACCATGATTAATGGTGGTGAATTTAGGCTGGTGTGGTAATGATTTTGCCCATGAAGAGAATAAACATTCATCATACTCTGACGCAATATCCATCTTAGTCGCAACAACCACATCAGAGATACTTAACTGGTCATTAAAATTCTGATTGCTTGTGTATTTTTCGTTGGACAGATTACGGGGATCAACAAGACCAATGGTTGATTTCAAATCAATGTATTTTTCGTAATGCTCAGATTGAATAATCGCTATGATTTTCTTGGGATGACCTAACCCTGTAGGTTCAATAATCAAACGGTCTGGCTTTTGACGTAATAATGCATTAATACCAACAGACATCGGTAAACCGGCAGTACAACACATGCAACCACCCGGAACCTCTTTTACCATCGCTCCGCTTTCTGTTAGAAAAGCACCATCGATACCGACTTCACCAAATTCATTCACTAAAACAGCCCAAGACTCACCTTCTGGCTTATTTTTTAATAGTTGTAAAATAGTGGTCGTCTTCCCGACACCAAGAAAACCCGTGATGATATTGGTTGGTATTTTTTTCATAACAATGCTCGCAATTAATAAAAACCTTTTGATGATACCTCTACTGCGTCTCATCACGCTAATTATTTAGGTAAACTTATTGATAATGTATAAAATAAATTACATAAATCTGGCTTTTGAGTTATGTTAAAACCATATAGAAATACTCTGTTATTTCTCGCCAAACCCACTTTAACAATAATTTAAACAATATAATAATTAAAGGCTTAATGTATGTTTAACTTCTTTGAGCGGATAACTACCGCTTTCCCTGAACAAGAACCAGAACAACCACCAAAAGGGTTGTATGCTTTTTGTCGCCATTACACCAAAGGGTTCGGAGTTCCTTTAATCGGCATGTCAGCACTTAGTGCTATCATCGCCATGGTTGAAGTCTCTCTTTTTGGGTTTATGGGACAATTAGTTGATTGGTTATCCACTCATGACAGAGAGACCTTTTTAGCACAGGAAGGACAAACCTTAATGTGGTTGGGTATTCTTGTTGTTATTGGAATGCCAATTTTAATCTTGATCCATTCATTAATTACACACCAAACGTTATTGGGTAATTATCCAATGGCTATTCGCTGGCAAGCGCATCGATACCTTTTAAAACAAAGTGTTTCTTTTTATTCAGATGATTTTGCTGGTCGTATTGCAACAAAAGTCATGCAAACTTCATTAGCGGTCCGTGAAACCGTAATGAAGCTACTTGATGTCCTTATCTATATCTCAGTTTATTTTACCTCCATGATTGTGATGGTCGGAAAAGCAGATTGGCGTCTTATGTTGCCTATGCTTGTTTGGCTTGCGGCATACATTGCGATTCAGTTTTACTTTGTTCCTAGAATGAAAGCCGTTTCAGAGAAGCAGGCCGATGCTCGTTCTACAATGACAGGACGCATTGTTGACAGTTACACCAACATCAATACGATCAAATTGTTTAGCCATAGTAAGCGTGAAACTGAATACGCAAAAGAAGGCATGGACGATTTTTTAGTGACGGTTCATAAACAAATGCGCTTAGCAACTGGCATTAATATCTCTGTAGAGATCATTAACTACTTATTGGTTTTCTCAATTACTGCAGTTTCTATCATGCTGTGGATTGATAATGAGCTATCTGTTGGTGCTATTGCGATTGCGATCAGTTTAGCGTTACGTATCAATGGTATGTCTCATTGGATCATGTGGGAAATAAGTTCTCTATTTGAAAACCTAGGTACGGTGACAGATGGAATGAATACTTTATCCAAACCAATTACCATTAATGATAAACCCGATGCCACAGAGCTTTCTGTTAAACATGGAAATATTCAATTTAAGAATGTTAACTTCCATTATGGCGAGAACAAGGGAATTATCAATAATCTAAATCTTGATATAAAACCAGGAGAAAAAATAGGTCTAGTGGGACGTTCTGGTGCTGGTAAATCAACATTAGTAAACTTGTTGCTTCGTTTCCATGATATTGAATCAGGGTCTATTTCTATTGATGGTCATGATCTTAGAGATGTAACTCAAGATTCATTACGCAGCCAAATAGGCATGGTAAGTCAAGACACCTCCCTATTACACCGTTCAATCAGAGAAAATATCAAATACGGTCGACCTGACGCAAGTGATGAAGCGTTATTTATGGCAACCAAACAAGCTCAAGCTCACGAGTTTATCGAAACATTAACCGACTCAAATGGTAAAAAAGGCTACGATGCACAAGTCGGTGAGCGTGGAGTAAAACTGTCCGGTGGTCAGCGTCAACGTATTGCTATATCTCGAGTTCTACTCAAAGATGCTCCGTTATTAATTTTAGATGAAGCAACCTCAGCCTTAGATTCCGAAGTTGAAGCGGCAATTCAAGATAGCCTTGATGAGCTAATGGAAGGAAAAACCGTTATCGCCATTGCTCACAGACTATCAACTATTGCGGCAATGGACAGACTATTGGTGATGGATCAAGGTAAAGTCGTAGAACAAGGCACACATAAAGAGTTAGTTCAATTGGGCGGTATCTATGCTCAACTATGGAACCATCAAACCGGCGGTTTTATTAGTGATTAAGTCATAACTTTATAAATGAAGACACAATCTGATTTTTCTTTTTGTGTTTTCATTTTATAAGTATTACTTTTGCGAAAATGATTGATAAGATTCTGATTTATTGTAGATAATTCTTATTTTATCCACTACATTATGTGTATATATTCTCAAAAGGCTTGAAACATTGCGCGGATTACATTCTCTTCTTATTATATTGTTATTACCCCTCGTAATAGAGAAGGCTGTTGCTCGTAAGCTCACGCCAGAAAGACAAGTAGAGCAGGCGTTTGCCACCTCCCTCGTTTTATCTGATAGCAACATGATAACCTTCGGGATCGCGGATTTTAATCCAAATAACTACTTAGAAAAGGATAACGACAGTATTGGCAGCTCTAACTCTGTTGAACTTCGTAATCAATTAACTGTATATGCTCTTCCTTACACATTTGAATTAACCGATGATCCTGACTCATTGTGGTCTCATGATATAACAGTGCGTGCGTCTTACGTTAACACTGATGTTGATGTTGAAGTTGGAGACAAAGCCTCTCCAGATTCAGATGTAGATGAAATATTCGGTTTATACGCCGAATACGCTCAAAGCTATGAATTTTATAAAGATTGGACAATTTCATTTGGTAATGCGCTTCACCTAATGCACTACAAAAATACCCATACGTATAACTCTAGTTTTAGCCAGTCTTTTTCTCCTTACCTTGATGGAACCTATTACAATTTAACAAGTAACACCTTCATTATTGAACCTAAACTAACATTTGAATATAAAAAAGAAAATGACTGGGGTGAATGGCGTTTTAACAACAGCTATCATTACGCTTATGGTCAAGGTTTTGGAGGCTCTGCTGATTTTAGTTCAGACGTCAACCCAGAGGTATGGCGCTTTGTAAACAGCTTACAATTAAGATACAACATGGCTCATTGGAATCGCTTTGCTCAGGTTCTATACTTAAAAGCAAAACGAGTAGATCTTGGTGGTGATGTCAATGATACTCTTGGTACTGACTACTATTATGAGTTCAATATTGCATGGTTAATCGATACGAGAAAATGGATATCACTGGTTGATAATGTAGGCATTGGATTCACTTTTAACGTAGGCAGTGCCTTACGTGGGGGAAGTATTGTTCTTTTTTACGATGAATAGTCACCAATTACCCTAGATTAATCTATATCAGCAACGCCAGATCTATATATTTTACTTTACCGCAACCCAATAGCATTGATAAAAGTGCTACTATCAGTCCCTGAAATTAGACAATATCATTTGGAATAATGCATTAAAATACATTTATTCTTCATTTTCTTTCGATAACGCCGTTTATGTTACGAAATTAAAAGATTGATATTTCAACTTAGGAGTTCTATGACAAACACTCTATCTATTGGCGCACTTGAATCATTCTTAATTGCCATCGCAGTTCTTTTTCTCGGACACTTGGTCAATTCAAAAGTTGTGCTATTTAAAAAATACAATATCCCAGAGCCAATTGTTGGCGGGTTAATCGTCGCGTTTGCTATCACTGCCCTCCATTTTAAAGGGGTTAACTTACAGTTCTCACTGCCTTTACAAAGTACATTCATGCTAATGTTCTTTAGTACAGTCGGTTTGGCTGCCAACTATAAGCAATTAATCAAGGGGGGAACGAAAGTATTCATTTTCCTTGCCGTTGCTTCTGTTTATATCATTATCCAAAACGGAATTGGGGTAAGTTTAGCAAGTATGATGGGACTAGATCCTCTCATGGGATTAATTGCAGGTTCAATTACCCTATCAGGCGGTCATGGAACAGGTGCTGCTTGGTCTCAAACATTTGCTGAGACTTATCATTTAAACACACTTGAGCTAGCAATGGCCTCGGCGACCTTTGGTCTAATTATGGGTGGTTTAATTGGAAGTCCAATTGCACAAAAACTGATCCATAAACATAAGCTAGAATCAGAATATGGTACTGGTGTTGATACACATAGCCGTTTCCCTGAACTTGTCACTTACAATGAGCGTGAGGAAGATAAGATTACAGCTAAGAAAGTAATAGAAACACTCTTTGTTCTTTTGCTTTGTGTCGTTGGTGCTGGCTATCTTGGTGATTTCGTTGCAACGTTTGATATTTCATGGTTAAAAATACCTGATTTTGTTTATGCGTTATTCATTGGCGTGTTTATTACTAATATTACAGAAATAACCAAGGCTCATAAGATTGATACCGAAACGGTTGATATCTTAGGTACAGTTTCTCTTGCTTTATTTTTAGCAATGGCTCTAATGAGTTTAAAATTATGGAATATCTTTGATTTAGCTATCCCATTACTCGTTATTCTTTCGGTTCAAACCGTCGTACTCGCACTATTTTCGTACTTTGTTACTTTTAGAGTGATGGGGTCAAATTATGATGCTGCTGTAATTGCAGGTGGTCATTGTGGTTTTGGTTTAGGCGCGACACCAACTGCAGTGATGAATATGGGGTCACTTGTATCTCGTTTTGGCCCATCACCACAAGCATTTATGGTGGTTCCAATTGTAGGTGCATTCTTCATTGATATAGTTAATTTAATCATCCTACAAACCTACATTAGCTTTATTGGGTAGTGGTTAAGGAACAAAGTATTCAGATAATGTTATCATTGTATAAACGTTAATTTTTATACTTGAACAAAACAGAAAGGGCCTATGTGAACGCATTCGCCCTTTTTTTTATCTCTTAAAATAAGATATATTAAACCTCTAATCTCATGAGCAATATTTCAATACACCGCAACATCCATCAAAAATAGTACCTTAAATAAGGCAGTTAACATCCCTCTCCTTTTACCCCACCTACCATCTTCAATTGGTGACTATAATTCGATGAAATAGCTTTATGCCTATCATTCGATACTCACATAAAAAACCTTTCTCTTAACTTACTTTTGACTGCACATAAAAAATCCCCACCAACAGAGTTGACGGGGATTTTTTCGCTAATCAATTAATACGAATATTAAAGGTGTTTACTGATCTCTACACAACTTTCTTTAGCATCACCGAAAAGCATCTCAGTGTTTTCTTTAAAGAATAGTGGGTTTTGAACACCAGCATAACCTGTATTCATAGAGCGTTTAAATACGATTACGTTTTTCGCATTCCACACTTCAAGAACTGGCATTCCTGCGATTGGACTGTTTGGATCTTCCATTGCTGCTGGGTTAACTGTATCGTTCGCACCAATAACAAGAACCGTATCTGTCTCAGATAAGTCATCATTGATCTCATCCATTTCAAGAACGATATCGTAAGGCACTTTTGCTTCTGCAAGTAATACGTTCATGTGTCCAGGTAAACGACCTGCAACTGGGTGAATACCAAAACGGACATTAATACCTTGCGCACGAAGTTTTTCTGTAATTTCATGAACTGGATATTGAGCTTGAGCAACAGCCATGCCGTACCCTGGTGTGATAACTACTGACTTAGAGTTTTTAAGCATTTCTGCAACTTCTTCAGCCGTTGTTTCGCGGTGTTCACCTTGCTCTTCATCACCAGATGATGCAACAACATCTTGACCGAAGCCACCAGCGATAACACTGATAAAAGAACGGTTCATTGCTTTACACATGATGTAAGACAGAATCGCACCTGAAGAACCAACTAACGCACCAGTAACAATCAGAAGATCGTTTGATAGCATGAAACCTGCTGCTGCTGCTGCCCAACCAGAGTATGAGTTAAGCATAGATACAACCACTGGCATATCTGCGCCACCGATTGAAGCAACCAAGTGGTAACCAAATGCAAAGGCAATTAGAGTCACTAAGATAATTGCAAACATGCTGCCTTCAACACTAACGAAGTAGTAAAGAAGTGCGGCAGAAGCAATTAATGCGATTAGGTTTAATTTATGACGATGTGGTAACTGAAGTGCCGACGAGCTGATCACGCCGCGTAATTTACCAAATGCAACCAAAGAACCTGTAAATGTTACTGCACCGATGAAGATACCTAAGAACACTTCGACTAAATGAATATTTAGTAGTGCGCCAGTTAATTCACCGTGATCAATATAGCTATTGTAACCAACAAGTACCGCAGCCATACCAACAAAGCTGTGAAGAATTGCCACTAATTCTGGCATTTCCGTCATTTCAACTTTCTTAGCATAGTAAAGACCGATAGCGCCACCCATTGCCATCGCAACGAGGATCCAACCTGTACCCGCCGAATCAGGACCAAAAATAGTCGCGATTAAAGCAATAGCCATACCAGTAATACCGTAGTAGTTACCGTTACGTGCGGTTTCTTGTTTAGACAGACCTGCTAAACTCATGATAAATAGAACGGCAGATACAATATAGGCTGCTTGAACTAATCCTGCTGACATTATTCTACCCCTTACTTATCTTTACGGAACATTTCAAGCATACGCTTGGTCACAGCAAATCCGCCGAATATGTTAATACTCGCGATTAAAACTGCAATAAATGCTAAAAATGAAACAACACCATTACCCTGACCTACTTGCAGTAATGCACCTACAATGATGATTCCAGAGATGGCATTCGTTACGGACATTAGCGGTGTATGTAGTGAATGGCTTACATTCCATACCACATAATAACCAACCACACATGCTAAAATGAATACGGTAAAGTGAGCTAAGAATGCAGCAGGAGCAACTGAAGCTACCCAACCAAATGCAGCAATACCAGCACCAATCATTCCGAATTTTTTAATTGGTGACATTGGTTCTTTAACTTTCGGAGCTACCTTCGCTTTTGGTGCTGCCTTAGCTTGAGGTTGAGCTGAAACTTGAATTGGTGGCGCAGGCCATGTTACTTCGCCTTCTTTAACAACAGTTACACCACGAAGAACAACGTCTTCAAAATCGATATTGATGTTACCGTCTTTTTCTTTACATAGAAGCTTAAGAAGGTTAACTAAGTTTGTACCGTAAAGTTGCGATGATTGCGTTGGTAGACGACCAACCATATCAGTGTAACCTACAATTTTTACGCCATTTTCAGTTGTGATCACTTGGTCTTTTACTGTGTACTCACAGTTACCACCATTAGCGGCTGCCAAGTCAACAATCACACTGCCCGCTTGCATGCTATCAACCATTGCTTTGGTAATTAGCTTTGGTGCAGGACGACCTGGGATAAGAGCGGTTGTAATAATGATATCAACATCTTTAGCTTGAGCAGCATATAGTTCTTCTGCTTTTTTGTTGAACTCATCAGACATTTCTTTTGCGTAGCCATCACCTGAACCAGAGTTTTCTTTGAAATCAACTTCAAGAAACTCTGCACCCATCGATTGCACTTGTTCTTTTACTTCAGGACGAACATCAAAGGCACGAACGATAGCGCCAAGACTACCAGCGGCACCAATAGCAGCAAGACCAGCAACACCCGCACCAGCGACAAGAACTTTTGCCGGTGGAACTTTACCAGCAGCCGTAATCTGACCTGTGAAGAATCGACCAAATTCATGCGCCGCTTCTACAACTGCACGGTAACCTGCAATGTTAGCCATTGAACTTAACGCATCCAATGCTTGTGCACGAGAAATACGAGGAACTGAATCCATCGCTAAAACATTAATGTTCTTTGTTGCTAATTTAGCAAGCAGATCTTCATTTTGAGCTGGCCAAATAAAGCTAATTAAACTTGCGCCATCTTGAAGTAATTCAAACTCATCAACGTTTGTTGCTTCGTTGATTTGAGGTGCGTTTACTTTAAGAATAATTTCTGATTTCCAAACATCGTCAACAGAGACAATCGTTGCGCCTGCTTTTTCAAATGCTGAGTTATCAAAACTTGCTAAAATACCAGCGTTTGATTCTACAGCAACTGTAAAACCAAGCTTTAATAGCTGCTCAACTGTCTTAGGAGTGGCAGCAACACGGGTCTCACCCGCGAATACTTCTCTAGGTACACCAATTTGCATAGTTATTCCTTGGCTATTGGCATGAATTTATACTCTCGTTTTATCGGACATAGAGTATAAATTCAAGTGTTTTGTAATAAAATGACATAATTTCATTACATTAAATTTAATATCTGCTTATTCTCACCTCTATTAGGTAAAAAAACAACATTTTGATGACAAAGCAGAGGTCGAACCACTTTTTGTTACTGATTGATTTTGAAGAATAAGTATAGAGCAAAAAACAAACAACACTCTAATCTATATCAATTCTATTACGTTTACTTAAAGATTGAGTCGCCCATCTGATCAATTAACATTTTGGCTTTACGAAGCATTAATTCATCAGCGTCATTCTTTGAGGAAATCACATCTGAACGAATAAAACGATGCTCTTTTAGCTCACCATTAATCTCTTTTGTTACTTTACCAGCAATACGAAACTGAGAACCATCAGCTTCTGAATTAGGATAAATAAGGTAGGTTTTGTATTCGATTGCTTCGATGACAGGTTCTTTCTTAGATGAAGAACCAAATAGACGTGAAAAAAGCCCCATTTCATTTTCCTTTTTGAAATAAGGCTTATTATACCCCAACCATAAGTGATTTAAATAACAACTATTTCATTATAAGTTAGGTGATATTGATACCAATGACGCTCAGTATTTAATCGTTATTCTTTTTCGTCAAACATTTCACTGATTGGGGTAATACGAATTTCAATACGGCGATTTTTTTTACGTCCATCAGCACTCATGTTCGTTGCAATTGGTTCCGCTTCACCAAAACCATAAGTATTAATTCGATTTGAATCAACACCCTCTTTAGTCAATAAATCTAGAACAGAATCAGCGCGTTTATTCGACAGTGAAATATTAAACTTTTTACTGCCTTGACTATCAGTATGACCAGCAATAAAGACTTCAGATTCAGGCTTATCTTTTAATAACTTAGCTAAATTTGATAAGACATTTTTGCTTTCTTCTTTTATGGTAATACTGCCAGAATCAAAACTTTTATCTCCATTCAGAAGAAGGACGATCTCGTTATTCGTTCGAGCAATACTTCCCATATCACTTGTGATGAATTGGTTTAACTCCTCATTGTGATAATCAACAAAGCTTTCAATTGTCGGTGTTTCTTTAATGGCCGCTATTTCATCTTCGGATGTGCTTTGACAGCCAACTAAAAAGCTTGCCGCAATAATCAATCCCAGTATTTGTTTTTTCATTATATAAATCCCTAGTCCAACTATGGGATAATCTAACAAACTTCGATTACAGTTTCCTGCTCAGTAAAAATGAAATCGAGACACTTCAATTTGATCTGAAATTGTGTTGTTACTCAGTATCATAATTAAGATTTATTTTCGTTTACTGATAAAAAATAAGAGAGCATAAAGAAGGCTTAACCCATAAAGCCCACTCATATTTAACAGCACACTAGGCAAACCAGCACCTTGTTGATTTAACTTCAAAAAGCCATTTATCGCAAAACCACTTGGCAATAAATGCATTAAGTCAGTTATTAAACTAGGTATAAGTTCTGTCGGCCAAATAAACCCAGCACTAAATACGATAGGCATAGAACTAAATAAAACGACCAAAAGAAGGCTTTCTGCTGTTGGCATCCATCGAGCAAGCAACATTCCTAATAAGATAACCGATGAAATAAATGGAACCAATAAAACGATTAATTCTAAGGCCGTTGCAAAGCGACTGATATCATAATGGTTAAAGACAGCACCAAAGTAAAAACACGCCAGAATTAATTCAGAAAATAAGAAAATACAAAAGCGTACGATTAAGTGTGACGTCGTATTTTCAGATACCTTGCTCGCTTTTTGTCGAACCCCTACCGCCATTAATAATGTCTGCTGTAAAATTAATACAAAAACAGCAGGAACGACGTATTGAACGTAACCCATATTGTGATTAAACACAGGAACATAATTTGATTTAAACGGTTGAAACGTATCTATTGCAGTATTAATAGGCGTTCCATCTATCGTCATATTTGCTACACGATATTCAGCGGCAAGAGTTCCTCCCGCTTTCATTAACCCCTCAATAATTGTTCCATAAATTAGAAAGTACGATGCATCACCGGCATAAGCGACCGTTGGCGCTTGACCCAATTGTAAGTTAGTTGAAAAGTCGTAAGGAATTACGAGAAAGCCACTCACTGTATTATCTAAAAATTGTTGCTTTGCTTGATTTATGCTTTCAGCTTGTTCAACAACATTGAGTTGTTGAGATTCATTGGCCATACGAATAAATTTTCGACTTAGGTCTGACTTATCCATGTCGACAACGGTGATTTTTTGCTCTTCAGGGCTTTGGTTTAAATAAGGCAATGGGTATAAAAATGCATAAAACAATACGCCACCGATCATCGCAAGTACAATCGTACTATTACTGAATATAGCCTTTGCTTCATTTTTAACTAACGTGAGAAATGACATGAATTACTTCCTTAGTCGCGAAATAAGCAGTAGTAAAGGCAATGTAAATAACAAAAGAATGCCAACATGAGATAATGTTTGATTAAAAACATAGCCATAGTTAGCTTGTTCTATTTGAGAACGGACAAAATGACTTGCTGGTAAAATAGAATGCCAGAATGTAGCTAGACCGTTCATATCCGTAACCGGAAAAGTAACCCCAAGAAAGGCAAAACTAGGTGCAGTATAAGCACCCGATATACTCATTGCTTTGACTATGTCGTTTGTTCCATAACCAATTACAGTACCTAAACTAATACTTGCCAGTGTCATTGCACTCATCGTCACAAGAAAAGAGATTATTTGAGCATCAAACGGGAACTGTAAAATACCATACAAGAAGTAAAACAGAACTGCTCCTAATGACATTCCAACAATAAAATACACGCAGATAAACTGCGCGATACTGCTCAATGTTTGTGAGTCAAACCATTCTCTTATACTATTCTTATTACTGCGCACCATTTCATTTTTCATTGCCCAAATCATCCCTACAATAATAGCCATTTGCCAAATCGCAGGTAAGATTGCAGAAACCAAAAATTGATTATAACTACTGCCTAAATTGAATAAAGGCGTTACTTGGACTTTGATAGGTACAGCTGAGTTTATTGCGTGAGTCCACGTAGACGTCTTTGTACTTAATGTTTTAACAGCCGCTAATTTTGCTTGTGTCGTCATGTCCGTTTGCATTAAGGCTGAGCTGATTTGCTTTGCTATAAGAATAAACTGTCCGTTATAAAATCCGGACACTTGTGGACTCTTTCCTAATAATACATCTCGTTCAAAATCTCGTGGAATTACGATGTAACCATAATTATCACCATTCTTTAGCGCCTGGTTTGCTATCAACGTATTAGGTTGAATAGAGCGAACCGCTAATGTAGGTGTCGCATCGTAATCACGAGTGATCATTCTTGATAAACTTGATTGATCAAGATCCACCACATCGATAGGCAGGTCTCGGACAACAGATGCAGAGAATACCCACCAAATAATCAACGACAACACCAATGGTAAACCAAAAGTAACAGCAATTAACCATGGATTTGAGCAATAAGAACGCCAAAATGCTTTCATAAAAATCAACTATAACCGATTGATGTGCTGAGTTAATCAAGTTTAACTATGGCACTCATTCCTACTCGCAGATTAGGAACTTCATTAACAGGATGCGCTTCAATTTCAAATGTTTTTAAATCGAAGCCTTGGCTATTATCAGTCGCACGCCACGTTGCATAATCACCCATAACAGAAATATGAGTAATTGTGAATGGAACCGTTTGATCTAATGCAGGCAAATACACATCTATTTGTTGGTCTTTTCTATAATTTTTTAGTTTATCTTCACGAACATGAAAGACAGCCCATGCTTTTTTAATATCAATCACACTAACAACAGGAAAACCTTGAGGTGCAATTTCACCAGCGTTAAGCATGACTTGAGATACTTCACCGTTATACCAACTGTCAATTTTTGTATCTGCTACATAAGCTTCAACTTCAGCAACTGAACCCATAGCCATTTTTACTTTTTCATTGGCTGCACGTTTTGTTTGAGAGCGAGCCCCTTCTTTTGCCATTTGATACATTTGGTAAGCCGCACTTTCTGTATACTTTGACGCTTGCCATTGAGTATATGTCTCATCTTTCTTTTGCTCAGCAACAACGCCATCTTTATATAAGTTATTTACACGAGCATAGGTTTTTTCAAGCAATTTGTTTGCTGCTTTGGCTTTTTGCCATTGATCTTTTGCCGCTGCAATTTGTTGTATTCTTGCACCTTGTTCAGCTTCTTCAGCCAACGCACTCGCAGCTGCTTCACCCGCTTTAGCTTGGGCTAGTTTAGCTTCAATTTCAGGGCTATACAGTGAGAATACGGCTTGCCCCTTTTCAATCATCTCGCCTTTTTTAACGTATATATTTTCTATACGGCCAGGAACTTTCGACGAAATATTATATTGTTCAGCTTCAATTTGCCCTTGCAACAATTCAGGTCGAGGTTGATACGCAGCCCAAAAGCTATACCCAACCCAACTAATAACACCAATGACAACGCAGGCACCTAAAATTTTCTTTGATGTACTCATTATATTACCCTTGTCTCGCTTGAAGTTGATATTGAACGAACGTATCAGTTTGATTACTTAATGCCAATAATTTAACCAGTGAAATGACATAATTAAACGATGCTAATGAACGTTGAGTTTTAATACTAGCTAGATATAATTCAGCATCAACTACATCCAATGACGTAGATAGCCCTTGTTTAAATGCCTTCTCTCTTAGAATTACATTTTCTTGAGCTAATTCAATACTAGACGCTAATCCATAATATTCATCTATCGATTGCAATGCTTCTCTGTACGTCTTTTCAACAAGTAAAGAGAGATCTTGTTTCGCTTGTTTTTTCAAATACTGAACTTGTTGAACTGCTCTGTGAGCCGCGACAACTTTGTCTGAACGCCCTTTGTTATCTAATAGTGGGACATTGACACCAACACCTACCATCCAATCTGGTGCGATTTCAGCGGATAAGCTATCACCCTCATAGAGATTATAGTTACCGTAAAGGTAAACTTCAGGATAGTAGCTTCCTTTTTCTGCTTTAATTAGGCTGCTTGCTTGTTTTTCTTTCGCTGCTAATAAGTCTAAACCTGGATAGGTTGCCAATGTATTATCAATAAACGCCGTCATTTGTGGCAAGGCTTGATTAATAAACAATGGGGTTTCTGGAGTAACACTTTCATTCATTTGCAGCATGCTTCGTAGTGCAGCGCTGGCAATGTCTGAGTTTTGCTGGGCTTTTCTTAAATCAACTTTTGCTTTGTCATAAGCAGCATCGGCTTGAAGGCGTTCTACTTTTGCGATTTGACCTTGCTGCTGTAACTTTATGGCATTATCTCTATGCTTTGCTAAACCTTGTTCAACTTCAGCATAGGTAGTAACAACCTCATTGGCTAATACCACACTAAAATAGTATTTGGCTAAATCTTCGTAAGACCCTTGTTGCTTCATCTTTAATTGGCTCTGTGCCTCTTCAGTCTTACCTTCTGCTGCACTTTCTGCTGCAGATATACGGCCACCAGTAAAGATTGGCCAGATAGCGCGTATTGAGCTAGTGAAAATATCACGCTCAGTTAAGGTTGAGGTTAAATTGGGAATAGGTAAAGGTATAACTGAAAGTGATGTTCCCGCACTATTCGCTACTTGTTCAGCTGAAACCGTCACATCATCATCTAGGTAAGTATAATTTGCACTTAAGGTTATAGAAGGAAGATTAAGATCAGAAGTGCCAGAGGCTAACGCTTCCTGGCGCTCAACATTAGCGCGCTCGGCAGCAATACCATTATGATTTTTGAGTACATTTTGCCATGCGCTGTCAAAATCGACTGATTTAGCACACACAGACAGAGAAAATAATGTTGTAAATAAAGCAGATATTCGTGAAATTTTAAGCATAAACCCTCCAATTAATAGAGTATAAACTCTAAACAGTTAAGGATGCAAAAAAAAAGCTCATCGAGGGTATCGATAAGCTTTTAAAAAAATAAAGATGATTACTTCGTCATACGAATTAGAGATAAGCCAATTAGCCACTCTAGATCTTTACGACTCTCTTCGCCGTATAAATCTTCAACCATACCGTATAGACGTTCAATACCATTGCTTGCAAACTCATGTGCATTCGCAGAAGTAACAATATGGTGGAATAAAAGACGTAGAATTGCGCGGAATTGTTCATCTTCTAGAGATGCTATCCAACTGTTGATAAATGCTTGTTTATCACCTTGCATCTCAAGACGTTCAGCGAACAAACGGAAAATACGACCGTCTAATGCAGCAGTAAAGTCTGTTTTCTTTGGAAAGTGATGGCTAATCCCCGTTCTCGACACACCGGTTTGTTGGCTTAGCGTCGTATATGACATCTTGTCATAGCCTAAGCGTAATAGTTGATCAATAACCGCATCCATGATTTTTTGGATAGTGATTTCAGTATCTTCTTTACTTCTTTTTGGCATAATAAAGCTCTTCTAATGTAATTAGTCCATTAAGAAATCAATCATAAAAATTAACTAAATATTTCATAGGGTTAATTTATAAGATTCAACTCCATTTGTCTGTTTTTTATAGTTTTTTGCATGATAAATATCATATCGTAATCTAACTGCTAATGATGCCTCAAAATTAAGAATCGTTATTTAACAGAATTTTAGATCACTATTTCACTCATGCAACCAGTCGTTATTAATTCATTCTGCGTTATACAGTATGGAATTACAATACACCGCTCTGGATTATGACAAAGATTTGTCATAAAGGTTCATATTTTGAGATTCTCATCCCAAGTAACAATACTGTAATGGAATATTTACTTAAATGTTACTAATGCGTATTTACTAACAATACCACTATAAATGATAGTTTTCTGATACAAAGAAGAATAATATAAAGACATTGATACTACTAAGGATATAAAAATGACTTCTGAAGTTGAACAAAACGTACCGTGTGATTCTTGTGGCTGTAGCGCAGAAATGGGGTTTATTATTAAAGAAGGCGATGATGTTGCTGAAGTCAGCATCTTTGCAGATAACAAAGCACAACTAGAAACCGAATTCGCAAATTACTTGTCTCTTGCAAAAGAAGTATGTGACGAAGTAGAACACAGTATTAAACTATCTGAAGATGAAAAAGAGCTACACGCTCGTTTAAAGTTTTCTTGCAGTGCTGAAAAATTAATTTATGAATTGAAAACACGCTCTCTTACTCGATAATAAAGAAGCATAATAGTCCAATATAAAAAAGGCTCTCATTTATGAGAGCCTTTTTATGTAACATGCCGATTAAGCAGCGTGAATATTGCTTGCTTGAGGGCCTTTTGGACCTTGTTCAACATCAAAAGTTACTGCTTGGCCTTCTTTCAACGTTTTGAAACCTTCTGATTGAATCGCGCTGAAATGTGCAAACACATCTGGTCCATTCTCTTGTGCGATAAAACCAAAACCTTTCTCTTCGTTAAACCATTTTACAGTACCAGTTGCTTTAGACATTACGTCTCCTTAATCTTAAATTTAATTACTTGCGACTTTATTTATCGCGCCGGTATCAAATACCGAATTTCACTATATCAAATGTATTTTCATAAAAAAAATGCAAAAACACGACCCTTATCACTGATTTGAAATTAAACTTATTTCCTATCTTGCCGATATTGAAAGTAAGCCATAAACCTAAGTTGCCTTTTATATGTCTAAATTAAATATTGCTCTCATTATCATCTTTATATCAAGTGCTACCTCTCCACTATCAATGGCTGAAACACTTAATAAACATCGTCTTATTAATCATATTGATAGCTATGGGAATATCAGCTTAAGAAATACAAATTATACAGAGCTACCAGATAATCTAGAGCTTAAAGGTAACGTAAATCTAGCCAATAGTAAGATTATTAAATTACCGAAAGGGCTTATTGTCGATGGCAATCTAAATCTAGCAAATACAGTAATCAAAACAATCCCTGGCGGTACACAAGTAAAAGGTTACTTAAATTTAGCAGGTACAACTCAACTTAAACGCTACACTCGTGGTATTAAGGTTGATGGATTTATTAACTTTGCAGGCTCCGGACTCACAAAATTGCCACCACGCTTAACCGTAAATGGGGATTTAAGCGTGATTAGAACGCCCTTGACTCTCTTACCGAAACAACTGACCGTGAAAGGTAATCTATACCTTGGGTATTCGAAAGTTACCACCCTGCCTGATGATCTGATTGTGAAAGGTAATATCTACCTTGGTGGCCAACAAATTACTGATTTTCCTGAATCAATAAAAGTAGATGGTTATATTTTTAAGTAGTATTACAATAGAGTCATCATTCTTCTTTAGGCGCAATAATGTTAGACAATCTACATCAAATGGTGATCTTTGCGACAGTAGCTAATGAGTTAAATTTCACTCGTGCTGCCGAGAAATTGGGGATATCGAAATCCCACGTATCTAAACAGATTAAAGCATTAGAAACCCGTCTAGATTGCCAACTCGTTCAACGTAATAATCGCTCAGTCTCTATTACAGAATTAGGCCAGCAATACGCTGAATACAGTCAAAAGCTCATTGATACAGCTTATGAAGCAGATGCTTTACTTGATGCTCATCATGGCCGCATCTCTGGAGTATTTAAAGTCGGTATCGCACAATCTTTTGGCAACCGTCATATAATTCATGCGTTAGCTGATTTTCAAGCACAATTTCCAGAAGTAGAATTAGACGTCAGTCTTTTTGACCACAAGCCAAAATTACTTGAAGATGGATTAGATTGTTGGATAGCCATTCACGATAATATCCCAGAAGGTATGGTGGCTCGTAAAATTGCTGATTGTCGCTTCATTGTCGCTGCGGCGCCTAGCTACATTGAGCAGCATGGCCTACCTTCTCGTCCTGCTGATTTAGCACAACATAAATGCATCGCTTATCAGAGCAATGAACGTAAATTTAATGAGTGGGAATTTACTCGAGATGGCGTTCATCAAGTAGTTAAGATTCAAAGTATTTTTAAAATAGATAATGCCTCTGCCATTTTAGATGCAACAAAAGCCGGTGCGGGAATTTCGTATTTAGCGAGTTATTTGTTGGAAGATGAATTTGAAAATGGAAGCTTGGTTCGTCTATTAACGGAGTGGAAAGCAGACATGGTATTGCCAATTTATGCAGTCTACCCTAGGCGTCAGCACTTGCCCCCAAAAGTTCGTACTTTTATTGATTTTCTATCCCAACAAGTTGGTAACCCTCCTCATTGGGATAAAAAACTATTTCTTTAATTCTATTCTTTTGTTGCTGTTATTACTGTGCGTTTTTTACTGGATTAGCATAAAGCGCACGTAAGAATGGTTGCTCTTCTAAAGACAATTGTGCCAGTTTGTTTTCTAGCTCACGTTTAACTTCAACAGTAACGTCATCCGACTCAACATTTGCTGCGGCATAGTTAATTGGGAATAAATGATAGTTCTGGTTAATCTGTTGATCCATCATTTCTGCTAATTCATCAGCAGACTCTGGCGCAGAAATGACAACATCACCAAAATGAATATGGATACGTTTTTTATGTCCAATAATTCCTTTAATAATACTATCTATATCTTCAAACTCCCCTTTATTATAAGAGCCAAGTGTTGCCACTGCATTTAATTCTTTGGCTTTTTGAACATCTAATGGATCGTTTTCGTAAGAGATAGAAACAGGAACAATTTTTAGACTATTCATGTATTCAGAAAAGTTTTCTTTACGCTTTCTACCTTCAACGTGGAACATTTTTAAAATAGCTGGATCAGTAAAGTCATTCCCATCCTTCGCTCTTCCTTCTTTTTGAGCAATCCAAATTGAGTTATTTGTTTCTAGGGAATGCTTAATATAAGAGGACAAAAGACCAAGAGCTTTTAGCATTTGGCGTGGAGCCTTAGCTGAGCGCTTAACAATAAAACTTTTGTTTAATTTCATTAACTCAGTACTGCAAGGTTTTTTCAGTAAATTATCACCAATTGCAATTCTTACCGTTTGCATTTTATTGTTATATAAAACCCAGTTCATTAAAGCAGGGTCCATTGCAATATCACGGTGGTTAGAGACAAACAAATAGGCTTTATTTGGGTCTAGCTTATCTAATCCTGTATAGGTAATGCCATTAGTTGTCTTTTTAACGGTCTTATTTAAATAAGACGCGACGTTAAGTTGGACATCTTCTATTGTTGTGATTTTTGACAATGAACTGCGTAATTTACAGCGAAGTAACGGTGCTAAAAACCAAAATAGAAACTTAGACGCTGATGGAAACTTGTAATGCAGGATCGCGGTAATGAATTCATCATCAGAAATTAGACGCTCAATTGCAGCAGGAACTTCATCATCACTATACGGGCGAATTTCTTGATAGATATCTTGTGTGGTCATTTTTAGACTTCTGGTTACCGAAAAAGGAAGTAAGGCCTATTCTACTTGATTTTATCCCTCTTGTACGTGATCAATTACAGAGGTCATACCATTGATGACTAAATATAATACTTATCACAGAGAATCCGTTGATTTTTGAGCTAAAATCAGTAAAGTTACGGGCTTAAATTTAGAGGTTATTATGAAAAACGCAATTACGTTTCAATCAGAGACACATTCTCATCTTCTTTATACTGCTCGTAAAAAAAAGAATCATTATGAGTTAATTTCGGTACAAACCGGTGCGGTTCTAATTCGCCTAGGAAAATGGGAATATTTAGTGCTACCTGGTGAATCGTTCTGGTTACCTTTTGATGCACTAAACGCCATGACCGTGGTTCCTAACTCAACCATCTCGACCACTCAATTTTCTATTAGAACAAGAGAATCTCTGCCTCATCAAGGTGGTTATGTTGAGATGACACCTCTTCTTATCGCTGGCCTAAATAAACTACAATCACCAACGATGCTAGAGCAAGCTCAACAACGTTTATTGTTGGTTATTCAAGATGAGTTATTAGAAGCCTCTTTACATACTGATTTATCTGACGAATCTAAAAGCATTAACGCTTATTTATCGGCATTAACAGAAAATAAGACGACCACTGGATACTCGGTTTCTCCTGATATGATGATGGCGTTAAAAGTACGAGAAGCAGATAAAATGCGTAAATCAGGTGTGAAGAATGACATGATTGCTGCACGATATTTCTCTGGAAATGTGGATTTTCTGTTGCAGGCTTGCTCTATATTGGCTTAATCAGAAACACTATTGTTCGTGAAAGACTAAAGTCAGTTATTCACGAACAAGGTGTATTATTGGAATGGAATCTCAAACTGCATAAATACTTGGTCATCTGCACTATCATGCCAGCGATAATCAATACGGAAACGAGGCGTTTTCCCTTCTTCTTCCCCGCCAAATGCTAAGCTTAATTGCAAACCATAGCTTTCTAGCCATTCTCCGTAAGATTTAAATTCTTCAATTTTTTTATCGTAATATTCTTCAGGTTGCCAAACCGCAAAACCTACCGCACTATCACTTAAATACCCCGTAAGTAATGGATCATCACCAGTGCTGTAAGCCCATTTATCCCAGTAACTTTCTTCAAAAAGATCATCTTCAATTTTCTGAGTCATGTCTGTTAATTGAGTAATGAACTGATTAACCTCGAATAAGGGTATTAAACAATTTGAATTACTTGAATAAATTTGACGAGAATAGCTGTCATAACTTTCTTGAAAACAAGTCGCTTTATCCTCTGCACTCGCATGCAGTGGTATCGCAATCATCAAACTTAATAAGCTGACTTGTCTTTTCATAAATAACTACTCGTATAAGCGGTGCGTAGAAATATATTTTTCTACACCCTTTGTTGTTAAGTGAGCAATCGACTCACCATCTTGTATTGCTGTTCTAATGTCTGTACTTCTTACTGGTAATGTTTCAGGACAAGCCATCACACTCCAACGTTGTACTATTTCATCTGATTTATAAAACTTGCTAAATTGAAGTAAATTATCTGGTCCAATGATAAAGGTAATATCGGCGGTACGATGTAACTCTTGAAGCTTTTTTAACAAAGAAAACGTAGTCACACTTTGTTCTGGGATATAGATCTCTTTTTCCAATGTTGATAACTCAAGGTTATTCATATTCAGATCATTAACAAATATCGAAACCATCTCTATTCTAGTTTCATATGAAAGCATTGATTTCCCCCAAGCGTGAGAAATACTTGGAACTAGCAATACTTTATCAAAATGACTTAACCGCTCTAAAACACTTTTATGCCCAAGGGACGGGGGATTAAAGGCACTACCAAATACAGCTATCTTCATTAATGGGTCTCTTTACTTTCGATATTATTAATTAGCATAAGTGAAAATTTCGTCGATGACCATCCTATCCCCCTATTAAACTGTCATTAATTGGTTAAATTCAGTATGATTATTCTAATTAATTGTGAACTGTCTCAATAAAGTAAAGGAATGAGAATGCAGCAGCAGATTGTTGAAGAAATGAAAGTAAAAGCGTTAATTGACCCGACTCAAGAAATACAACAACGTGTCGATTTTATTAAATCTAAACTTATTCAATCTCATTGTAAATCATTGATCCTTGGGATCAGTGGTGGTGTTGACTCAACGACGTGTGGACGCTTAGCACAAATTGCAGTGAATGAATTAAATGAAGAGTCTCAATCATCAAGCTATCAATTTATCGCCGTTCGTTTGCCTTATGGAATACAACAAGATGAAGATGAAGCTCAACTTGCTCTTTCTTTTATCAAACCAAGCCATTCTATTAGTATCAATATAAAAGACGGTGTTGACGGTTTGCATGCTGCCAATCATATCGGGCTTGAATCAACCGGTTTATTACCAACAGATAAGTCTAAAGTCGATTTTGTAAAAGGCAATGTGAAAGCCAGAGCGCGTATGATTGCGCAATATGAAGTTGCTGGTTATGTCGGTGGTTTGGTATTAGGTACTGATCATTCAGCTGAAAACATTACTGGCTTTTATACTAAGTTTGGTGATGGTGCGTGTGATTTAGCGCCTTTATTTGGATTAAATAAACGCCAAATTAGAGAAGTTGCCGCTGCACTGGGCGCACCTGAACAATTAGTAAAAAAAGTGCCAACGGCGGATTTAGAAGAACTAGCACCACAAAAAGCAGATGAAGACGCACTTAGTGTCACTTATGATCAAATTGATGACTTTTTGGAAGGCAAAAAAATTGATGCCGAGGCAGAAGCAAGATTAATTAGAATCTATCAACTGTCTCAGCATAAACGCCTACCTATTCCAACGATTTACGATTAGTCGCAAAGAATAGGAAGACTACCTGTTTGATTGACCAAGGCTTCTTTTGAGGCTTTGGTCATTTTTTTTATACGGTATTCATATCGCAACGCTAGCGATTTAGAATCTACTTGATGTGACCACTCTAGCGTTAAAGGTCCCTTACCTCTTAAATATTTCGCTCCTTTTCCTGTCTGATGCATAAGAAAGCGACGAGATAAGTCATTAGTAATACCGCAATATAGAGTATCTAGTCGAGTTCGAACTAAATAGATACTCCACTCTGTATTTGTTTTCGTCACGTTAACTAAGCTAAAACATCATTAATTAATTGCTTTAGCTCTGCGACTTCAGCTCGCAGTAATGCAACTTCTTGTTCTAGTTCATCCATTCTTTGCGTATTGTCATTACTGGTCTGCTCTGAATGGGTATGAGTATGAGTATGATTGACGGCAACACTGTCCTCGATTTCTCCACAGAATAAATGGCCATATCTTGCTTCTCGTTTTCCTGGTTCTTTCTCAAGTTTCACAACTTTTGGTGATGCCTCTTCTGAACATAATTTATTTAATACACTTTCTACTTGAGCAACGTTATCAAAATCACACAGACGTTGAGTTCGAGTGCGTAATTCCCCCGGAGTTTGAGGGCCACGTAGAAATAAAACACATAGAATAGCAATTTCTTGTTTTGATAATTGAAGGCTACCAAATTCGGTATTACAAAAACGATGCTGATATTTAGCAACTCGTGCATTGCCACGAGTTTCATCAGTAACTAATCGATCATTAATTAATGAATTAACCGCATCAAGAACCTCTGAATCGGTCATTGATGTGACAGGGTCACGGTTGCTTTTTTGATTACATGCAGTTGTTAATGCATTGAGCGTTAAAGGGTATTGTTCTGGTGTTGTGATCTCTTTTTCAATTAAACAGCCAATAATACGAATTTCTGCTTGGGTTATAATTCTCATTCTTTACTTCCTTTACTTTAATCGATTATGCATACGATACAAAGTGTGAGCTCTGTTACCAAATACTACTGTTAACTCTGTAATTAGTAGCTATCCCCTGTTCTATTCATGATAATATTCTTTCGTTAGTTTAATATCAATTGGAGAAACACACATGGGCCTTTTTAGTAGCAGGTCTACCTCTGCCTCTTTATCTATTATCGCTAAAGGTTGTCGTGCTATTGGCAATATCGAATCAGATCAAAGCATTCAAGTTGATGGTTTCGTTCAGGGAAATATCATTACAGACGCGGAAGTAATAATTACTCCGACAGGTCGAGTCCAAGGTGACATCAAAGCAAGATTAGTATTAATCAATGGGCTAGTTGAAGGTACATGTCAGGGCGGAGAAGTAAATATCCAACCGAAAGGAAAGTTTAAAGGGATAATGCAAACTCAGCAGCTAACGATTGAAAAAGGTGGTTTGCTTATCGGTGAAAACCGTGAGATTGTGGAAGTTGAAAAAGTGACAAAGCTTTCTCCAAACAACCAAGAAAATCAACCTAAAAGTAAAGCCAGTTAATAAACGGCTTAATTCAATTTTTTTAGCACTGTATTGATCTTGTTATTGTTTTCATTACTGCATTTATGATTTAATCAAGATAGTAGCTATTAAATATTATAGGAAATTAAAATGAACAACGTTTTTGAAATTATCAACCAAGCTCGTCGTAAAAATAAACTAAAACGTGAACTACAAGACAACCAAAAGAAAATTCGTGATAACCAAAAGCGTGTAACATTGCTAGAAAACATGCTTGATTATATTCACCCTACTATGTCTACTGACGAAATCATTGCTGTTGTACAGAATATGAAAGCAGATTACGAAGACCGCGTAGATGACCACATCATTAAAAGCGCTGAAATTTCAAAATCTCGCCGTGACATCAGCCGTAAGATCCGCGATCTTACAGAAGCTGATAAAAAAGCACACAAATAATATTTTTCTTAATAAAAATGGAGGCCTCGGCCTCCATTTTTTATTTATTCAATTTTTCAGCAAGAGCTTCTGGTGTTACGTCGTCAACAGAGATAAATATTGATTTAACTTCACCGGTAGTGCTTCGCATTGGATTAAGCGTGACATTTTGATACATGAATTCACTTTGTTGGGTAATAGGTCTGACATTACGACAACGAAATAAATAAGGTCTTTGCCGCCAAATTACAAAACTCCGCGTTCCCAACTCAAAAACGGGCTTTGATTTCGCTCTAAACCAATCTTCATGTATTTCAGGAAAAACAGTAAATAATGATTTACCCATGACATCATGCGATTGTTTTCCACTGTGATGAATCATAAATCCATTCCAAAGATGGATAGTAAATTCTTTATCTACAACGATTAAACCAACATCAACATTTTGTACTATATCAACCATCCAATGAAACTGCTCGAACTCGACAGGGATCCCATTCATTATTCATCATCCAATAAGTAAGCAAGTTTATTATCTAAAATTGGAAGTGATTCATCCACTATCATTAATAACATGTCACATTTAATATTTGTATTGTCAATATTATAACTGACCTCAAATGCCATTATTCGATTAAACGACCCTTTTGTTGATTCCAAAACACTATCAATAGAAATATGTTGCCCAAGCAATACTGGCGCACTTTGGAAAAAACGAACCTCCGATTGTTCCCCGATGCCTTTTAAGAATGCACCAACTAATATATTAGACACATCCATTAACAGTTCTAATTCTAAACTTGTATCATTGGATTCAGGGTAATCCATTAATTTAACAAGGTCACTTACACTTGAGTCACTTAATAATACTAATGCTTCTCCTGCAATACCTTCACCACTAAACCCCTGGCACACGCCTGACATATCCTCATTACTGGCCAAATGACGCAATGTCATTTGTAATTCACTCATTTCAAATAAATTAACGTTAGGCAAAGGCATATTAACAAAAACATCAAAATGGCGCGCTAAAGAATCTGCTGCACGACCAATTGCAACGTTCGCCACTTCTAAATAAACATCTCTACGACGTAATTGAATTGGCATTACAGGCTGTGGTGAATACGCTAATTGACGCTCAGGATGGATCCCGATTGATGTTAATGTCGAGATTAAAGTGGCTTTATCTAGAGGTTTTTTTATAAAGGCTTTTGCACCAAGTTCCGAAACTCGTAATTGTGCTTTTGGTTGAATATCACCGGAAACGACAACAACTTGGGTATTGATTTTACGGATATTAATTTGTTCTAACGTACCGTAACCATCAAGTTCTGGCATCGTTAAATCAAGAAATAAAAGATCGTATGAGTCAACTTCAAGTTTAGCAATCGCATCCCAACCGTCCTGAGCAAACTCTATTTTTGCTCCCCATGATAACGGTATAACTCGAGATAATTGCTTACGAGCTAATGCAGAGTCATCACAAATTAAGATGGAAATTGCCATCTAGAAACCCTTTTTAAGTAAAACTATCAAGACTATAGCAAGAAATCTAATTCATAGATACGGTATAGCATAATACAAAAACAAGAAGAGGAGCCAAGGCTCCTCTTCTTGTTTTAAAACTGATTGTCTCGGTTAAGCTATTTTTTGATTTTTCTTAAGCAGTTCTGCAGATATTTTTGCATCTTTAATTTTGAACCAAAGATATGTAGTCACTATTAAGAAGAATAAATAAGATACTGAGAATATAAATGGCGAAGTGATGAGATCCGCTTTCATACTAAAAACAACGCCAATAACAGTTACTGCAATCTTAGAAAATAAACCTAACATCAGTAACAGTAGTGCCATTTGTGGGTATCTAGTCGTTCTAAAAGCAAACCAATGGCAACAACCAACAGCTAACGAAGCAATACTTAACCCTAAAATAAAGGAATGAAAATGCTCAGCAGCAGCTACGCCACCTAAAGTTGAAACTAAAAAAATAAGAAATAATTTCATAATATACCTCGAAGATAAATTGAGAGCATCCTTTCAATTTTGGAATCTTTGTTTCCGGTATATTCTATCGCTTTCTATTTTAAATTCAACTATATGAAAAACAACGAAATGTAAAAAAAATGTTACGAAAATATCAGTTTACATTGAAAAGAAATAAGAGTGACCTGTTGTAATTTTAGTTTCTTAGAACTGGCACATTTAATGTAAATTAATTGTTAATTTTAGCCTGTTCCCAACAGAAAAAAACACATAAATAAATTAATTTATTTTGAACTGACACAAAAAAAGCACCCAAATTTGAGTGCTTTTTATTAATGCTATAAATCAGTTTAAAAATTAAGCTTGAGAAGCTGCTACGTAATTTTCTAACTCTTCAACTTGCACTGTTGTGATGTAATTACCATCTAGGTAAAAAGCAATTCCATCTTCCGCTTTCTCGCCACGTAAAACTTGTTGCGTACCATCAAGTAATGCTACATGCATTTCTAATGTATTTTCATCAATTTGCTCAAATGATGCGCTTTTTACATTGTTATTCACTTGAAGCGGCGCAATTGGTGCTTTTGTCATTGATGCGTCAATTTTATCATTAACTTTAAATACCGCACCACCAACATCGCTATCTACAACTGCAGGACTTTTACCTGTAATAATGTTTTTACCTGTCCAGAATTCAATTGAGTTGAAAACAAACAGATCGGCAAATGCTGCAACACCATATACAGGCGCTAATAAAACATATAGTCCAGCACGACCATAGCGGTTATCTACTGCTTTTAAGTTACCAAATGCAACTAATTTTGACACGCCCATTTGACCCATACAACCAGTTAACGTTGTTACGCCTAATGCTAATACTACTGCTAGTTTAATTTTCTTAATATTCATGTTTATCCATATTTTTAGTAATGTTTTTTCGCGGCGGATATTATCAAGCAATTGATCATAAAAATAGCCTTAATATCATTAATTTACACTAACATGACAAAAAAATGTGGTTTAGCGTCAAATTTATGACACTGCCAAATTTGAAATATTAGATTGTAAAAATGTGGTGTGATTTTCATACAGAGTATTCCAATACATATCAACTACTGGTAGACTCCGCCCAGATTTACGTGACGAATGTCATACTTCCAATAAAGAAACATAAAAAACATACATTTAATTGTAATAAACTTTCAACTCACTGAGATTGCGATGAAAAATATCGATAAAGCAATGCGTATCCTGCTAGCAGGCTTCTGTATTAACCTATGTTTAGGAATTCTTTACGCATGGAGCGTATTCAACAAGGCTCTTGTTACTGATATGGGCTGGACTGCTTCACAAGCGTCCCAACCTTATGCAACTGCAACAATCACTTTTTCTATCTGTCTTTTAGTTGCAGGTATTCTTCAAGATCGCATGGGTCCGCGCTTAATTCTTATCTTTGGTACTGTTTTAGTAGGCCTAGGTATGATCGCATCAAGCTTTGCTGACACGGTATTAATGCTAAATCTAACGTTTGGTGTGATGACAGGTGCTGGTATTGGTTTTGGTTACGCTTGCCTTGCTCCTTCTGCAATGAAATGGTTCCACCCTTCCAAGAAGGGAATGGTTAATGGTTTAATCGCGGCGGGTTTCGGTCTTGCTGCAATTTACCTAGCTCCAGTAACTTCTGCTCTTATTTCAATGTACGGTATTCATACTAGCTTTTTAGTTCTTGGTATTGCGATTCTTATTATTGCTGTTCCACTAGCGACAACAATTAATAATCCACCTGAAGGTTACCAACCAGAAGAGCCAAAAGTAAAAGCAGGTCAATCACCTGTTGCTACACGTAAACCAACGGATCTAAATTGGAAGGCAATGCTTAAAACGCCTCAGTTTTATTCATTATGGATTATGTATGCATTTGCAGCTTCTGCTGGTCTTATGATCATCGGTAACATTACTACTATCGCAAGCATGCAAGCTAACCTTCCAAACGCGGTTTACTTAGCCTCTCTTCTTGCTGTATTTAATTCAGGCGGCCGTGTTGCTGCTGGTATGCTTTCAGATAAAATTGGTGGTGTGAAAACATTACTTATTGCATTTATTCTTCAAGCAGCAAACATGGCTTTATTTAGCATGTATGACAACGAAGTAATGCTAATTATTGGTACTGCTGTTGCTGCTGTTGGCTATGGTACGCTTCTGGCTGTATTCCCATCGCTAACTGCCGAATTCTACGGCCTGAAAAACTACGGTACAAACTATGGTGTACTTTACACATCATGGGGGATTGGTGGTGCAATCGGTGCGGCTGTTGTTGGTTACTCAATGACACAAGGCGGTGATTACGCATTAGCATACACAATTTCTGCTGTAATGGTTGGTATCGCTATTGTATTAGCGTTAGTAACAAAACCTATCTCTGAAGAAAAAGCACAACAGTTAAGCCCTGCTACTGCTGCTTAAATATTCTTAATAAAATCAAGCCCGTTTACCTATAGGTAAGCGGGCTTTTTTTGTTTTTTCCCTTATTTATTATTACAATAAAACTATCTCTTTATTTCATGGATGTGCTTATGCTTTCTAAACGCTCATTAATTATTTTCTTTGTCGTCATATTCTCTGGATGTGCTACCTATGCAAGTTATAATTATGATCAATTATTCGGTAAGCAAAATGTTCAGCCCAGAATGCATGAGTATGATTCTCCTGAAAGCCTAAACTATTTAACTGACATTAAACCTCTTGTAGATAAACGATGCGTTGTTTGTCATGCGTGTTATGACGCGCCTTGCCAGCTAAAAATGTCTTCTGCTGAAGGGATGGATCGTGGAGCACATAAATCGCTTATATACCAAGGCACACGACTAGTTGCAGCTAATCCTACTCGTCTGTTTGAAGATGCTCAAACCACTCAAGAATGGCGTGATATTGGGTTCACACCTATTCTGAATGAACGAGAGCAAACAGAGATAGCGAATACAGATGCCAGTGTAATGGCTCGTATGTTAAACCTAAAACAAAACAATCCATTAGAAAAAGAAGCGCAATTAAGTGGTTATGATTTCTCTATCGATCGTGAGCAACAATGCCCAACCATTGAAGAAATGGCAGATTATGAATCTCAATATCCAAGCTGGGGAATGCCTTATGGAATGCCAGAGCTAAATAACTCAGAGCATAACTTACTTATGTCATGGCTTGAACAAGGCGCAAAAATGAGTGACATAGCCCCTTTAACGGAAGACGAAATTACAAAAATAACTCGTTGGGAAGCGTTCTTTAATGGCGATTCATTAAAGCAACAACTCGCAAGTCGCTATTTATTTGAGCATCTATTTTTAAATAACCTTTATTTTTCAACAAATCCTAATGCGTTACGCTTTTTCAAATTGGTACGTTCTGCAACACCACCTGGAGAACCTATTTCTCTTATTGCAACTCGTCGCCCTTATGATAATCCAAAAGTTGAGCGTGTTTATTATCGCATAACCGCCGTTCGTAGTACTACAGTCGATAAAACTCACATGCCCTACTTACTTGACCAATCTCGATTTGATAAGTGGCAAAAATGGTTCGTAAATTCAAGTTACACTGTAACTAAACTCCCAAGTTATTCTACTGATATAGCGGCAAACCCATTAACGACATTTGTAGATTTGCCCGTAAATTCACGTTATCACTATTTATTAGATGAAGCGCAAGACACCATTCAAGGCTTTATTAAAGGTCCAGTCTGCCGTGGTCAGTTAGCTTTGAATGTGATTAACGATCATTTCTGGGTGTTCTTTGTCGATCCAGAAAAAGCAGACAACCCAGGTGTCACTAAATTTTACAGAGAACAAAAAAATAACTTAACGCTTCCTGCTGAGTTAGACAGTACAACGGTACCCATCACTAGCTGGATTCAATACTCACGTAATCAAGCTCGTTATTTAGAAGCAAAAAATACCTATTTAAATCAAGTATTCAGTAATGGCCAGCATTTAACACCAGAACTCGTTTGGAGTGGTGATAAAAATAATGATAATGCCGCATTAACAATTTATCGACATTTTGATAGTGCTTCGGTAATTAAAGGATTGAATGGCCCGACACCAAAAACCGCTTGGATCATTGATTACGCCTTGTTAGAACGAATTCATTACTTATTAGTCGCAGGTTTTGATGTTTATGGTAATTTTGGTCATCAACTAATGACGCGTATGTATATGGATTTTTTACGAATGGAAGGTGAGAGTAATTTTTTAACCTTACTACCAAAAGAGATCCGTCAGGAAGAATGGCAAAGTTGGTATCAAAACCCACCACCTCAGCTAAGTAAATATATGCAACGTGATGTTCAGCCTTTTGAACAACCAACAAAAATTCAATATCTAACGAATAACCCTAAAGCAGAGTTATTCTCTTTATTACGCAAACACATCGGTAATAACGCTTCAAGACGTTACAATCTATCAAATTCAAACTTAAACGATGCCTCTTTGCTTGCATTGCATCAAATAGAGACGATTAAAGGTAATGGTTTACAATATTTACCTCAAATCATCACCATAAAAGTTATTGCGAATTCTGATAAGCGCAGTGAGTTTTTCACTCTACTCAATACAAGTGCCCATACCAATATTTCGTCACTGTTTAATGAAGAAAAGAACCGAGATCCCTTACTTGACCGTTTTTCCATTCTCTATGGCGTGGTAGGTAGTTATCCTGCCGCCTTTTTAGAACTAGAAGAAACTCAATTAATTCGCTTTGTTAGCGAACTGAATCGCATTAGTACTGAAGAAGATTATGTTAAACTTCTCGATAATTTTGCAATTAGACGCAGCTCAGATAAATTTTGGGCTTATAGTGATGAATTAATAGAGTGGTACAGGGTACATTATCCAGTAGAAGCTGGCCTATTAGATTACAATCGATTTGAAAATCGTTAATTCTGACTGTTGCTCACTGAAAAGCTAGTGACTTCCCGTTCCTCTGGATTAAAAAAAGGAAACTTTTCTTGTTAGAATCGTTATTTAAACATTCTCTTGATGCGTTCAGTGATGATTACAAGGCACTGTGTAAGCATCATTATCCAACAATTCATAATCGGGGAATGTCACCAGCTCACTTAAGCTCTGCATTTCATCGTCGATTGACATCTTTAGCAACAGACAAAGGGCTACCGATTAATTGTTCGCTTTTTTTACATGATGTCGATCATCACCTCTATATATACACACTATTAATCGACACTAAAAAAGTATGGTGTATTTATCCGTTATTTCTTAATGCCAAAACGGAAGCTAAAACACAAATATTACTTTCGATTAATAAGTTGTTAAACGATGGCGAACTACATAAAGAAGATTACGTTGCTGTATTATGTGATCACTGGTTTGATAGAACTCGTAGTAGTAAAGCGCTATATCATTGGTGGAACGGTCACTTACCAGCAGCTTTTGAGTCTTATGCTGAGCAAGGGATTCAACATTTACCTTCAGAAGATAATTTTGCAGCTATCGTTGAAGAACGGTTTGAGCTAGCATGCCTTAATCACTCTATATATCATCCGCTAGAGTCGAATCAACAGCATGCTTTGCTTAAATACTTTTTATGCTTTGCCTTATTTCAATATCCAAAAAATCAGGATACGTTTTTTTTATTAACCTAACGATTCTTTTTCTGGTTCTTTAATTATATGCTCTAAATTAATGACACCTTTACAACCTAAATTCTCTATTTGCGTTTTATGTAATTGAGTATTTAAGTAAAAACCATACTGGTAACGAGTTGCACCGTTATCTGTTTTACACTCTTTTCTATAAACGATGTTACCAATCATACTCGGAAAAGATCGAATTCTTAATTCACAACTGCCTTCTTGCAATTTCCGTTCACTAGTAAAACCAAAACCCTTTTTGGAAACGTCCATTAATTTAATACTAACGAATGGCATTAAACGATGAGCCCAAAATATTTTTGCATTAACCGATTTTTTACATACAAATCTAGGCCAACGGCGTTTCAGTAAAAATTCCACATATCACCTTGAAGAAGTCTCTATGCCCCTATTTTCAACAAAAAAGGAGGATAATTCAATAAAATTATCCTCCTTTTTTTGTGCGTATGGCATATTCTATTTTGGCTCAAAGAGTAATTAACCAAATCGATACATATTATAAATATAAATGAAATTAATCATTAAATAGCCTGATTAAACCCATTTAATTTAATAAACTTGAGCTAATTCTATTGGATAACCTCTTTCTAGTGCCAATCTTTCTGCTTCTCTTTCAATGTCTAATAATGCAAATTCAGGTATGTTCGACACCTGATTATTAAGTTTAATAATACGCTCTATCTCTTTGGCGCATTCAATTGCAGAAGAGGCTTTCACTATTTCAGCTCTAAAATAGCCATCTTCAGTATAAGAAATATTAGCGGCTCGCAAGGTAACATCATCTCCAGGGATCTGTTGTGCGCCATATAACGGCTTTCCTGCAGGCGTTGCTTCTATAAAATCAGGCATAAATTGAGATAGATGACGAATCGCTCTCTGTGTTCTTTCTGTTTGAAGTGAAATTTCCCAGCCATTGGTCAACTTCTTATTAAATGCTTCTGGCAGTTTAGGTTGTGCAGAAAGGTCACAAGAACCAGATAAGCCATCTTTAAATAAAGTGATCTCTTCGGTCATACCGTGTAATTGAAAATAACCATTTGGATATGGCGTAAATTGAGCCATGCCCTGTGGTGTTCCACGCTCTCCATGGAAAATAATCTCAGGCCATTTACCAAATTGTGGTTTATCCCATTGAGCAACATACGCCGCTTTGAATTCAACCAACCTTTTTCGGTACTTGTTTGCTAAATCATCAATAATACCGGTTTTAAAGCCCGCGCTATTAATCACATAATCAAACTCACTAGAATGTTGTTGTCCTGAATGCAAATAACTTAGCGCCCACAGAGAATCGACGCCTTTATTTTCCGTTCTAGAAAGCTTATTCACACTTGAAGAAAAATGTAATTTGAGGTTAGCAAGGTTTGATAAGGTAAGTTGGGCGGTTGCTGCCATACGAAAGACACTCAAACCGTGTTCTTGAACAAGTGCTATTGGGTATTTTAATTCATTTAAATCAACCTGATTTGCGAAGGCGATTAACCAATCATCAAGAGAGGTAGGATTTTGTGTTGGCGCACGTTGAGCAATTTTTTCTAAATCCACTTTATTGTATGTTTTAAAATACTCGTCAGCAGGCCCAAAAACTTGGTTAGCACTGTTTTGTTGAATTAATTGGCCGTAGGTTTGTTGTAATAATTTTAATCTCGGCAATAATTCTTTTGGCTCCCCGGGATCATTTTTAGGTACCGCAATCACAGTAGGACGAATATTCACGGTATGAGGAAAATAACGAACGGTTTCGATAGACTCAGTTAATAAGGTGATGCACTGTTCATCAGAGATTTCTCGATAGAGATTTCCTCCCGCATGAAGGTGACAAATTGGTGGTCCATTCACTAGACTTGTGCCTTGCTCAAACACCTCAATATCAACATCGTATTGCGATAGATACATTGCGATACTAGAACCTGCAATACCGCCACCAATAATGGCTATTTTTTTACGTAAATGCGTTTTATCCATCTTATTTTTATCTATCCAAGGCTATTTTCTTATTGACTTAGCTATTTTACTTCGCGTCACAAAAAAATAACAGGATATAGTAAAAAAAAGCTTGCTTCATACTTTATATTTTTAATATTCAATGAGTTAAGCGTTTATTCAAATAGTTACCCACAGAAATTGTGGATAACTGTGAGTAACTGTCTATCCAAAAAAGGCTAAATTTAAAATTCGAACCACAACCCCAAGAAAAAATGAGCTAACCCCAATTCGGTACCATTTGTGCTCTTGTATTGATAAATCAATTCGTTTAACAAATAAGATACACGCACCACCCCAATCTGATGTTCTTCTTCCATATTGGGTAATAGCAAGTAATAGACAGATAACGCCAATGCCGATTAAAAGATTCTCTAAAATGGTCACAATAACATTCATACCCGTACTCCTTTACGTATTATTAGCACTACTATGACTTGAAAGTCGTAAATATGTAAATTAGCCAATAGTCTTAGAGTTATTTTCCACATCAGGAGGAAAGATGTTCTTATTCTGACTGGGATTTTGTTATACTCCTCACAACTTTATTTGATAATGTGAATGTAATGGAACAGCTTGAAGCCAAACTAAAAAAATTAGAAAAAAGAAATTACCGTAGCTACACCTCTATTAAGGGTGAGTACGATTTTACCGACTTCACTTTGTATATTGATAACGTTCAATCTGACCCATACGCTCCACCTTCTCGTCTTCGAGCGAAACGTGCTTGGTCATTAACTCACCTTCAGTGGCTACAAGAGACGTCTCTTGATTATCAACGTGCTGCTCGTGATTTCCTTGCTCGCCACTTTAGTTCATTACTTGAGAAAGACGCAACGCTATCTATTGCATTATCAGGACAAACTGTTTTAGACCATACTTCTGTTATTTTTGATGATGAAGGTATTGAGCTTCGCTATAACATGAATCTACCGGCTGATGGTCGTGAGATTTTAGCTAAACGAGCCATTAATATTTTGACATTCCATATGCCAAAATACGTTCGTCGTACTTTATTAGCTCGTGAATTGCCAATTGAAGAGCTAAAAGAACATTGTAAAGTTATTGTTGACCAAGTCGCCCTTCGTCGCCAGCTTGCTGAACATAACTTGGTTGCTTTCGTTGCTAACGGCAGTATTTTACCTCGTATCGCAGGTAATAATGATCGTCCAATGAAAGAAGCCATTCCTTTTCAAAGCCCTGAATCTTTAGAAATTGAATTATCGACACCAAACCGTGGCTTAATTAAAGGCATGGGGATCCCTAAAGGGATCACGCTAATTGTTGGTGGTGGTTTCCACGGTAAATCGACGTTATTGAATGCATTAGAACGCTCTATTTATGACCACATCCCTGGAGATGGCCGTGAATATATCGTAACGGAAGAATCAACCACTAAAATTCAAGCGGAAGATGGACGCTGTGTTCATAGTTTGAACCTATCTAACTACATTAATCACCTACCAATGGGTAAAGATACGACGTGTTTCTCTACTCAAGATGCGTCGGGTTCTACATCACAAGCGGCATGGCTTCAAGAATCATTAGAAGCTCAAGCTCAAACGCTATTAATTGATGAAGATACGTCTGCAACTAACTTCATGATCCGTGATGAACGTATGCAAGCATTAGTTAATAATGGTGCTGAACCTATCACTCCATTAGTTGACCGCATTGGCCAGTTACGTGATGAAATGGGCGTTTCTACTATTTTGGTTATGGGCGGTTCAGGTGATTACCTTGATGTTGCTGATACCGTAATTCAAATGCACGACTATCAAGCAGTTGATGTCACTAAAAAAGCAAAAGAAGTCGTTATTTCTCACCCTACTACACGTGTTAGAGAGGGGTCGGAGCATTTACTTCCAACTCAAACTCGCCAACTAAACCGCTCTTCTCTTCAGGCTATCCTGCAAGAAGGTAAATTCCGTATTCAAGCAAGAAACAAGAATACATTGCGCTTTGGTCGTGAATTGGTTGATATTACCGCGATGTCTCAACTTCAATCTTCTGCACAAGTTCACGCAATTGGTTGGATGTGGTTCCAATTATCTCAAACCCCAGGTTGGGAACAAAACCCTATTGAGTTTATTGCTCAACAACTTCATGATAATTGGCATGAATTAATGCCAAAACATGGTGACCTAGCTAAGCCTCGTGTTATCGAAGTGATGGCAACATTAAACAGAATGCGAGTTGCTGATTTTAAGTAATTCCATCCATAATTTAAGCCTCCGATTTCGGGGGCTTTTTTTTGTATTTAATTTCATTAATTTAACAAAAACCAAACAAATAAGTTGCATTTAAAGAGAAAACCATGAGTTAACACTAGATAAAAGTGAATAATTACTTTTTTTTAATGAATAGTATTCCACTTTAAAATAAAACAGTGTAACCTCCATATTACTGAATGAATACGGAAGTTTAGTGAATAATAATGCTAAGGATTAGCTTTTTATTAACTAGTAGTAATCGAGAGATTTATGCAAAATTCAAGTGAGATACCACAAATGAGTAAGAAGAAGAATCTTCTAATGTTCCTTATCCCATCACTAATTGGTTTGTTCCTGTTTATGGCGCCAATCACTTACAATGGTGATATTACAATTCCTGTTGCTGTATTAGCAAAAACGATTCAAGCATTATTTGGTGAGCATTTAGTCGCGATGGTTACTGGCATCATTATTTTTATGTCTGTAATCACGATTATTGCTAAAATCATCAAGCCTAGCATTATCACAAACAACGCCTTTTTATTTGGTTTGCTAAACCCTACCCCTCTTTGGTTTGTGGTTCGCTTAATTGGTGGCGTAGCTGCTGCAATGGTTTTCTTTCAGGTTGGTCCTGAAGTTATTTGGGAACCAAACACCGGTGGTTTAGTTCTTAATGACCTTCTACCTGTACTTTTCTCTGTATTTATTTTTGCAGGATTACTACTCCCATTATTACTTAACTTCGGATTGCTTGAACTCTTTGGTGCTCTTCTAAGTAAAGTAATGCGCCCTGTATTTAATTTACCTGGCCGCTCTGCAATTGACTGTATGGCTTCTTGGTTAGGTGATGGCTCTGTTGGTATCCTTTTAACCAGCAAACAATACGAAGAAAAGTTTTACACTCAACGTGAAGCTGCCGTCGTTGGTACTACATTCTCTGCAGTCTCAATTACTTTTAGCTTAGTAGTTATCGCACAAGTTGAACTAGAAAGTTACTTCTTACCATTCTACTTAACAGTATGTTTAGCGGGTGTTGTTGCGGCAATCATTATTCCTCGCTTACCTCCTCTTAGCCGTAAAAAAGATTTATTCATCGATGGTACAGAACGTGCTGCAGATGCTGAAGTTATCCCTGAAGGTTATACCACTTTCTCTTGGGGTCTTGAGCAAGCAATGAATAAAGCATCAAAAGTAACCTCTATTAGAAGTGTATTTGGTGAAGGCGTTAAAAACGCAGTTGATATGGTTTTTGGTGTATTACCGGTCGTAATGGCACTTGGTACCGTTGCTTTGGTTATCGCTGAATACACCTCTGTGTTTTCTACCTTGGGTCAACCTTTTATTCCTTTCTTAGAATTACTTGGTGTTCCTTATGCGGTAGAAGCATCGCAAACAATTGTTGTTGGTTTTGCTGATATGTTCATTCCATCAATTATCGCAGCATCTATTGATAGTGAAATGACTCGTTTTGTTATCGCTGCAATGTCAGTAACACAGCTTATCTATATGTCTGAAGTGGGTGCATTACTGCTTGGTAGTAAAATTCCAGTCAACATCTTTGAGTTGTTCGCTATCTTCATCTTACGTACATTGATTACGTTACCTGTTATTGCTGGTATGGCTCATTTGATTTTTTAATCAGTGATACACTTTAGTTAACATTTTCAAAGGCGAACTTTTAAAGTTCGCCTTTTTTATGTCTAATCATTATTGCTTAGCTTCATTTATTAAACATAAAAAAAGAGCCTACATTTCTTTAGGCTCTTTTGGGAATAACATTCTCAGTGAAATAACGACTGATTGTATGATTATTTATTCGTATCTACTTTCTTATTTATAAAAAGCTTCAACTGTACCTTTTAGGGTAATCATAAGAGGTTGACCACGACGATCTAATGCTTTTGGAGAAGGAATTTTTACCCAACCTTCACTGATGCAGTATTCTTCAACATCTGTACGCTCTTTACCATTAAGTCGAATACCAATATGGTGTTCAAAACATTCTGCCACATGATGTGGGCTGCGAGGATTACCTGAAAGGTGATCTGGTAAAGCTGGTTGTGCGTTAATGTCGCTCATATTCGTGACCTATAGAAAATAAAAGTGCGCCATTGTAGACAATATAACGCCAACTCTCAAGCGCATCAGGAATAAATTGCGTTGATATAATTAATTATTTAATAGATTGATTTAAAAGTAATAATTATCACTTTAGATAGAACCTATCTGGATGCAACTTTCTATTATTTAAACTCGTGTTCACAAAAAAAGCCAAGAGTCTTAAACACTTGGCTTTGATTTTATCTAATTATTAAATGCACGTTAAGAATTGTATGTTGTTGATGAAACATCTCCACCTTTACCAGTCCAATTCGTGTGGAAAAACTCGCCTCTCGGTTTATCTAAACGCTCATACGTATGCGCACCAAAGTAGTCACGCTGAGCTTGTAATAGATTTGCAGGTAAACGAGCGGTTGTATATCCATCTAGGAATGTTAATGCTGATGTCATACAAGGCATTGGAATACCAACTTCCATTGATTTAGATGCAACTTTACGCCATGCAGATAAACTGTCTTCTAGAATCCCTTTAAAGTAACTGTCTGAGCCCAGGAATGACAATTCCGGATCGATATCATACGCATCACGAATATTACCCAAGAAAGCAGAACGAATAATACAACCACCACGCCACATTAACGCTACGTTACCGTAATTCAAATCCCAACCGTTTTCATTCGACGCTTCACGCATCAACATAAAACCTTGTGCGTACGAGATAATTTTTGAAGCTAGCAGCGCTTGACGTAATGCGTCAATCCACGCGGTCTTATCCCCTTCAATTGGAGTAATTGTTTTACTAAATAATTGCTCCGCTTCTATACGTTGATCTTTCAATGCAGATAAGCAGCGAGAAAAAACAGATTCTGTGATTAACGTTAATGGTATGCCCATATCAAGTGCATTGATACCCGTCCATTTACCTGTGCCTTTTTGTCCCGCGGTATCAAGAATTTTCTCAACTAATGGCTCACCATCAGTATCTTTATAACCTAAGATATCTGCTGTTATCTCAACCAAATAGCTGTTTAGTTCGGTTTCATTCCAATCCATGAAGACAGATTGCATCTCATCATGCGTCATGCCTAAACCGTCTTTCATGAACTGATACGCTTCTGTAATTAATTGCATATCGCCATATTCGATGCCGTTATGCACCATTTTCACAAAATGACCAGCACCGTCATTGCCAACCCAATCACAACAAGGTTCATTATTCTCTGTTTTTGCAGAGATAGCTTGGAAAATAGGTTTTACAAATGGCCATGCTTCTGGTGATCCACCAGGCATGATTGAAGGGCCAAAACGCGCGCCTTCTTCACCACCAGAAACACCGGTACCGATAAAGTAAATGCCTTTTTCTTTTAATGCTGCAACTCGACGGTTTGTGTCTGGGAAATTCGTGTTGCCACCATCAATAATAATGTCGCCTTTATCTAGTAAAGGAGCAAGCTTATCAATAAAGGCATCAACAACATCACCAGCACGAACCATTAACATAATTTTACGAGGCGTTTCTAGCTTCTCAACTAGCTCTTCTAAAGAATAAGCCCCTACAATGTTAGTTCCTTTTGCTGGACCTTCTAAAAATTCATCTACTTTTGCCGCGGTTCGGTTATGAGCAACTACTTTAAAACCATGATCGTTCATATTTAAGATAAGGTTTTGGCCCATTACTGCTAAGCCGATTACACCGATATCACCTTTCATATATTTCTCCAAAATTTGTATTGTGCAAGCACTCTATTTATTAAATGATTTGCGCTGCTGCATCTAAATCTAAAAACCACTCAGTTCGACCCATTGTTGATTGGATCTTTGCTGCCGGATAGGGCAACTGTTCTGCTGGTGTTGTATTAATCTCGTGTACGATGTCTGCCTTGCCTTTACCTAAAACTAAATAGCTAATACGTTTTGCGGCTTGCAATACTTTGGCTGTTTTTGAAACTCGACGCTGACCTGACTCTGGATGAATAGCGACAAGAGTAAGATTTGAATCACTATAATCGGTAACGTTTGGAAATAAAGAGGCCGTATGACCATCAGCTCCAACACCTAATAGGATCCAATCAAATACTGGAATACCGTCTTGTTGCGGAATGACATCACGCATTTCTTGTGCAAAACGAATCACTTCTTTTTCTGGGTCATTTTCACCTTGAATTCGGTGAATATTCTCTTCAGGAATTGTGATATGTGAAAACAACAACTCGTTCGCTTCGCCATAATTACTTTCTGTATCATCCGGTGCAACACAACGTTCATCCCCCCACCAAAAATGGAGGTTATCCCATTGAATAGACTTTGCGTAAGATTCAGATGCTAACAATGAAAACAGCATCTTAGGCGTACTGCCACCAGAAAGTGATACATGCACTGGTTTACCTTGCTCACTTAACGCTTTTAATTCATCAGCAAGGCTAACCACAACTTGTTCCGGTGTTTGAAATATTTGATGATTTATCATAATTCACAATAATCCGTATCAGTTAAGTTTTTGCAAGGAAAGCGCCATGCTCGATTGTCTCGCTCTAACAATTGATCCGCTTCTTTTGGCCCCCACGTTCCACAAGCGTAGCCAAATAGTGATTGAGGATCTTGCTTAAAATCTAGTATCGGTTGCACAAACTTCCAACATGCATTTACCGCATCACTGCGAGCAAAAAGTGTTGCGTCACCGTTTAGTGCATCTAAGAGTAATCTCTCGTATGCCGTTAACATGGTTGTTTCAGTTAATGACTGATAATGAAAATCCATTGATACGTCTTTTACTTTAAAGCCAGAACCCGGCTCTTTTAAACCAAAACGCATTTGGATCCCTTCATCAGGTTGAATTCGGATCACTAATTTGTTTTCTGGCGCATTTGCTGCAAACGCTGGGTGCGGTGTTTTCTTAAAGTGAACAACAACCTCAGTGACACGAGTTGGAAGGCGCTTACCAGTACGAACATAAAAAGGAACCCCATTCCAACGCCAGTTGTTAATGAACATTTTCAAACCAACGTACGTTTCTGTTCGTGAATCATCAGCAACGCCATGTTCATCACGGTAACTTGGTAAGAACTTACCTCTTACTTCAGACTCAGTGTATTGACCCAAAACGAGGTTATTTCTTAAATCATCATCTGAAATAGGTTGTAAACTTTTCAGCACTTTTGCTATTTCATCACGCATTGCATCTGCATTTATCGCTGAAGGTGATTCCATACCAACCATTGCCAATACTTGTAACAGATGATTTTGAAACATATCACGCATAGCACCAGAGCCATCGTAATAACCACCACGCTCTTCTACACCTAAAAACTCTGAACCTGTGATCTCTACGTATTCAATGAAATTACGGTTCCACAGAGGTTCAAACATCACGTTAGAAAATCGTAATACCAATAAGTTTTGAACCGTTTCTTTACCTAAATAATGATCAATACGGTAGATTTGATGCTCTTCAAAATGCTTATGAATATCTTTACCTAATTGCAATGCAGAAGCTAAATCGTAGCCAAAAGGTTTCTCAATGATTAAACGCTTCCAGCCATTTGATTCATCATTCAAGCCATGAGCAGCTAAGCATGATGGGATTACACCATAAAGACTTGGTGGTGTTGCTAAATAAAAAAGCGTATTTTGCTGTTCTAGTTGATATTTTTCAGCTAATAAATCTAACTTTGTCACCAACAGACCATAGTCTTGAACGTCTGAAGTGTTCAACGCTTGATAATGCAAATGCTCACAAAACTTAACTAATGTTTCAGGATCTGTTTTCTCCATTTCTTGCAGAGAATTCTTCATTTTTTCTCGATATGACTCGTCATCATATTGAGTTCGGCTAACGCCTAAAATAGAGAAAGAATCAGAGAGTTGATTGCTAGCGTATAAATGATATAGAGCGGGGATAAGCTTTCGGTACGTGAGATCACCAGAAGCCCCAAAAATTACAATGGTATTGTTGTCCGATATTGTCATTATTTTTCTATCCGGTAGACATCAAAGTATTTATCTATAATAGAAACAATAACGTAATTTTACTAATCAATTTTAGTTATTATATTGATAGGCAAAACCGAACGATCAAGTGCCCATAATTAAACTGCGGCTTTTATCCTAAGTTAATGACATTAATTTTTAGGAAGATGCCAATGATCAAAAGAAACTTCTACCGGCATGCCTTCAACCCATTCATGTTCGAGTAACCCACCGACAAAGGTTATTTTTACTTTCAGTAATGCTTTTGTTCCTTCAAATGGTTTTGCTAACTGCGCTGGAAGTTTCGACGTTAATCCTATAGAGGATGAAACCCTTGCATCCACTTTTTTACCATTAGGTAGAGTCACGGTGACAAGAGTTCCTAATGTCGCCTTCTCAATATGTTTGGGTTCTAAATAACTAATCACATAAGGAGCAACATCAGGTGATATCGTAACGAGAGGATCACCTACATTAACCTGTTGTCCCAATAAGGTATTAATATCAATAACCACTCCCATATAAGGTGCAGTTATAAGCAATTCATTTATTTGGTTTTTTTTAGTTGTTAGGCTTTGATTTAGTTGCCTTGTTACTTGTGCTATCCCACCAGCAACTAACCTTTGCTTTTGCGCAATTTTAGCTTGGTTTAATGCGATGTAAGCATTAGTTAAGTTATTTTGAGCTGTATTATAAAGCCCAATAATCGAAGCATAATCAACTTGTGATACTTTTCCCTCATTGGCATATTTATCATAATTTCCTTTAATTGTTCTAATTTTTGCTAAATTCAATTTAGCTGCACTAATTGCAGAGATATAAGGTGAAAAATCCTCGGTTATTTTTTCTTTCTTCTCATACGCCAACATCTCCAGTTCATTTTCAATGAAAGCAATTTCTTCCTCTAAAACTGGCGTTTCTAATGTTATCAACAGTTGTTCTTCTAATACAAACTCGCTGTCTTTAACATCAATCACATCGACGATACCAGATTGAGTCGCTGTTATTACGACAGGACCCGTCGTTATTATCCCAAGCGCAGTCGTAAATAAATGCAGCTTAGCGAACGTATAAATCATGAAGATAATTGGGCTAAAAATGATAGCTAAGATCAAATACCATCGTATACGATAACCGCCCCGCTTCTCGCTACCATACATCACTTTCATTCCTTTTTCTGATGTGGGATTTTTCTTTTTATCTAAATGAAATTTAACGTCCATAATCACTAAAACCTTTTTCCGCGTTTAAGTACCCACCATGGAGCCATGCTAGATTCTTCATGACTTCGCCTAACGACTTCATTTATCATTGAAAATGCGGTTACCACTCGCATAAATAAGGCATAAAAAGGATAAATAAATAACCATAAAATCATTTCACGGTCTTCTTTTATCCGTTCTGAAATTAGAAACATATAAACCAAAAATGTGGTTATTACAAAAACCAAATAGACAACATATAAACAACTCAACACTGCTAAGACAACAGTGGTGGGATAAAAAAGAAATAAATAGATATTAAATAACGTAATTAGAATCGGGAAAAGTACCGCTTGAAGAACCCCGTAGCAGAGTAGATATAAAAAACTTGGCCAACCCAAGAGCTTAGGATTCAACCCTTGCTTATGTTTTCTTAAATAAAGAAACAGAAGATCCCCATCCCAACGTAGTCGCTGATCTATTAATGTTTTAAAAGTATCAGGGACATCGGTATGCCCTATTGCGCGCGGTGAAAAATTCAACTCAAGATTTGGGTACCGTTTTTTATATTGCTTTAATCTCATCGTCAAATCTAAATCTTCTGCGGTGTGAGTATCCCAACCACCCACCTGTTTTAATATTGGCTTTCTAAACGCACCAAACGCACCTGATATATTATTAAGTAAACCCCATGTTGCCATTCCTGTTTTACTGGTTTGCATTGACATCATGTACTCTAGTGCCTGCATTTTAGTCCAGAAACTATCGTTATGATTTCTAACCCTTAATGCTCCACCACATGCGATTACATCTTGAGAGTGGAAAGATTTGGCCATTTTAAGTGCCATATCATTATCAAAAGATGTATCACCATCAACATTAATAATAAGATTATATCTTGCCTCTGATAACCCTGTATTTAATGTCGATACTCTTCCTCCTCTCTGCCATTTTGGTAATAATCTGACTGTTTTATTTCTTCGAGATAATGACTTTTGCTTTGAATTGGCTACATATTTCATCGCTGAGGCATAGGTGTATTTATTTTGTTTAGCACCATCAATAACAATCAGTATTTCTATTGGACTCGGATATATTTGCTCAAGTAAGGTATTGATTGTTTTTTCAATTCCATGGCCTTCAGAATAACAGGTGATAATGAAGCTTATAGGAGGGTAAGTCGTCTCTGTTATCTGATTGTCTTTCCATGACCAATGTAAAACACCAATAAAGACAAACAACAACAGTGGTACTTCCACAATCAACATAATAGGTAAAAAGGTAGCAATAAGCTCCCAATAATTAGTTAATGTCCCTAAAATTAAGGTTAGTACATGCTGGAACTCACTCATCGTCAACCCCATCCAATACACCATTTAACCAAGTCAATGCACTATGAGTTAATGACTTAGCAGGAAGTGACCAAGCATAAATATGTAATGTAATTAAATCCGATTCAATGTCCGCTGAAATATCAGCGATTTTTTTCTCAATAATACCAATAGAGTCAATCGGCGTTATCGGCATTAAAAGCAACATTAATTCAGAACTGTACTGACAACAAATATCGGTATCTCTTAATAAACCATTAAAATGGTTGGATATCTCAGCAATAAGTTGTAAACGTTTAACTTCACCAAATGTCTGAGAGAAATCATCAACGCCTGACAGTTTAACTCCAACTAAAAGATGGCTTTGCTTATGTCTTATCGCAAGTTTATTAACCCATACCAATAAATTATGAAATGAGTTTTTATCGATTAAGCTATTTAACGTAAGCGCTTGTTCAACGGGTCTTCCCCCATAAAGCATAAGATCTTTAACTTGCTCGCCGACCTTAAACTGACTGATAGGACGAGCAATAAGGTTATTCACTTCATTAATAGTAAAACACGATAGACAACGAGCTCGAACAAGAGATTCGGAGAAGGCGAGTTGGCAATCCCCACATTTATAGAGTTCTAATGGCCTATCATAATCAACGCCAATATGACGTAATTGAGTAAAACAATTAGGACACGCTAATATACTTTGCTTTAAGAAGTGCTCTTCTCTATCAACTTTCCCGCAAGTAAAACAATGTAATGATGTCGACTCCTCAATATTAGTACTTTTACAATCAGGACAAGTTTCAATATAGTTTAAATGCCCACTATGACAAAAAGTACATAGTCTAATTTTATCTATGGTTTTTTCTTTTTCTAAATACCCTCTTTTTTCTTCTAATTGTAAATAATGGTAAGGTTCATAATCGTCACCAAAATAACACGCTAATAAAGGATAAAAATACAGATCAGTTCGTTCACTTTGACATAAAGGCAATAGTTTACGATCAGCCCCAAGCCATAACCAAGCGAGTAATTTATCAATGGGGGCTTCTTTAACAAGGGTCAGTTTATGTAAATGCCGTTGCCATTGTTCATCAAGATTGGAAGGTTCAAAGACGCCATCAGATAAATACGGGCTCAAGGTACTTTCTTGTAGAACATAGATGGTACAATTCCAAACTGAATAATCAGAATGCAATGTCTTAAGTATCTGGTTTTGCTGCTTTGGATTTAAGCAAAGTATAAGAATTGATGGGGTTAATAATGTTAATTCTTCTAAGTTATTAATATATATTAGCGTCAGTTCATTACTCGTAATAGGAATATCATTACCAATGGCATACGCTGATATATGGTTATTTTTTTCTATCTCCATACAATAACTCCATAAAATATTTATACGATTACAAACCTCAGTGCTCTCCTCCAACAAAATACAGATACTTGTAATTATTTAATAAGTATAGTGAAGTATTTTTCTTTAACACAAAAAAAAAACCATTTAATTAATTTTCAAACAAAACAGTCTGAATAATAATTAAACGGTCTCTAGTTACGCACAAATACAATTAACAATACCACCATTTAAGTGATCGTTACTTGGCGCTTAATACCTCTGCGGGATGCAATCGACTTGCTCTTCTGGCTGGATACCATGTCGCAATGGCACTTAAAATAATGGCCGTTCCCGTTACGATAGCTACATCACTCCACACTAATTCTGATGGTAAAAAGTCAACAAAATAGATATCACCGGATAAAAACTGGTGCCCTATTAGTGACTCTATCCCCTTAATCATGGGCGTTAAATTTAATGCCACAAATGAACCAAGAGCTGAACCCGCTAAGCTGCCTGTTACTCCCGAGAAGATCCCTTGGCATACGAAGATACGTTTAATTAACCCATCATTCGCGCCCATGGTTCTTAATATAGCAATGTCTCCAGAGCGATCTTTTACTGCCATCATTAACGTAGACACAATATTAAAACAGGCAACTCCAATCACTAAAACCATGACAAGGTACATAATAGAACGTACTAATTGAATGTCTCGGTATAGATAGCCATACTTTTGAATCCAACTGCGCAAGTAAACATATTCAGTTAGTGTTCCACCGACTTCTCTAACAATATCTTGAGCATTAAGAACGCTGCTCACTTGCAGTGACACACCAGTGACGCTGTCACCTAAATTGATATATTGCTGTGCATCTTTTAGAGGAACAATCGCTAAACCATGATCAACTTGCCCACCCAATGAGAGTAAACCCACCACTTGCAGTCGTTGCCTCTTTGGTGAACGCAGCTGCTTATCGCTATTTTCATCCGGGATCATCGCCGTGATCCAATCGCCAACCTTAACATTTAAAGTATCAGCTACACCTTTACCTAAAATCACACTTTGGTGATCCGCTTCAAATTTTTCCCAAGCGTCTTTATCTATGAATTGAGGTAACTTAGACACCGAAGCTTCTAATAAAGGCTCAACCCCTCTAACTTCAACCGCTTTTAGTTTACTGCCTCTTTCTAATAACGCCGTAAACCGAACATAAGGTGCAGCACCCGTTACTTTAGGGTGTTGTTTGGCTTGGCTCATCATAGTTTGCCAATCATCAATTGGTCGTTTGACGCCTTCAAGCTCTGCATGAGGAATAACAGACAATACACGATTTTGTAACTCTCGTTCAAAACCATTCATCGCAGAAAGGCCGATGATAATAACGGCAACACCGATAGCGATACCAAGGGTTGATGAGATAGAAATGAACGACACCATTTTATTACGCTGCTTTGCACGAGCGAAACGACTACCAATATAAAGAGAAAGCGGTGAAAACATTACGCCTCCTGCTCTTGATTACTGTTTGAGCGAATCGTTTCTGTAATAAATCGACCATCTTGCATACTTAACTGTTTATCTAATTTTCCAGCTAATTCATTATCATGCGTAACAACTAAAAAGGCAGTGCCTGATTCTTGGTTCAATTCTCGCATTAAATTATAAATATCTAATGCTGTTTTATGATCCAAGTTACCTGTTGGTTCATCAGCAAGAACTAAAGCAGGCTTGTTGACTAACGCACGTGCAATCGCCACACGTTGACGCTCACCACCTGACAGTTCAGAAGGACGGTGTTCAATCCGATGAGCAAGTCCGACTTTCTCAAGCAACTCTGTCGCTCTTCTCGCCGCTTCTTTCTTATTGACCCCGCCGATAAGTAACGGCATTGCGACATTTTCTAACGCACTAAAATCAGAAAGAAGGTGGTGGAATTGGTATACAAAACCAATGTGTTGATTACGGATCTTAGCTTGTTTATTAGCACTGAGTTTAGTCAATTCATGCTCTTGAAAGCGAACGGTACCGCCAGTTGGTTCATCAAGAGCGCCAAGAATATGTAGTAGCGTACTTTTACCAGAGCCTGATGACCCAACAATCGCCACCAATTCGCTCTCATTAATCTGAAAATCAACCCCTTTTAGCACTTCAGTTTCCATTGTTCCTTCTTGGTAAACCTTATGAATACCCTGACAAACTAATAATGGCTTACTCATATCTTAATGCCTCTGCTGGTTGTACGACTGCCGCTCGATAAGATGGAAATACAGTCGCTAATAAACTTAATAAAATTGCTAGAATAATCACTACACAAACTTGCAACGGTTCAACCTGTGCAGGTAAAGAGCCACCAACGGTAAATAGAGACAGACCAAATGTAGAAAGAATAACGTTAATATTACTGGCAAACAGTACACCTAACGCCCCCCCGACAAGCGACCCAATCACCCCACTACTTGCACCTTGCACCATAAAAATAGAAAGTACTTGATTACTTGTCATACCTTGTGTTTTTAATATCGCGACTTCAGCTTGCTTCTCCATCACCACCATAATAAGTGCAGAGATAATGTTAAATGCAGCAATGGCAACAATCAGACCAAGCATTAGGCCCATCATATTTTTTTCCATTTTTACCGCTTGGAATAATTCACCGCGCTGATCACGCCAATCACTCCATGTCATATCATTTTCTAAAGGCAGCTTTGCTAATTCAGTCACCTGGAACGGGTCGTCAAAAAATAAGCGCCACCCTGTAATATTGCCTTTTTTTAGCTTCATCAATCGAGCGGTATCTTGAATGTTCGCCACCATTAACTGGCCATCAACATCAGAACCTGTATTAAATACACCAACAATTTTAAAATTACGTTGACTTGGAATACGCCCTAATGGTGTATATTGGCTGGCATTGGTCACCATAATACGCACAGTGTCACCATACCTAACATTCAACTCACGCGCTAATTTTGAACCTAAGAAAATGCCATATTCACCGGCTTTAAGCTGGCGCACATTACCTGAAACTAATTCATAAGCAATAGGATCATATTCATTAGGGTCAATCCCGACGAGTATTCCTGCACTTAAACCTTGAGCACTTTGTATGATAGCTTCGCCACGAACAACCGGGGTAACTTGAGTGACATGAGGTAAACTTGCGACGTAATTTCTTTCATCATCTGATGGTGTGATTTGATCATCAGCACTTGAAATCACCGCTTGTGGTAATACCCCTAAAATACGATCTTTTAGTTGTGCTTCAAAACCATTCATTACAGATAACACCGTCACTAAAGACAACACTCCAATGGTGATACCTGCTGTAGACATATAAGAGATAAAACGGCTGAATCTATCGCCCGAACGCCCTCTTAAGTATCGCAATCCTATAAACACTGATACTGGATGAAACATAAACTCTCTCAATCACGCTTATTACAAGCTATAACAATGTTTTCATTCTATCACGTAAAATACTGGTATTTATTCCTTTTTTTACTCTACTCTTACTCAAAGTTACATATTAAACACTTGCTGATACCCAGTGACTTCGCCATAATCAGAGAATAATAATAAATAAAGGGACACTTATGTCACATGATGAATACTTTTCAGTTCATTACGATTTAACCATCAATGTTGAGCCTCTTGCTTTAGACACGACACTACCTGATACAGTAACGTTTGAACGTGAGATCCCTGCACCATTTCGAGTTGCCCAAGAATGTAGCTCACTCGATGATGTTTCTGAAAACGAACTTTCTTTCTTAAAATTAGATGACGGTAAACGTTTAGCTAATTACCTTAATAATCAAAATCAAAAACTCAATTTATTGCTCTCTTATCTGTTAATTCAACAAGATAATAAAACTTATCGTCATAAAACAGTCTCATTTGGAGCAAGTAAGTTCACCTACGAAAGTAAGGTCGCGTTAACTCTTACTCAAAAAGCCAAAGTAAAACTGTTCCTTGAGCATCCACCTTCTGCAATTTATTGCTATGCTCAAGTAACACAATGTACTCAGACTGATACTGGGTATACGATTGAGATGAGTTATGATCTCCTTCGTGATATTGACCAAGATTTACTGATCAAAGCCGCGCTGTTCCAGCAACAAAAAGTGCTAAAACTTCGCGCCCTAGAACGAAACTTAACCTAATAACTGAATATCCTGATGCCTATAAAAAACTTACTGTCATTAACATTACCGACAAAAGCGAACGACACTCGTTCTGTTGGTAACTTAACGGGTTCTTCTCTAGCACTTGCAATTGCAGAGATTGAGCAACAACACACTGGTCCTGTCGTGGTTGCGGTTACTGAGCCGCAATTGGCGTTTCGTTTACAAAATGAAATTAACCAATTTAGCCAACATTCAGTAGAGGTTTTTCCTGATTGGGAAACCCTTCCTTACGACAGTTTTTCTCCGCATCAGGACATCATTTCTGACCGTTTATCACGCCTATATCATTTGCCTCAGCAAAAAGATGGCACGCTAATCGTTCCTGTTAGTACCTTATTGCAACGTCAATCACCGCAATCTTTCTTACACAAGCACGCATTAGTTGTAAACGTCGGTGATCACCTATCGTTTGATAAGCTAAAATTACAGCTAGAAAAATCCGGTTATTTACACGTTGACCAAGTAATGAGTCACGGTGAATACGCAAGCCGAGGTTCTATTCTTGATTTATTCCCTATGGGTAATGCACACCCGTATCGTATCGACTTTTTTGATGATGAAATTGACACCATTCGTCAATTTGACCCTGATAACCAACGTACTATTGAAGAAGTAAAATCAATCAACCTACTGCCTGCGCATGAGTTTCCAACCGATGATGTAGCGATTGAAGATTTCCGTATTCGCTGGCGCCAACGCTTTGATGCACGTCGTGAGCCAGAGTCGGTTTATCAACAGATCAGCAAAGGCGCTTGGCCTGCGGGTATCGAATATTGGCAACCGCTGTTCTTTGATGAAACGGAAACTTTGTTTGATTACCTGCCAGATAACACATTACTGGTTACTATTGGTGATATAGAAAAAGCAGCCAATGATTTCTTAGCCGATGCTGAATACCGCTATGATCAACGTCGAGTGGATCCATTACGCCCTCTTCTTCCAGTAAATGAGCTGTGGCTTCAAACGACGGATATGTTTGGTTTATTCAAACAATACCCACGAGTTAAGTTATCTAAAGAAGCCGAAATAGAAAAAGCAGGTCGATTTAATCCTGATTTATTAGAATTACCAGAGATTGCAATTCAGCACCAAAATAAAGAACCCTTCGCTCAATTTCGTCAATTCTATGAGAAATTCAGTGGTCAGGTTATCTTCTCTGTTGAATCTGAAGGTCGCCGTGAAGCGTTACTTGAATTACTAGCTCGTATTAAGTTAAAGCCAGCTATTTGTAATTCAATGACTGACGCGGTTACGCACAAAAATAAAGCAACTTTAGTTATTGGCTCGGCTGAACACGGCTTTATTCTTCAAAACCCATGCGTTGCTTTTATTTGTGAAAGTGACTTACTGGGTGAGCGAGTAATTCAACGTCGCCGTCGTGGTGATAACAAATCAATAAACAGCAATACACTAATCCGTAACTTAGCTGAACTGAAAATTGGACAGCCAGTCGTTCATATCGATCACGGTATTGGTCGTTACATGGGGCTTCAAACATTAGACGTTGGCGATATGCCAGCGGAATACATGATGTTAGAATACCTAAACGAAACTAAGCTGTATGTTCCTGTCTCTTCTTTAAATCTCATTAGCCGATACTCTGCGGGCGCAGACGATTCAGCACCAATCAGTAAATTAGGCAGTGAAACGTGGAGTAAAGCCCGTCGTAAAGCGGCTGAAAAAGTGCGCGACGTGGCCGCTGAATTACTTGATGTCTACGCAAAGCGCGCCATTAAACCTGGTTTTGCCTTTAAGCAAGATCGTAATGCTTACGCTGATTTCAGATCAAGCTTCCCGTTTGAAGAAACACACGACCAAGAAATAGCCATTAACGATGTATTATCTGATATGTGCCAAGCCAAAGCAATGGATCGCCTCGTGTGTGGTGACGTTGGTTTTGGCAAAACAGAAGTGGCAATGCGTGCAGCATTCTTAGCAACACACAACGAAAAACAAGTGGCAGTATTAGTTCCTACCACTCTACTTGCGCAGCAGCATTTTGAGAATTTCCGAGATCGTTTTGCTAACTTCCCAATTCGAGTGGAAGTTTTGTCTCGCTTTAAATCAGCCAAAGAGCAAAAAGAAATATTAGCTGCCACTGCGGAAGGGAAAGTGGATATCCTAATCGGCACACACAAATTACTGCAAGACAGTATCAAGTTTCAAGATCTTGGCTTACTGGTTGTAGATGAAGAGCACCGCTTTGGTGTGCGTCAAAAAGAAAAAGTCAAAGCGATGCGCTCGGACGTTGATATTCTAACGTTAACGGCAACGCCAATTCCAAGAACGTTGAATATGGCAATGAGTGGAATGCGTGATTTATCCATCATCGCCACACCACCGGCTCGTCGATTAGCAATTAAAACCTTTGTGCGTGAAAAAGCGGATGACGTGATCAAAGAAGCGATTCTTCGTGAGATCAAACGTGGTGGTCAAGTGTATGTTCTGCATAACAATGTAGAAACGATTCAGAACGCCGCTGAAGAGATTGAAAAACTGATCCCTGAGGCTCGAGTTACCTTAGCTCATGGTCAAATGCGCGAACGTGAATTAGAACGCATCATGGGTGATTTTTATCATCAGCGGTTCAATGTTCTAGTTTGTACAACGATTATTGAAACCGGTATTGATGTTCCAACTGCCAACACCATTATCATGGATCGCGCCGATAAGCTCGGTTTAGCACAACTACACCAATTACGTGGTCGTGTAGGTCGCTCACACCATCAAGCTTATGCGTATTTATTAACCCCACACCCAAAATCTATTAGTAAGGATGCCGTTAAACGTTTAGATGCTATCGCATCTCTTGAAGATTTAGGGGCCGGTTTTACTCTAGCAACACACGATTTAGAAATTCGTGGCGCTGGTGAATTACTGGGTGATGGTCAAAGTGGTCAGATACAATCTGTCGGTTTTACCCTTTACATGGAAATGCTAGAGCAAGCGGTAGAAGCATTAAAAGAAGGCAGAGAGCCTTCACTTGATGACCTATTACGTGAGCAAACAGAAGTAGAACTGCGCTTGCCTGCATTAATTCCAGAAGATTACATTCCGGATGTAAACACGCGTTTATCTTTATATAAGCGAATTGCGAGTGTGACAAGCAATGGTGAATTAGATGAACTTAAAGTAGAAATTATCGATCGCTTTGGATCATTACCAGAAGCAACTCAAACTCTACTGGTTAGTTCAGAAGTTAAAATGCTTGCTGCGTCATTAAAAGTGAAGAAATTAGAAGCACATGGTAATGGTGGTTATATTGAATTTGAACCTACCGCTGACATAAACCCTATGTTCCTTGTGTCATTATTGCAAAAAGATCCAACCGGTTTTGCGCTAGATGGCCCAACCAAGGTTAAATTTATAAAAGACTTAACTGAGAGACAAGTGCGAATTAAATACGTAATGGACTTGCTCAAATTGTTTTACGAAAATAGAATCTAACTATTAGATTTAAATAATAAGAAAATACTAATTTTTGGTCTTGATTATGGACAACCAAGACTTTAAAGAACCATTTCACTGGAGTTTGAATGAAAAAAATAATTTATGCGTTAATTTTACTGGCAAGCTGGCCTTCTTTTGCTCGTCAATTTGACGTCGAAGTCATCATTTTTAAACGCAATGTAGAGCCATCTTCTTATCAAGAATCTTGGCCTGACATTCTTGCGCCAATCAATTTAGATCGTGCGTTCTCATATCGCGATAAAAAGATGATGAACAGTAATGGTGCATCACTACTTCCTTCTGGCTACTACAAGTTAAATGAAGCTTATACTAAACTGCAAAATCACGCTGGATTTAAGCCGTTAGTACATGTTGCTTGGCGACAAGGTGATTCAGGCTCATCTCGTTCTCCTATTTTCCATATTCAAGCAGGACAAGATTTCTCTGATCGTTTTGTTGCTGATGGTCGAACTATTGAAGATGCAAACGCTGATTTATCACTGGTTCCTTTAGACGCACCAAAACCTGCGCTTATTGAAGGCTCAGAAACTCTTGAGGCAGATACAACAGTAGCAACACCATCTTCTGGCCCTCTTCTTGAGTTAGATGGAACAATGCAAGTTTACGTTCAACATTACCTATACGTAAATACGATTTTAGATCTTAAAGTTCCTGGTCAACACGAATTTATCGTCAGCACACCAAAAGAAGAAAAAGACGTTATTACAGAAACAACCTCTACTTCTTCTGACGAAGTAACAACCACGGAAACCGCAGAACTGTCTACTGAATCGACAGCAATTGAAGATCCAAATGCGGATGTTCAGTTAGGCCATTTAGAAGACGTAACTCCGGAAACTGAAATTAAAGAGTTTTTAAAATCTTACCGCATGGAAGAAAGACGTAAAATGCGCAGTGGTGAAACTCACTATATTGATCACCCACTAATGGGCATGATCATCCAAGTGCGTAAAGTATAACATCGTAATTTCTTTACATAGTTTTACTAAATAGGACAACAATTGTTGTCCTATTTTATTTCTACTTTTTTAAAATCATGCTATTTTCACTCGAAATAATAACCTATGAGAATTCACATGAAATCCATTATCAAACCATTGTTACTTGTTCTTTCTTCAGCTCTTTTTTTAACAGCATGTGGCGATACTAACGAACCAAAAGAAGGCGTTCAATATGAAGTGCTTTCTACCACATTACCTACAGATTCAATTGCACCAGTAACTGAAGTTTTTGCCCTATCTTGTGGCCACTGCCGTAACATGGAAAACTTTTTACCTGTGATCAGCCAAGAAGCGGGCACTGATATCAGTAAAATGCACATAACGTTTAACCAATCTGCTCATGTTGCTGCTATGTTCTACTACGCTGCAGAAATGCAGGTAGAAGGCACACCTGACCACGCGTTTATGGAAGACTTATTTGCAGCAACACAAATGGGTGACGGAACCACACTGACTCAACAGCAAGAAGCATACTCCACAGCATTTACCTCTCGAGGCCTAACAAGTCCTTACGAATTTAATGAAGAGCAGCGTGATATTCTGATCAAAAAAGTAGATAATGCAAAAATGCTTTCTGAGCAATCAGGTATCAGTTCTGTTCCAACTTTTGTAGTTAACGGCAAATACAACGTGTTAATTGGTGGTCATGACGATCCTAAGAAAATCGCTGAAACTATCCGTTACCTACTAGAAAAGTAATTAACTAATATCAATAGAGATAAGTCATTATTACTTATCTCAGTTGGTGTCTATATAAGGAAATATTGTGTCTAAAATCATCATCACTATTGCATTTATCGTTCTTGGTTATATGTTGTTTCAACACTTTGTAAACAACCCAAAAGCTGCAAAAGAAAACATTGAACTTGGGAATGCATTTTTAGCTGAAAATGCAACTAAAGAAGGCGTTCAGACAACGGCATCAGGTCTTCAATACTTAGTACTTGAAGAAGGTACGGGCACTGAACACCCTACAGCAAAAAGCAAAGTAAAAGTGCATTACCACGGTACAACAATTGACGGTAATGTATTTGATAGCTCAGTAGAGCGTGGTGAGCCAATTGAATTTGGCTTAGGACAAGTAATCAAAGGTTGGACGGAAGGTGTTCAATTGATGGTTGTTGGCCAAAAGATGCGTTTCTTTATCCCAAGTAACTTAGCTTATGGTAATCGCTCTGCAGGCTCTATCCAGCCGGGTTCAGTTTTGATTTTTGAAGTTGAATTATTAGATTTTAAATAATTATTTCTAAATTGAAAATTATAGAATGGCTAATCCTTTGATTAGCCATTTTTTCATCTTAACTGTCTAGAATTTTTTACGCATAACTATCGTAAAATCTTCATCTGAATAATCTTTAATTAACTGGCTGTTTGGGCAGAGGCTTAAACAGTAATTAAGCACTTGTTCTGGATCATGAGCTTCTAATAATCGGCCATTCTTAACGTATTTACTATCTAGCAAGTTAAAAATGGCAGCCTCTTCCGCTTTTTCATACATATCGCGGATAACTTTAGCATGATAGGTTTTGTTTCTCGCACGGTAATTTAACGATCCACTCGCCACTACGATATCGGCATTAGGTAATTTTCCAGAAGAAAAATCCCCTTTAATAAATTCACAATTACCTTGCTGCTCAAACTGTTTCTTGGCTTGTTTAATAAAACTTGATTGTTGATCAATCCCAACATAAGACTTCACACGACAACTCATGTCCAAGAAGGTTTTAAGATCACCATAGCCGCAACCTAAATCAAGTACGCGCTTATTCTCAAAACTCAATGCATTCGCTATCGTTTTAAAACGTAAAAACTGAGACTCAGTCGAATTCCAGCCTAAACTTCTCGCGTGATCACCTGAGAATTGTTTTTGTCTTTCATCATGAAAAAGGCGAATCGTCAGCCTATCTAATAAATGCACGTCGTTACCTGCTCTGTCTTTATTTTCAGAGAGTGTACTCCTACCCGCTCTGCTTTTCACCCGCTTAACGTTACCTACACCGTATAAATATTATTAAATTATTTTAGATAGATGCCCCCCCCCCTCTTTGACGCGTAGTATCTTCTCAAAACTGGACATTTAATGGTCAATAATTGCTCTTTTGATCACAACTCCATTACACTCTACCTTGTCTTAACCAATAAAAAAGATTATCTATTTGTATATACATATTAACTTATCCGTTAATTTACATAGGCAGATGCTCATGGATAGAATTTTTACGAATCTTAACCTAGTCACAATGAAGACAGATCTGTTTAACCAAAACGCTGGCTATCAAGTTATCCAAGATGCAATGGTAGGCGTAACAAATGGAAAAATTGAATACGTTGGCCACTCTTGCCCCGAGATATTTCACGGTCATCCTGATGTTATTGATTGTGGTAATGCTTTAGTCACACCTGGGTTCATTGATTGTCATACGATTGATATGTCCGTTTGGCACGGCAGAGTTGATTCCGAAGATGGTGAGTTCGGTTTACGTTGGCATCAAAAAATAACGCCTTTAACTCACTCATCTATCCATGGGATCACCCTTATTGGCTTTGCGTGTGACGAAGGCGTTTCTCGTAACAAAGGTCGTGTTGGTGGGCATCGTAGTCAAATGGACGCCGCATTAGGCTATCGTCATTTATTAGCACAACATAGTGAGATTGGTTTATCACATCAATGCTGTGAACGAGTACAAGATCCCTATTCACTGCGTTGTCAGCCTCAAGTGATGGGCGCGTGTTTACAACAGATCAGAAACTCTGCCGATACATTAGAGATAGAATCAAACTCTGTATCGGATAATCCTTTAGTCTTTGCAGAAGATGGCGACATTATCTCTGGCGGTAACTTTCATGCAGAGCCTGTCGCAATGGCTGCGGATAATCTAGCGTTAGCCATTGCAGAAATTGGCAGTTTGTCTGAACGTCGAATGGCACTCCTCATTGACAGTGGGTTAAGTAAATTACCGCCATTTTTAGTGGATAACGGCGGAGTAAACTCAGGTTTCATGATCGCGCAAGTCACCGCAGCGGCATTAGCCAGTGAAAACAAAAGCCTTGCTCACCCTGCTTCTGTTGATAGTTTACCAACGTCTGCAAACCAAGAAGATCACGTATCAATGGCAACCTTTGCAGCCCGTCGTTTAGGGGATATGGCCGAAAATACACGCGGGATATTAGCCGTCGAACTGCTCGCTTCGGCTCAAGGGTTAGATTTCAGAGCTCCAAACAAAAGCTCAGAAAAAATAGAACAAGCAAAAGCTATGCTGCGTGAACGTGTCGATTTTTATGACAAAGACCGTTATTTCGCACCAGACATTGCCAAAGCAAACGCCCTATTGCTAGAGGCTACATACAATCAACTAATGCCTGAATCATTATTGCCAAGTATTTGATTTTATAAATAACAGATAAACTTAGCCCTTATTTAAACCGAAGTCGATTCGCTAATAAGGGCTTTTTTCTACTATCTTCTTTCTGAATTTGTGTCTTGCTCTATAATCAGTACAATGACCAATCAATACTTACTGAGCACCTCATAATCATGCCAACCCCTTCTCTTTCAAAACAGCTTTTTCAAATGACATGGCCAATGATGTTTGGTGTACTTTCTTTAATGAGCTTTCAATTAGTCGACAGTGCCTTCATTGGACAACTAGGTATTTTACCCCTTGCAGCTCAAGGTTTTACCATGCCATTACAAATGGTAATTATTGGCCTGCAAGTTGGGTTAGGCATAGCAACGACAGCCGTTATTGCCCGAGTTCTTGGCGCCCAACAACCTCAAAAAGCAAAACAATTAGGCGGATTAGTCATAATTCTGGGTGCCGTAATGGTATTCACTATGTGCTTGGTTATTTGGTTTTCTCGTGGGCCTATTCTCTCGTTGCTGGGAGCACAAGCCGATGTTTTCCCCGTTATTGATAGCTACTGGCCGGTTTGGTTAGCAAGCTGTTGGACTGGTGCTATGATTTACTTTGCTTACAGTGTGTGTAGAGCAAACGGAGACACCAAGTTACCCGGTTTAATGATGGTAATCACCAGTATATTAAACATGATTTTAGACCCTATTTTTATTTTTCATTTTGATCTCGGGTTAAACGGCGCAGCGTGGGCAACGATCCTTTCTTTCAGTATTGGCTTTTGTATTATTCTTCCTTCTATTTTCAAACGTCATTGGATTTCTTTTTCTTGGCATGATCTGCCAATCGCTCAATCGATTAAAGAATTGAATGCTGTTATGTCACCCGCGATGATGAGCCAATTATTGCCACCACTCTCTTCAATGATGGCGACTAAAATCATTGCAGGATTTGGCGCAGCGGCGGTTGCTGGTTGGGCAATGGCTTCTCGTATCGAATTTTTTGCTATTGTTGTTGTACTTGCGTTAACCATGTCGATTCCACCAATGGTCGGAAAGATGCTAGGCGCTAAACAGTTCGATGATATTCAAAAGCTGATCCGTATTGCCGCTAAGTTTGTATTAACGTGGCAGATCGGCCTTGCTATCTTGTTATTCATAGTAGCCAAGCCGTTAGCAAACCTATTAAGCACTGACAGTAATGTAATCAACGTTATTCAGGCCTATCTTATGTGGGTTCCGATCAGCCTCAGTTCTTTGGGTATCTGTATGTTGATGGTGTCTGTTTGTAATGCGCTTGGGGTTTCAATGAGAGCGTTAACCATTTCTATACTGCGACTTTTTGCCTGTTTCTTACCGATGATATGGCTAGGTTCAACCTTGTTTGGGTTGCATGGTGTATTCATAGGTGCATTAGTGGGTAATACGATGGCAGGGATAATGGCGTGGATAATGTACAATAAAGCCGTTCATAACCTTCAAAAAAAACATAACCGCTAAGGACATAGAATGACCACCATTACGATACCAAAAAATAAACGAGATGAATTAATTCACAAATTTCAAGGCTATTTTGAACAAGAACTCGATATGGAATTAGGTCAGTTTGATGGTGAGTTTTTGTTAGATTTTATTATCAAACAAACTGGCCCTGTGTTTTATAATCAAGGCTTAGCGGATGCTCAAACAATTATCGAGCGTAAAACACAAGATATCGCTGATGAAATCTATGAGATTGAAATGATTGAGAATTAATATCACTGATGCACATCCAAATTCAGAACAAATTTTTAACTGATAAATCAAATTTAAAAGACAAAAAACCACAATCCGTTACAATACTTATCGACAAAACTGTGATAAAAGTCTAAAATTTGAGAAAATATAACATAAACTCCATATTGTTTACGTTAATCTCAAATTTAAGAGGCTTCAATGCAATTTTCTTTAAAAAATACGTCTATACGTATTCAAATCCTATTACCTGTCATTCTTACTGCTTTGGCCTTATTTATCTCTCTCGGTTTTACCGCTTCGACTTTAGAAAAAGAACAAAATACCATAGCAAGTAATACCCATTCTTTTGTTTTTTACAAAGACCAATTAGCTAAAGTAGATGATATTATTTATCCATTACGTATCAATGCTGTTTATGCTATTTATGATGTAAATCGTCGAGATAACTTTACCAACGAATTAAGAAACAAAACCAATATTATTGATGGCTTGCTTAATGACATCGCGGCAAGAAAAACATTTGCTAGTGAAGTAAAACAAGTTAGCTCAAACATTAATGAATATGTTCAATTTTCACATAAGATTGTTGATTTCTTAAACAAGAAAGAAAGCGGCGTTACTGTTACAGATAATTATGAAACGTTGATCTCTCAATATCGAAATATTGGTAACAGCATGGTTGAATCTATCAACCACCTTTCTCAACAAGTAAATAAGTTTTCTGACACTGCCATGAAAGAAAGCTATGAGAAAAACACTCAAATTAAATTGAATGCTGGTTTCGCTATTTTAGCCGTATTTTTCATTTCAATGATTGGTGCATGGTGGTTGTCTGGCCTTATCGTTACTCCTGTTAAACAAATCCAATTAATCATACGTCGTTTAGCTGCGGGAGATTTAACTGTCCGTGCTGATGTAAATGGTGATAATGAAATTGCTGAATTAGGTAAAGATATCAATACGACAGCGATTCAACTACAAACAACGGTTGAAGCTCTTTTTCGCATTAGTGAAGATGTCGCAGCTGCATCAACAGAATTAGCAGCAGTTATGACAGAAGCTGAAACAAATTCACAAAAAGAACTCAGTGAAATAGAACAAGTTGCCTCTGCGGTAAATGAACTATCAAGCACAGCAGATAATGTAAGTGATAATGCATTATCTGCTGATAAAACAGCTCGAGATACAAGTGAACTAGCTCAAACTGGTCTTGATATTTTTACTCAAAGTAATCAAGCAAGTGAAGACATGGCGAATGCATTAACCGATGCCGCTATCGTTGTTAATCGCTTAAAAGAACAATCAGAGCAAATTAATAACGTCGTTGAAGTGATCCGTGGTGTCTCGGATCAAACTAACTTATTAGCATTGAATGCCGCAATTGAAGCGGCTCGAGCTGGTGAATCTGGCCGAGGTTTTGCCGTCGTTGCTGACGAGGTTCGCTTACTTGCTGCTCGAACTCAAGATTCAACAAAAGAAATACAAACCATTATTGAATCATTGCAAGAACAGTCAGGTCTCGCTAATGATAGTATGCAAGCAAGCCTTGATAAACTTGAATTAAATAAAGAGTTAACAACAAAAGCAAGTGACGCGTTAGTTAGTATTACGGAATCAATTACTGCGATTAATGATATGAACACTCAAGTTGCCACAGCTGCTGAAGAGCAATCTCAAGTAACTCAAGACATTAACCGTAATGTAGTAAACATGTCTGAACTGGTAAACCAAAACGTGACAGGCATTAGTCAAAGTGCAAGTGCAAGTAACGAGCTATCTCGTTTAGCTGAACAACAAAAAGAGCAATTAGCGTTCTTTAAACTATAAAGTTACTTAATAACGCGGTAAGGTAATCTCCTTGCCGCATTATCCCCACCTTCTTTATCCTAAATTAAACCTAAACACTCGCCAGAAGCATAACTAAGATCAATATTTAGAATCGCAGATACAAAGCGCTCATTATAAAGCCACCTAAATGCATTGAATATCAATCACAAATACACATTTACTTACATTAAAGATCGACATAAGTGTGACAAGAGTCTATATTTCGAGAAAATATAATTTCATGGATGAACTTTCTTTACTTTTGTTTATTTGTCGAGGCGACAATGCAATTTTCATTAAAAAACACATCTATACGAATTCAAGTTCTACTTCCTGTATTCTTTACAGCACTAGCTCTATTAATTTCTCTTTGGTATACCTCTTATAGCTTAGATAAAGAACAAAATATCCTGCATGACAACACGACTTCATTTATTTTCTATAAAGACCAGCTAGCGAAGATAGATGATCATATGTATCCAATGAGAATCAATGCTGTGTACGCAATTTATGATCATTCTCATCGAGTTAGTTTTTTAAAAAGTCTGGATAAGAATGAAAAAATACTTAATCAACTTCTTTTAGAAATATCTGAGCACAAAACCTTCGGCTCTGATGCTAATGTAGTTAAAAAATCGGTTCATGATTATTTAGAGTTTTCAAAAAAAATACTTGCCTATCAAGAGCAGAAAGAACAAGGGTTAACCGTAGACAATAATTACAGTTCATTAATTGCACAATACAGTAAGCTGGGCAATATTATGGCGGGATCAATTAATAACTTATCACAAAAAATAAATGATATTTCTACGGCTGAGTTAACAAATAGTTCTGAACGAAATACTCAAGTACAACACAATGCAATCATTACCATTCTGCTTGTTTTTATTGTCTCTTTACTTACATCTTGGTGGTTATCAGGCTTAATCGTCCACCCTATTCAAAAACTACAATTAGTTATCCGTAAGCTTGCAGAAGGTAACTTAGCAGTACGAGCAGAGTCTGATGGTGATAATGAAATTGCGCAACTGAGTAACGACATCAATACAACGGCTCGTCAGCTTCAAGTAACTATTGAAGAGTTAAGTAATATTAATGAAAGCGTCGCTTCAGCGTCTACTGAGCTTGCCGCCGTGATGAGTGAAGCGGAATCAAACTCACAAAAAGAATTAAGCGAAATAGAACAGGTTGCTTCAGCAGTCAATGAACTATCAAGCACTGCTGATAACGTAAGTGATAATGCGCTTGCGGCTGATAAAACAGCTCGTGAAACCAATGAATTGGCACATGCAGGTTTAGATATATTTGCTCAAAGTACTGAAGCAAGCGAGAAAATGGCTTCAGCATTGACTGATGCTGCTGTGGTTGTTAATCGCCTTAAAGAGCAATCAGAACAAATCAATAATGTCGTTGAAGTGATTCGTGGGGTTTCAGACCAAACTAATTTACTTGCACTCAATGCGGCTATCGAAGCGGCTCGTGCGGGTGAATCTGGTCGTGGTTTTGCCGTCGTTGCTGATGAAGTACGCTTACTTGCTGCTCGTACTCAATCATCAACTCAAGAAATTCAAACGATCATTGAAGCGCTTCAAGAGCAATCAGGTTTAGCTAACGACAGCATGCAATCAAGCCTTGATATGTTAGAGCTAAATAAAGAGCTAACAGCAAAAGCAGGTGATGCTCTGGTTGGTATTACCGAATCTATCAATGCGATTAATGATATGAACACTCAAGTTGCAACTGCGGCTGAAGAGCAATCTCAAGTAACTCAAGATATTAACCGCAATGTCGTTAATATGTCTGAGCTTGTGAATCAAAACGTCACGGGCATTAGCCAAAGTGCAAGTGCAAGCTCTGAGTTATCAAGATTAGCAGAAGAACAAAAACAACAATTGTCATTCTTCAAATTATAATTTGATGGCACAATAAAAAAAGCGGTAAGGCCACCCACCTTACCGCTTTGTTATCTTAAAAACAGTCGTTTATAACGTTATTTTCTTTACCATCCCTGCTTCTGCATGCCCTGGAATATTACACGCAAACTCTACGTGATTATCACCATGGAAATGCCACGTAATTTGCTTCGCCTAGTTCAACGGTTACAGCTTTAATTGATCGGGATAGCCATATATGGATAGCTCTCCAAACTCGCCAATATGAATTTCGACTTGATTACATTCTAAGATTATTTTTTGATCATACTTACCAGTTAAAAAACTAACCTTTTGATTTTCGGAACCTCGCCATATTAAATTAGTATTACGTAAAGAATGTTGATAACGACCTGAAATTAAAATGTCTACAAAATCAAAGATACCTTGTTTATTGCTACATGATTGTATTTCAGCAAATTCATAACCAGTATAAAGCATAATATCAACCCCCTCCTCTGATAGCTTTTTCATTAACCAAAGAAGGTTTTCGGCTTGCTGTAGCGGCTCACCACCGAGAAAAGTCACACCAACTATACCTGGTATGTCCATTATTTGATTGAACAACTTCTGCCGTTCAATCAATTCATTCTTTTTGTGGGGCCACATAGCTGTATTCCAACAGCCTTTACATGCAAGCGTACAACCTTGTAGCCAAATTACAAACCGGTCTCCAGGACCGTAAATGTGGCTTGATGGTTCAATATTAGCTAAGTTAAAACAAGTCCCAAACATAACTAAATGGTTCTTGTTAGAACGAGCTGTATTTTACCGTTTTTCTTCTGTTCTTTAACTCGATAGCCCTGGGCTTTTGCTTTCGCAATTGCCTTAACTCTAACGGCTTCAACTCGGGCAAGGCGTTCTTGTTCTAAACGCAGTCTTTCCGCTTCAGCTAAACGAGCTAAATGTAGCTGATAAGCCGTCTTGTAAGCAATCTCCAACTTAGATAAGAACTGTCTCGTTGGGGTGTACTGTCTATGTATAGCATTATTTACAATACGCCCATTTAGTTCATCTGAATCATATTGAAATAAATAAGTATCACCATTCCAAACAAAGCATTGCTGACCTTGATAATCATGTCGGTCAGTTACAATGTTTATGCCATTTACTATTGTTGATACATTTAATGACGTCAGTGCTTCAATAAGTACATCGCACTCAGTAAACGGTGTTAAAGTTTTGATTACGACACTCATTTATGACCGTCCCTGCGTTACTTTTTTAGCTACATTACGTACTACATTATGATTAAACTCGTCTGTCGTACGAATGCTGGTCACAGGTTGAACATCCATTATTTCATCTAACGCATCTAGACAAGTGTTGCCAATAAACCCTTGTGTTTTAGCACAAATAGCACCATCTTCATCAATAATTAAAGTAATTTTCTGCTCTGCCATTATTTACTACTCCTTTCTACAACGAGGTCAGCATGCAATCTAGCAGCCTCTTGTCTTGCTAATTCAATATCGGCTTTGTAACGTATTGCAAGGAACCGATTATTTTTGCATGTATACAAATTACCAACACAAGGTAATTCTTCACTAGGCCAATTCAAAACAAATGACGTATTAGTGTTCATTACATTCTTACCAAATAACTTTGCAAGAACCGAATCTTTATTTTTAGTTTTAAAGATCTTGTTAGTACTATGTTTATCCAAGTCAGATAAATCTTTATTTTTTTTGTTATTTAATTGTTCCACATTGTTCATCAATGATTTGTGTTCCCTATTTAACCCATTCACTTTTTGTTCATATGCAGAAAACATTTGTTTAAACGCGACGGTTGCAAATTCAACGCGCTTTCTTTCTTCGGTAAGTACTTGCTTGTTATTTTTTACGTCAGCATCGATGAGGTTTTTGATTGTTTGTTTCAATTTTTTGGTCGTACTTTTTGCATGGGAATTCAACCATACTCGAATATCATCAGCTGTTTGAGGCAACTCTTTTTCTAGAATAGGATTCTGTTTATAAGTATCAATTAACGCATTCCACCCCATAATTAATTGTTCATTAGGCATGTCATTAAACTGTACATGCAGGTATGCTTTCAGGTTGTTGGTGTTTTCAGCACCAAACTCATTAATCCTCTTTAGAGGATACTCAGCAACTTTGTTTACAAAGTCTGTTTTGCAGAATTCGACTAACCAATGCTGCCAGTTATTTGATAGTTCGATATTGTTTTCTTTCGTCTCATCAACAGATTTTAATTTAAATTGTTCTAGTTCCCTTTCTGCTTGGGCACTGTTTTTTGTTGACGAGTCCAAAATTTGAGTAAGTCTTGAGTTTTCTCTATCCCATTTTAACTCTTGCTCCGCAATATCGGTGGCTTCAACGACTTTATCCATTGATAATGAAAGTGATAAAATAAGCTCATTAATGTCTTTTTCAGCTTTAGATCTTGCTTGTAACGACAGTTTAGATAAAGTAACCGTTTTCAATTTATCTAATTCTCGAGTTTGAGTTCGTTTCTTATTTAATTGACCTGTTAAGAAGTTACTCATAAAACGTTTAACGTTGTCGCTGACTGTATCTTTACTTTTTTCTATTTGAAATTGTTTGCGCTCTAAACGCTCAACTTCATCATTCCAGTGCTGCTGTAGGGCTAGCCAATGTTGATGTAAAGGATCTTCTTTAGCATTACTTGCTAGGTAAGGGGGGCTTATTGTTATTGAGTAATGGATCTTTTTGGCTAAGTTTCTGTCGTTGAACTTAGTGAAATTAAGTTCTTCAGCAATCATATGCGCTGATTTATTTTCAAAATCATCAAAGCTTTTACATTCTGTATTATTGAGGGAAATATACATTTCATCTTCGTAATTAACCTCCAGTTCCATTTGATTAGCAAATAACACTGTTGATGAAATGCTCTTAAGCTTAACTCTTTTATTCAAATTCCAATAACAAGTACTTAATAGCTCATTTTGATAATTTTCAATAGAACAGCGTTGGTTTTCAGTTAACTTGAGCGCCCAATTAACGCTATTGACATCACTTGTTGTTGGTAATAACCAAGCTTCGTTCTTTGATAAAATAACCTGAGGTAACGCCTTTTTTTCAAATAATTGAATATGGTCAGTTGCGTTAATTAAATTTAATAACGGCTGTTTTGATGATTGCCCTAAAGTCATCAAGACATTTGTAGTAGTTTTACTTTGTGATAATTGTTCTAATAAGAATTCATTACTGCACACTGAACTCTGATGAGTTATTGCTGTATTAAGTTTACTAAATAAACTCTCTGATAATACATGTTGATGTGGTAAATCAATATAGTTCACTGGCGAGTCACCGTTTGAACAAGATTGTTTTTTGCCTTGAATTAAATATTCACTTGTCGATTTAGTCCAAAATAAGTAACAAAACAAACGATAATAATCATCTATTTGTTTTTCTTCTAATTCTATATGATAGAAAAAATCAGAATTATCTACTATATCATTAGAAAAAATAACGCCTTGTTTAAACTCCTCTTGTTGATGGTCTGCAATTATTAGAGCACCTTGCTGGGCGACTCCAATTCGAATACAGCAGCGCCCTGACAATGCTTCAATAGCCTCTCGGTTAGCATCTGAATCGTCTAGCAACAAAAATATTTGGATATTGTTATCAGCCAGTTCTTGTAAAGATCTAATTGCATCATCGCTTGTTATTGAACTAGTCGATAACAGTAAACTTTTATTTATTTCAAGACTATTTAGATATGTAGTCCAACTGAATTCAGTACAAATATGAAAACCATCATCATCAAAATTTTCACATAAGCCGGATTCATCATCTTGATATACAAAAATATTATTTAAATACTCTTCACCATAATTAATAGTGAACTCTGTGTCATATGATGTGATCATGCGATAGCTTCCTTAACGATATTCATTGACAATGCTTGCTGTAAATAATCAGGAAGATCACTTTCTTCAAGTTGTATAAATGTAGTCGGCGATTCAATTTTTGGCGTTTTATATGTAAAATCGATAAAGTCTAGACTTGTAGTGACTTTCCATATTATCGACCTATTAATGGTTTCAATAACCCAGTAGCGATCATGGTTGTCTTTTTTGCTCTGCATTACTTCAAGTGTCCAACCTTCAGGTATTTTAGCATTGGGTTCGCAACTATAAATAGCGCCTGATTTTGCGCCACTAATACGAACAATTTCACGCATGTTACGATCATGTTTTGACGATTTATAATGGCGGTCAGAATAAATGATATGTTTGATTGGTTCACTTAACACTAAAGATCTGAGTAAATCACTTATACTTAATTCTTGATTTTGTTTAAACGTGATACTTGGTAATGGTGTTTTTGTATTCATAGGAATTAGAAAGTTTGCTGCTGATGCATGCCAATAACTTATTGGGTTCTGTTGTCGGTCTAATTGATTTAGTAACTCAGGACCTTGTAATAATGGCAACTTATAATGTTTAACGGCAGGGTGAGCAAGCCATATTTGTTGACTGTAATTAGCCTGAGGCACGGATAGATAATCCAATTTAAACAACTTATTTAACGCCTGTATTTGCCATTCTTTAGCGGTAGTAACATCCTTTGGTTTGATTGGTAAAAGTTTAATCTCACCTGAATCAAAATAACCAAAGCATGTATCAATTGAAGATAAGCGGTGTTTAGACATGATAAATGTAGATAAAGCATCATGACTTTTGGGAGTGGTACACAGCGCTCTTAATGAGGAATCCTCCCACTGCATATCGAGGGCATCGAGGATACTCTGCATAAACGTATCGTCATGTTGATCTAAGTATTTATTATTTATTTCAACAAAATGTTCACGTTCATTAAATCTAGTTGGGAGCTGGCCTGTAACTTTAAATTCAACCCGGTATTTTCCTTTTTCTAGACTGTAATTGAGTGTTAGCGTTAAATTTTGTTGCTTATTTTTAATACCTGTATTTAACACTTCAACGTGTAAATTACTGATATTATTTTCTTGTACTTTTGCACCGTCATTCAAAAAAACAGTTTCAAAATCACAATTAAACTTACTTTCTCTCACTATTTTTTCTGTTTCTGCCCACTCATAAAACTTATTACGCTGTTGATAACCCCCTTTACGTGTATTTGACTCTACGACCCGCTGCATCAAAAGAGGTTCTTGCATAAGATATGCATCTTCTTGTAAATACCAGATTTGGTAAATGCCTCGCTCTGTAGCAGAATGCTTACCACTATCAATAACTTTTCCACCTAGTTTTGTTAAGCTATTATTTTTAATTAACGTTTCTTTTTCAAGATAATCGATAAGTCGAGGAGGTAAACGATCTAGGTCACCTTCAACTTGCTTAAGGATACGCTGAAGATCCGGTCTTTCTTGTTCAACATTAACTGTTGCGAGTACTTGGTAGCAAACAGCCTTAACTTGGCGTTGTAATGTGATTTGCATGGTTACCCTTCTATTTTTCGTATTGGCAATGCTTGTGCCAATGCGTTTAATTCATTTGATCTAGAGTTATTTCGGTAATAAGCATGTTGGCCGACAACAACTAATTGAAAACGAGCCCGTGTAATCGCGACATTTAATCGGTTTGGACTATCTAAGAAGCCATCACGACTTGTATTCACCATCGAAAGGAAAGTAAGATCTGCTTCTTGTCCTTGAAAAAAATCAACAGTACTCAGTTTTATTTCCACATTCTTAAAATTAAATCTTGCGAAAGAACGTCTGTCGCCAGTTAAAGCTTGTAATTTATCTCGTAAGCATTTTTCTTGTTTTTTGTAGAATGTTAAAATCCCGACGTTGTATTTTTTATCTTGCTGAGATGCCCAATCACAAAATACAGATAGTTCATTGATAATTACTTTGGCTTCTTGCTCATTGGCATTGCCATGTGTATTGCCATTTACATCCAACCACACCGCATGTTTATCGTATCGATTGTATTGCCAGTCTCTTGCTGTTTTTGTTTGACGACCATCTAATAGAGATATTTGACTATTATCATCTGAGTAGAATTGCTTTCGGGGATATTGTGATATATCAGGGTGCATGCGATGCTGATAGGTTAACGTTGTATGGCGGCACTGCTTTTCATTATCATTAAAGCCAAAATTTAAGGTGTTTTCGGCATCATTTTTTTGTTTTAGTGTCCCAGAACCAGAAAGCGCTTCTAATACAGAAGGAAATGCCATGTTTCGGATACCATAAATTCTCCCTATTGCATTGACCGATTGAGGGAATAACTGATCTAGTTGCTTTCGAATACCTTGAGCTTTATTTTGGCGATTTCTCCCAGTATCGGTCTTTAAAAAACGCAACCAATATTCACGTTCCAAACGCCAAACAACTTCTTCAGACCAATTGGTTTCTTTATCATGCCTTAACCACTGGTCATGTATATTTGTGGCATTGGATTCTGGTTTACCATTTTTAATCGTAAAGTGGTGTACTCCATCCCACCTTGCTTTGTGACGAAACCCATGACTAGACAAACCCCATTTAGGGTCTAAAATAACACTATCCGCTGGCATTAAGTTTTGAGCTGATAGTAATAATTTTTCTTCACAAAAGAGTAGATTGAATTCATAGAGTAACCAGGGTTCATTTTGTAATTTTTTTTGTGTTAAACCATTGACACCAAAACACTGAGTATTCACACCAACAAGGCATATTGACTCAAATACGGTTTGCGTATTTTTGCTTTTAGATCGCGCTGCAATTTCAGCTTGTAGGGCCGTAAGTTCGAGTGTTGTAACTGGCACAATGATTTTGTCATGGTAGCCCCATTCTCGAGGCCCGTTATTATTTTGATTTAACGATCTTAATTCACTTAGCAGGAAACACGCTCGTTGAGTTTCAGGGGTGAGTAACTCTTCTATTCTATCGCGACTTTTATGCTTTAAAACTAACTGTTTTAAATTAGCCGTGATTTGTTCGCGATCTGTAAACGGCGATAACTGTTTCACATCACCCACTAAAATCCAACGTTTCGCATAACGTGCCGGTACGAGAAATTCAGCAAATGTCGTTTTACTACACTCATCAATAATCATCACATCAAAAGGCGATTCACCAGCATCAAAAGATAAACTCTTGTTATTAAATAGACGTAAAATTCCCATAGTTGTGCCACAGACAAGATTTGACGAATCAACCAGTAGTTGATCATGATCATTACCGTTTAATGAACTCGAAAAACTATCTGCTAAATTATCATATTGATAATGCTCAACACCTACAGCTCTATTTTCGTCACCAATCCGAAGTGGAAATATTTCATTGTTTAAATGATTTTCATCTACACGTTCTAATACATTATTGATAGCTGCATGAGTTGAAGCCGTAAGTAATATACGCTTTCCTTGACGTACTAGTTGGATAATTAACTCTAGAATTGTCGTTGTTTTACCTGTACCTGGAGGGCCGTCTAAAATGGCAAAATCTGGCGTGGCAAGGGCTTTTGTTACAAACTCTCTTTGTTTATCACAACCATCAAACTCTGTATCAGTGAGAACTGACCATTCTAGTTTATGAGAGTTTACAGGCGTAAATTCAGGCCAATGTTGTTGTTTTCTATTTTTTAATAAATCTAGCAATGGCTTTTGATCTATTGCTGGAGATAATTTTAGGCTAGTGATTGCTTCTTTCTGACGCCAAAGAGCTTGTGTATTAACTTTTACTTTTAACTGTTTACACTTAGGTAAAACAGCTTGTCTTTTACTGTCGTTCTTACGACAAAGCAATATTTGTCGCTCTTCTGGCCGTGACTTTAAAATACGGTATCCAGCTTTAGCATGTGCTTTCTCATTCTGATCAAGAATATCTATTTGATCTTCAAAAAAGTATTCTAAAGGGTCTTGACCCGTGCCCGTGTCATCGCCGTGATCGAGGCTGACTAATTGAATCCAATTTATGTCACTATTATTCTGTTTACATTGTATTTCTAGATTGATTAATTGCTCATGTCGCAAAGTTTTAGGGCAAGTATCATCAAGTGTATCTAAGGTCACTTTGCCTTCATGCAAACCCAAAGACCATTCATTGGGTAGCATGTTGCAGTTTTCATCTCGTAAGTTGACAAGGGACAGTTGCTCTAACCATGTCTTGGTTACATTTTTTATATCTGCATTAGAAATATTAGGTTTTTTGTCAGCAACAATATAGCTACAACCATCGATATTGATTGCATTGTCTGGGGAACTAAAATCAGACATAATTTTAAAGGTGAGTTTTTTGTCGCCGTATAAAATAGTCTTGTTTGCATCCGGTAAGCCGTTTAATCGATATCTTGCCTTATCAATAAGCTTTGCTTCGTAAAATTGACCTTGCTGTAATAACTTAAGTTGTTCGGGTAATGAAGTCGTAAGAGGCTGGATTTTCAACGAATAACCAGTCCATGAAATTTTTGATTCTTCACAATCACCTAGCTTTATATAAAATCGTTGTGCCTCCTGTATAAAGCCATCGTTATCTAAACTTATTTTTGTTCTGGTTTTACCGCGACCAATGCTGATAGGTTCATTAATATCTGGATCAAAGTCATCAGATAATGGGGCTTCTTCATCTAAATCTTCAATTATCTCAAACCAGCCTTTATCCATTAGTTCAAATTCAACTAACGTATGTGGTTTTATTTCAAATACCAATTGTTTACATGATAAAACAGCATTTGGAGATGGAAGTTTTTGCCATTCACAGCTCACTTCTTTTTTTTCCAATGCTCTTTGCGCATTATCTAAATAACGGCGAAAAGGTTCGAATGAATCATCAATCGCTTTGGAACCCTGTACGCCGTTATAAACCTGATCGTTTAACGCAGTAATATAAGGATTGGTCATTACCTTATCCTTGTGACTTAATAAATGGATTTTTACTTTCTTGTTTTAGCTTTAGTTGTTTATTGTCAGTATTTAAATTGAGAGATTCAGGTTTTGCATTACTTGCAGGGACAGCGCGACCCTTTATCCAATTTCGAGTATCTCTAATCACCTCATGCATAGTGACTGATAATGGGGACGTTGATTCAATCGCTTTTTTTATAAAATCGGCATCAATATCTCTTGAATCACTGAATGCCATAAACAGTGCTTCTTTCACTGCTTCCTCTAATTCAGCACCTGTAAATCCTTGGCTTAATTTGGCAAGTTCTAGCAGTTCATCTTTAGTGAACATCTCGTGTCGATCATTTCGTTTTTTGAGATGAATAGTTAAAATTTCAACTCGTTCTTCAAGCACTGGTAAATCTACAAAAAATATTTCGTCTACTCGTCCTTTTCGTAGCAATTCTGGCGGTAGCATTTCAATATGATTCGCAGTGGCTAAAACAAATACTGGACTCGTTTTTTCTTGCATCCAAGTTAAAAACGTCCCCAAAACACGTGCTGTTGTCCCACCATCACTGCCTCCTGACCCCTGAAGCCCAGATAAACCTTTTTCAATCTCATCTATCCATAAAATACAAGGTGAGATGGTTTCAGCTAGTTGTAAGGCATTACGAATATTTTCTTCCGATTGACCAACAATACCACCAAATACTTTTCCCATATCCAAACGTAATAAGGGTAATTGCCAATTACTTGATACTGCTTTAGCTGCAAGACTTTTACCTGTACCAGGTAAACCTAACATCATAATCCCTTTCGGAAACTCCAAACCAAACTCACGCGCATCGTCTGTGTATGCGTATTTTCGTCGGTCAAGCCATTGCTTTAAATTTTTCAGTCCACCCAAGTCATCAAGTCCGACTTTAGGATGAAAATATTCAAGCAAACCTGATTTTTTAATTACTTGTTCTTTTTCCGCAACAACAATATCAATCTCCAATTCAGTTAATTGAGAGCGATCAACAGCGGCTTTAGCAAATGCTAATTGCGCTTCTGCACTTGATAGTCCCAACGCAGCATCAATTAAACGACTGCTTTCATCAAAATTTCGTTCTTGGATGTCATAATGATCTTTAGTTGCATTTAATAGTGTTTTTAAGGTAGATCTATCAGGTAAAGGCAAATGAAGAATATGGGTATCTTTCTCTAACTCAATAGGTAAATTAGGCACGGGTTGAGAAAGTATTAACGTACGATCAAGGTTCTCACCACTTCCTTTTCTTATTGCATATAGACGGAGTTTACTGAATAGTTTGGGATTATCGCCTTCAAGCTCATGGCGAATATCGTCTAAAAGTACAATACTTCCTTCAGGACTCATCTCGACATCTGAATCTAAAAAACCATCATCGTTATTATCAATGGATAGAAACCAATCTAACACCTCATCAAGTGAGGTGATTGAGTTATTAATTGAACCACTTTGGTAACATTTCAATCCTTCAGTTCGATTCCAAAAATAAACTTGTCGATTTATACCATCAGATTCACCGGCCTCAATAACCTCAGCTTGAAGACGTAATGTGTCGTGGCTAATAATTTGAATAATTGGTGCCCCAGCCTGAATATTAATTTTGAGGTCACGAGAAAATGATTCCATTATTATTTCCATTTAATTATTAATTATATACGCCATAATATAACCTAACTTATTAGAATAAAATAAAAAATAATAGCTATAAAAATAAAATTATTTTGATGTGAGTTACAT